>JAAESQ010000577.1 GCA_024229275.1 bacterium | reverse complement strand
TCGTGCTCGGGCCCAACGTCGGACGCCAGTGATCAGTCAAAGAAGCGTCGAGCTGGGAAAGTCGAGGGCCCGGCGAAGTACGCGGAGGCGGTGATCGGGAACCCTCTGTTCGTGATGCCCGGCACGACCAACGTGACAGATGCTGAAGAAGACGTTGTCGAGTGGGGGAGTGCGGACTGGCTAAATACGCTCAAGTTTTCGATGACCGCCGAGGAGTTGGGTCGGCGAAAACCCGTGAAGATCCAGCGCTTGATCGACGTTGATTCAAGTGGAGAGCACGAGCCGGCGATCACTCGTCTACAGCTGGCGGAGCTGATGGCGGAGTGCCTGAACCTGGAGATGGTGTATGTGGACCGGTCCAAGCCGACGAACCGAGCGTTGACGTGGTATGTGAGGTGCACCTGTTGCGCGGTGTCGTTCCACGTGTGGTCGACTTGCCCCATCGAAGGCCTTGATGAGCATCTCCGGGCGTTCGATTGGAGGGATGAGTGCCTGCGCAATGCGGCGATAGGTGCGGTGAAACACGTCACTAGTTGTGAACACCTGGCCTTGTACTGCAGTAGCGGCGAACGGTTGACAGGGGTGATGGGACCCTGCTCGCAGAGGGGATTCGCCACCAGACAGCTGAGGAAAGGGTCGGCACTCGGAGGCAGTTGGTATCAGTACAAGAAGTGTTGGATTGATTCCCCGTGCAGTGAGGCGTCCCCGTTGCCGACGCATGAGTGTGTGAGGCAGTGGTTGGGCCG
>JAAESQ010000576.1 GCA_024229275.1 bacterium | reverse complement strand
GGAAAAGATCGCCAAGGAACTCAAGTCATTGGGCATCGAGGTGAGTAGAACCACGGTGGCGAGGTTGCTGAAGGAACTGAAGTACTCGCTGAAAGTGAACCACAAGAAGCGTTCGTCGGGCTCTCCCGCTGATCGCAATGAGCAGTTCGAGTACATCGCGGAACAACGCCAACGTTTTGCTCGGAGGGGCGACCCAATTTTGAGCGTTGACTCCAAGAAGAAGGAGATGGTCGGGAATTTCAAGAACGCAGGCAGAGCTTGGAATCGAGATCCCGTATTGGTGAACGACCACGACTTCCGTTCTCAAGCGAAGGGGATGGCGACCCCGTACGGCGTATACGACGTCCAAGAGAATCTCGCCTCGGTCTTTGTTGGAGTGTCGTACGACACTCCAGAGTTCGCCGCCGACTCGATCGAGAGGTGGTGGCGAGGCGAGGGACGCAAGCGCTATCCCGGCAGTAAGCACTTGCTGCTTTTGGCCGACGGAGGCGGGAGCAATGGATACCGATGTCGTGCTTGGAAGCAGGGCCTTCAGGAGAAGCTCTGTGACCGTCATGGTCTCACTGTCTCGGTCAGCCACTACCCAGCTGGAACATCGAAGTGGAATCCCATCGAGCACCGCTTGTTCAGTCAGATCAGCAAGAACTGGGAAGGGAAACCCCTGAACAGCTACGAGACAATCCTAAAGTACATTCGAACGACAAGGACTACAACCGGATTGAG
>JAAESQ010000575.1 GCA_024229275.1 bacterium | reverse complement strand
CTATCACCATTGGACATAGAAAGACAGGAAGGTGATATTGACGTTGTCGTACTGACCGGACACCCCGGTCTGCGGGCCTCCAGCCGGCTTGACTTTAAGATCTCCCTCCCACAGGAAGCTCAGGCCCCCTCCAAACAGCAGATCGTCGCTCTTTTGATACTTGAACCCGAGCCCGTAGCGGTACATCGCACCCAGCGGCAGCGTGATCGGCCGCGTGTCAGAGTCCGCCATGGACGAGTCGTAAGAGAAGCCGGCGGTCAACATCAACTTGGGATTGTACTGATACTGCGTGCCGACACCGAAATGCCACGTGTCATCGAAATCCTCGTCTACGACCCGGTTGATCCCCGCAGCATCGACTTTGACTCGGACCCTGCCAAAGCGCGACCAATCATCCCAACCGACACTGCCGAGGACGGCCCACTGGTCGTTGAATTGATGAAAGATTCCGGCCATGAGTGATTGCGGCATCTTCATGTCCAAGTCGACGTTGCCGGTCCCCTTCGTCGCGTCAGCGATTGCCGGGCCTACACCTGACATGTAGATGCGGGACTTGAAATCCAGCTCCGTCTCCGTCAGGTACCGCAGCCCGATCCGGGTCCGATCGGAGGGTTCGATCATGACCCCGAAATTGCCCTGGACGGCAAAGTCGGTATCGTCGTACTTGAGTCTGCCATCGCCTAAATTGGGATCCAGGTTGTTGACTTTGGCCTCGTCCGCCAGAACGCCCAGCGTCAGCCCGGCCCCGGCCCCCAATGAAAGCCAGTTGTTCACCTTGTAGGCGACGGTCGGTTGCAGCTGAGGTGCGAGGATTGCGGCCTTGGTGACTTCGTAACGGCCGACCCAGTCGTTGTCCCATTCGAGCGCCAGACCAAAGAAATTCTGGGCGCTGATACCGAGTCTCAGTTTGTCTGTTACAGGAAAGATAGCGGCAAGTGCACCGCCGCTGAGAAACTCGTAGACGCCTTTATCGGGTCCACTGGCCGTCGTGTTTTCATCCGAATCGAACGCCGCGTCAATGTAAAGCGGGGTGACGCCCGCCAGGTATGTAGACTTCTTAAAGCGCGTCATGCCGGCCGGATTGGTAAACACGGTTCCCGCATCG
>JAAESQ010000574.1 GCA_024229275.1 bacterium | reverse complement strand
TTCCGGCCCTTGCGCCGTAACGACTTACGACGAGACTTGTTAAACATGGGCTAGCCGGCTTTAGCCGGGCTTCTCGATCGTGGATTTATCCTGCGTCGGTCAAGCCTAAAGGCGGACCCGAGAAGGTGCGGCTGAAGCCGGCTACGGTTTCTGTCGTTTTATGCCCTCTCCACCAGCTGAAGCCTATCACTCCGCTTTGCGCTTGGCACGGAATTTGCTAGCTCGCATAAATGGGTAATCTAGTCAGTTTATCGTGTAACGGCGTGCTCTGTCAGGGCTGGGAGCGCGTCCAAGAAATCGTCTTGTCGGAGGGTCCGTTTGGGCAATCGGATCTGGATCGTTGCGTGGTCCACTTTTCGATCCTTGATTCGTTTCTTGGCTTGTTCGGTATATTGTGAGAGTGCATTGGGCAAGGCCTGCAGATTGCCGATAGTGAGTTGCAGATAGATGGAATTCGTCAAGTTCAGGACCAACGGCAACTCTGTGGGTAGATGCAGTAAGTCACGACGGAGGTTTCCGCGTCCGTGAACTCGACGGCGCAACCGTTTCAGCTGTCGAAAAAGCTGCTCAATGGCATTGGTGGTGCGAGGAATCTCGTTTTCGAGAGACGGCTTCGCCGGCGCATACTTCAACTGCGGTCCATATTTATCGAGGTGCTTGAGGAGAATTTCGATGGGCCGCTTTTGAGAAGCCGAAGCAACGCGGAGCTCGGCGCGTAGTTGTTCGACAAAGCAATCGAGACAATCGGCCACGGTGGTCGCCTGACCACCGGGAAGATCATAGGTTTGCGATCGCGGTGTCGAGCTCTCGTCATCCCGCGGGAGGCGCAGCGCTTGGCGAAGACGCTGAAGATAATCGTGAGATTCTTCAAATTCATGGGCCGCCTGTAGAACTTGGGGGTCCCTTAAGTAGTTCTCCAGCCGAGTACGAAGGTTCCGGAGGGCCGTGAAATCGTTTGGCGGTAGGTCGGGCTGTTTCAGCATCTCCTCGAGGGTCTGGCGTGCTCGTACCAAGCGGCGATGGAAATAGAGGAAGAAAGGATCGAAGGGATATCCTTCCCGATGTCCGTCGCTGGCATAGTCGGCAATCCATTCGTGAATACTCAGGAGCATCTGCTGCTGCAGAATGCGGGGATGGGGCTCGGGAGAAATATCCCCTTGCAGGCACCGGTAGAGGCTTGGCGTCTCTTGAAGCTCACGGCACATCTGGAGAAGCCGCCGTCGCAGGTCAACACGTAACGTTTTCAAGCTGGATTGCAGTTTGTGGGCCCGCAGGGCTTTGCGCAGCTTCTTCTGCGGCGGATCGCACAAGTCTTCTCCCACGTCGCTGAGGAAGTGAAAGTGGCAGTTTTTCTGCGGTACATCGGGGAACACCTGGCTGGCCCCTTCGTGAAGGGCTTGGCCCAGATCGAGCAGAATGTAGTAGGGGTCGCCCAGCTGCTGCTGAATGTCGCGGAGCGCGTTGGCGACTTCCTCCTTGTTTTCGGAGGAGAGTTTCCAAGAGCCTAACACAATGCCCGAGGTCGGTTCGAACGCCACGAACAAAGCGGGCGGTCCATCCTCACAGGTACTGTCGATCATCAGCACGTACCCGGAGCCGGGACGCTGCTGAAAGTACTGTGCCAGTGCAGGCAGGGAGGCCTGATGCAACGCGCCGAGATAACCAAGGAATTTCTGCTGCAAACGCCAGAGCGTTTGCAGGGACATCGGCGGCAGGTTGCAGCGCGTGACGAGCTCTTGTGCGACCTCCTCAAGCCGCCGACAATCCAGCAACGATTTCAGGCCCACTTCCACGATCAGGTCGAAGGCATACCGGTCGCCCGGCGCCACCAGTTGGGCTAATTGTTCGGAGCGATAAATCACCGCGGGTTTCGTCGGATCGTCCGGGAGAAACTCCTTGACAATCTGGCGTGCTCGAAAGAGACCGTAGGCCATAGAGTAGATGGTGCGGGATTGCGTGTAGCGTTGTTGCAGCTTTCCTGGCGGCAGAGCCTCGGGCACCTTGGCGGGAAAGTCAAAGGTGGCGATACGATCCAACGAAGCCGCCTCACGTAGATCACCACAGAGCTGTGCCAATAGCTCTCGCACTTGATCGTGGAAAATCAGGAGCCCCTTTTTTCGTTTAAGTCATAAAAGTCAAAGATCTCGCGCACCTGACTGGCGGTAATCTCCGTTTGCTCCCGTCGTAGACGAGCCGCCAGTTGTCGTGGGTTGACTTTCGGCTGATCGATGGCCACCACGAGAGTGCGAATGACCATACGGGCGGTGAGTCCGGGCGGGAGCATCGGCCGGGGCGGTGCCGTCGCAGGGGGGGACATCGCCGCGCGAGTCTGTTTCTGAGCCGATTGGGCTGCGAGTTGGCTGGCACAGTAAACGTACGTACGGCCCAGTTTCTGCCGCGCAAGTCGTCCTTGCTCGCTCAAGCGCGACAAGTGATGTCGGCATTGCACGCCGAGAACGTCTTCCAACTCGGCCACCGTGTATCCGGCCTCCGATCGCTCCACCAACTGCCCCAGGGTCTCGTTGAGTGTGCGACACCGTGAGAAGCGTACGTCGTCGTATCGCCACAGACCGTCTTGATCAAACCGCGGAATATCGGCCAGGGTATAGAACCCAGCGTTGTAGTTGTACGACGAGTAGTAACCGCATTGCTTCAGGGCAAGAAATACGGTCATGCGGCTGCATTGACCCTGACTCATCATCTGTTCAAGGGACAGGACGCGATTCTCGCGGAGCAGGCCGACAATGCGATCCTGCTTTGGCGAGGATTTAGGCTTGGACATGGGTCGGACTCGCATCAAGCTATACGGTATTCCTTAATGTGCTCAATAACTCACTTCTAATGGTATACCGTATATTCTTGATCATTACCAGCCCACTGCCAGCTTCCCTAAATTGATTGAAAATCGATCACATCACAGAGAACGGAGCCTTGATATCAAGGTGTACGGTATACCTATCACGCCGTTTCACATTGACCTAAGGCCTTGAGCAGCAAGAGGAAAGAAGAATTCCATCCACAGTACCAAGCGCAAAGCGGAGTGATAGGCTGAAGCTGGTGGCAGACGAGGAAGCCGGCTAAAGCCGGCAAGCGAGAATGGAACACTTGATCCTTGGCTATCTCGAAGCTGAAGCCGGACGAGTCCAATCCGTCTGGCTCACGCAACACCGCA
>JAAESQ010000573.1 GCA_024229275.1 bacterium | reverse complement strand
TGTATATTCAGCGTGCAGGTGGCGGCTTTGTTAGCGCTGCGTCATGAGATACGTGCCTACGTTGTGGAGGACCGATGCGGGATCGACGAGAGGTTGGCGCTCTGGCCAGAGTCTTGCTCGCCGAGGCGGCAGCGACAACAACATCGTAGTCCACCAATGAATACTCGCGTGGTTGGTCAGCATGACCCCGTGAACGGCGCGTCTTCGCGCCGAACCACCACCCGTACCCCGGTTTTATCGGACGAAGTTGTTTGCTTAGTGCTGCCTGCTGGGGCCATCCGCGAAATTCGCTGCGGACGACACGTATTCGACGTGTTCCACGTCGATACCGTTGTTCTCCTTGAGCTGTTCGATACCCATGATGATACTGCATGGCCGGTAGCGCTTCGCGTTCCGTTTCGAAACATAGCTCAACGCAGTGGTGTTGTCAATGTAAAGCCACATTGAACGTTTACCAGTAGAAGGAAGCGTGGGCGGACGGTAATCGCGCAGCATGTACCATACTGCGAGAAGCTCCTTTTCATTGATATGGAGCTTCATTTCCGCGTCCGTCCAGGTCCCAGCCAGTACGTGGACGCCATCTTCATCGAAGATCACGGCGCCCCATCCGGTACTTGACGCATCCGTGTACGCAATGATGGTCTTCAGTGCGGGCGTTAGAGGCGTGATGCTGCAGGAAGCCGTAATGCTTGTCTCGAGCCACGTAGACCATAGGTCCACGATGCACGGCCAGACCTTGGTCGGCGAAAGCATGCTCTGCATCGGTATGCGGCGGGAAAGCCTCCGGATGAATTTTACCACCCAGTAGAGCTCTGCCAGCGGCCGGTCGAGTACTTGGGCGGTCCAGACCGTCGTGCCGAAGAGCGAGAAACAGTCAGCGAGCGTCAGGTCGGCGGCTCGGTGACGCAAGGTGTTGACAGCACCTGCGATCTTCGTTTTGGCCTTGGCCGTCGGGGACACTGACAGACGTTTGTGGTCAAACAGCATCCCGAGAAACTCGTACGTCGGCTGTTCGATGGGCTCGAGAAAATCGCCAACTGTTGACCCCAGACGTGACAGGTGGAAGTGTATACGATTCCACGTCGCCGTCAGCGCGTCGAAGTCGTTCGAGCAGATGCGTGCGTTGTCGATCATGGTGTCGAGAACAACCAAGCTCCCCGTAGAGCATTCACGGATCGACAGACACACCACGGCTCGCAGCAGAATTTGCGCGAGAAGTGGGGGGCCCACTGCGCCGGTCGGGACGGTTGCCAGGACGTAAACCTCACCTTTGTGTACGAAGGCGTAGCGTTTGCGGGCAACGAGTTCAAATTGTTGGAAGAACTTCGTAAGGTCCAGGTGCGCAGCGTAACGGTACAGGGCTCTGCGGCGGAGGGTTCCAACGCGTGGGAAAGGCACGATGAAATGCGCTGCTTTCATTGCGCCGAGGATGCGTCGCTCCTCTGCGTTGGTGGCACGCGTCCATGCGATGATGCGCCGCCGCTGCTTGAACTCCTCGACGACGGTGAAGATTCGACATGCCAGACAGTAGCCCTCGGGCAAGTTGTCTATCGGGCCAATCTTTTCGGCGAATGCGGTTTGTAGCAGTGTGTCGATGTCGCCGTCGAGTAAACCGGACGAATTGTCTGGCGAGATGTCGAGGTTCGTGTCTCTTTTCTCCCAGAGTGCAGCCGCAGCTGCATCGTCTCGATAGTGCTTGCAGAACGTCCACCAGACTGCTTCTTCGGCAGCCGATGCGGCCATGGCCACAATCTCGTCGGCAATCGCCCAGCTCAGGCGCTTGACGGGTGGAGACTGCACATGCAGTTTCAGGTGGGCGTGTTCCTCAGTTGCAACGAGAGTGGGGGGCTTGGCGAAGATGCGGAGGCGGTGGTCATCGAAAGCCGCAACCGCTTGCTGCACATCGTTTAGCAGAAACTCGCCATCAAGCTCGTCACGCTCTTGACCTCGTCGTTGCGCTGCGCGGCGACTCGGCCCCAGTCGAGGTAGCGTAGCAGCATCTCGTCGCTCTTGTGCTGGCTGAGAAGGCGGATCGTGTGAATGGGAACCTTCTGCGACGCCATGTGTTGCAATCCTCCGCGACGGATGCTTCGAATTTCGAGGCGCTCGTCGAGGGCCGCCAGAAGATTCGATGTCTGATGACTGACGTTCTTTGCCGTTTCGTCGCAGGGGTGTTTGCTGATGAGGAAAAGCCATCCTTTGTCGATCGCTTTCTGCCTCACGGCCAGGAGGTTTCGTGTGACGTCGAGGGTCTTGTCCATCGTCAGCGTGTACGGCTTCGTGTAGCTGACGGTCTTGCCGCGCCGCATGGTGATCTTCACTTCGGAGCCTTCGATCGTGAAGTCGTTGGCAGCGAGCTGCAGAAAGTCGCCGTAGCGTTGTCCAAGGACCCAGCATGCTTCGACGAGAGCCGCAATCACCGGGAAATCTTGCCGGTAGCGCTCCGTGAAGCGCCGGCGGACCTCGTGTTCTAAAGGACGAGGGAAAGCCACCGGATAGCGGTTGGCGCGGTTCTCTAGGATCTTGGACACGCGCTTTTCGGCGGGCGTCGTGCTTTGGCCGGAGACGATCTTGTCGACGGAGACAAAGCTGACCCAGTACGCATGAGCGGTCGTGGGCGCCAGAGCTCGCAGGTAGCACTCCTTTTCGAACCGCTCGAAGCGTTTGTCCGGCGGTTCGTCGAGCAGAAATAGGAACCGTTCTTGAGTCCTCATGTAGCCGCCCGAGTATGTTGTGTGTGCTGCGTGACGGTTCTTGAACAGGGCGGCTGTCGTCGCGCTTGCCACTGGCCATTGCCCACGCACGCTTTTGTCGACTGTGCCGCCGACGGAGAGTAGCACAGCTTGGTCCTCGCGGCGTTCCGCGAAAGTGCGTTCGGCACTCGGCTGCTTCGTTGCCTGGCGTGGCGCGGAGGACGAAAGGATATTGGGCGCTGAAAACGTTTCGAATCGTACACGCTTCCGCGCTGAAAGCGCTGGGGCTGAAGGCGGCTGTGCCATCGGGAGCGTGCTCCGTACCCCCAAGTCCCGTAGGACCTCCTGAACATCGCTGGTCTTGATCATACCTACTCCTTGGAGTATTCACGTGTTCCAAAACTTTGGCCAGTGACACGTCAACCTCATCTTCGAGGTGGAGCTGCGGGTCGACGGTTTCCTTGGAAACTTGTTCGAAATTTACCCACATCGTGTCATGGCCAACGAGTCATTTGCGCTTCGCCACGGGCACGGGCACGTCGGCGCGCTGTTCCGTGAGTGCGAGCGGGTCGAAGTGGCCCTTCTTCTTCATCGCGACGAAGTTGAGCTGGACGACGTTACCTCCGTGATGGTGGCCGATGGCGCGGCTCGCGATGCCAGCCATGACGTTGACAGCCATCCACAGCAGGGGGTACCACTGCACGGTCGTCTGCGGGTACCAACCCCGAGCCACGTTGGTCAGGAAAGCAACGTAGGCGTCGATGCTGTTGGTGAGCTCAGTGACTCCGCCGAACGTGCCGATGCGCATAGCTTCGACGGTCGGGTTCATCGACTTCATGCCCTGCATCAAGCCGCCGATTGCGGCTGTGATATCGCTCGCCAGAGTAGAGAGGCGTTTCAGCACCGTCTGCTTGTCACCCTCGAGCATGTGCGCCGGGCTGAAGTAGATCTCGGGAACGCCCATGGAACGGCGGCACGAGAAATCGCCGAACAGCTTCCACTTCGAAGCGTCGTGATGCGGCAGCGTGTTGGCGTCGGTGTCAGTCGTCGGGACGGCCAGAACTTGGAACTTTCCAACCATCAACTGGACCCGTGGCGGAAGGACTTCCTCCGGTTCTTCGACGGGCTCAGTGCGATCTTCGAGCTGTTGAAGGCGGGGCGCAACGAAACGTTGGATCATCGTGTTCATGACTTGCGCAAGCACAGCAGGGTCAAGCGCCGCTCCGTTGTTGTTCGCGTTGGCCGCGTTAGCTGCGTTGGCTGCGTCCCGGGCGATGGCTTCGACGTCCTCGGGGCCGATTTCATCGTCGGCAGCAGCTGCGGGAACTGACCGAGCGCGTCGCAGCCGCGTCTGCGGTGCGACGGACTGCTCTGGAACACGCACCTCAAGCACCAGATGCGTGACCGGAATCTTGTAAACCTTTGCAGTAGGGCGTTGTTGTCCTTCAACGCGGGGTGCCATGTCGCCGTGAAGAGTCATCTCCTTCTCGGCTTCACTGATGCGAGGTAGTAGTTGCGTTCAGCAAGAGTTTCGCGAGCGTCCAGATCGAAGAGCTTGGCGAAAACTTTGGTACCTGCACGGTGGTTCTTGATGGCGTCGAAATGCCCGTCCTGGGCGGCGAAAGCCTGCCGCAAATTCAAATCCGCCATCGTAGCAAAAAACGTAGAGACCCTCTACACACAGGGAAAGACACCTTGATGTCAGAACGCCGTAGCGAACGGATTGCAACCCTTCACCTCGATGAAAGGACGCCGCAGCGCATTTTTGCAAAGATCCCAACAGATTTTCTTCTCTGTTTGCGAAGACGTGAACCTCGGCCCACGTACGCGCGCACTTCCATGGGGTTGAAGTGTTTTGCCAAACGTCGACGAGACGGCGTACCACGCTCGCACTATGGGGAGCATGTCGTGACTGCTGGGGTAAACATCCCTGGAGCGTTTGAGTACTCCCCGCAAGCGGCAGCAACACGAACGCACGGAGCTCCTCGGAGACCCACGCGTGTACACAGCGCCATCAAGTCATTGACAGATGACATCGATCAGTTTTAGTCTGCCCGAGAGTCTTCAGACCGTGCAGGTCCTAGCGGCAGATTTTGTGAGACTGCACGCGCGACTTCCGAGACTGTCCAGGCTTCACCACGGGGAGGCAACTCGAAGACACTGCACGTGTCGCCAAGCTGTACTGATCGACTCGACGCGATGCTGCGACGACCTCGGACGAGGCAGCGGTGCGACGAGAGCTTCGCAAAAGTTGTCAGCCTCGGCCAACTGCGAAAGCGTTGAAGCCCATGTCGCCGGGGCTCGCCCCGGCGTGGCATGAGGGGCCAGAATCGGCCAACGCTAAACTCGGAATGCGCATCGAAAGGCCCAGCAACGCGCACGGGCACAAGACACAGACAGTCTATCAAGTGAACGACACGCAACACCAGCCTGAGCAAGCACGCTCCCAATCAGCAGATATACCACCCTTTGAATTGGGATCCAGCGGTGCCGTA
>JAAESQ010000572.1 GCA_024229275.1 bacterium | reverse complement strand
TCCCGATGCGAACCAGTACACTCCCGTATTCAATGGTTTAACAGGTTGGCAGCTCTACCACGGCGAAGGATATGGCACGCCTGTGAACTATGAGTTCGATACATGGATTCCGGTGCGCATCGTGGTGTCGGGACACCAGGCGGAAATGTACATCAAGGACCTCCAACACCCGGTACTCTTTGCCGATGAGCTCAAGCGAGAGCCGGTCGCTGGCGCCATTGCCCTGACGAATGCCAACTTCGCCGGCGCGCACTTCAGCAACTTCCGCTACAGTGTCATCGAGGAGCCGATCCTGAAGGGTGTTGTTGCCAGAGAAAGAGTGGCCCCCGAGGGCGCCATCATGAGCTGGAGCGTTTCAACAACCTTCGATGAAGCTGCTCTCGGCGAGGCCACCGAACTGTCGACCGAGTTGCTCGAAAGCCTCGCGTGGAACACGTTGCAGTGTGAGTCCACCGGCGTGGTCAATGTGTCGAAGCTGCGGGCCCTGGCCAGAGGCCAGAACACGGTGTTGGCTAGCATCTCGTTGAGCGCCAAACAGAGCACCCGTGCCGTGCTCTCTTTCGGCTACAGCGATCGCGTGCGTGTCTACCTGAATGGATCGCTGCTCTACAGCGGCAACAATGGCTACCGCAGCCGCGACTACCGATACCTGGGCACGATCGGCCTTTTCGATACCGTGGTGGTGTCTCTGAACGAAGGACGCAACGAACTCGCATTCGCAGTCTCAGAGACCTTTGGTGGCTGGGGCCTCAAGGCAGTTCTCGATTCAAGCGACGGCATCAGCGTGAATCCCTGACGCTATTCCTTGCCCGGGCTCTTCGCCCATTGTGCGCGGAACTCCACGATCCTCTGTCCACAGGCCGTGATCCTTTGGCAAGTTGCGGCAGAGATTCCGTCTTGATGCGGCAATACAAAACCCGAGCTTTCGGGCATCATTGGGAGGGCCCAAATCCGAGTTGGCGATTCCCGATAAGAAGAGAGACGTAGTGCCTGTGTCGGCTGTGGTCCGCCCTCAGGGGGCTTGTTTCGGAGGTGAACGAGAAGTGGCGAGATCAAATCTGCACCTGCATTCGATGCTGGTCCATTCCGTTGTGGCGCTCCTCCCGATGGCTGCGGTGGCCTGGATCCTCAATGCGTCGGGGGTGGCTTTGGGCCGGCTGGATCCGCGCCTTTGGGACGCCATGGTCGGCGTGTGCCTCTTCACGGTCACGCTTGTAATCGTGCCGTCAGTCATCACAGGAATCGGCGAGCGAAATCACAAATACGCCCGGTGGCATTCGACCCACAAACTGAAGTTGGCTCTTTCGGTGGCGATGATTGCCATGATCCTGGCCGAACTCTCGACCCTGCTGCTCGGAGAGCCATCAGCCGCCAAAACTCTGGGGTTTGGAGCGATGGTCGTGGGAGTCAACAACGCGATTGGTTTTGGGCTGAGCGTGCTCGGACTCAAGATCACTCTCGGTCGCCAGAGTTGGGGGCGCACTTCGTATATCCCTGACATGTCACGCAAGCCACCGATAGACATCCTTGAGGTGAATGCGGTTCGCTCGATGGAGGTTCCCAAGATCATTGATCCGGGAGCAGAGGAGACAGCAAAGTAATGGAGTTCAATCTCAGTGATCATCAGCGGGAGTTGGTCGAGATGGCGCGGGCCTTCACCAAAGAGTGGATCTCGCCAAACGCGGCCAAGTACGACCGCAACGGAGAGTTTCCCAAAGATATTTGCTGTGAAGCATTCAAGCTCGGCATCATGAATTCTCACGTGCCGGTCGAGTATGGGGGCCAAGCGAGCGCCACTCTTGACCATTGCATGATAATGGAAGAACTGGCCACGGGGTGCTCGGGTATTGCCACAGCAATCGATGGGAACGGGCTCTCGCAGTATCCCGTGATTCTGGCTGGAAATGACGATCAGAAGCGACGTTTTCTGGCACCGATGACCGAGGAGCTGATGTTCTCAGCCTATGCGGTCACCGAACCCGAGGCGGGTTCCGATGTGGCGCGACTCAAGACCACTGCCCTCAAGGTCGGAAACGACTACGTTCTCAACGGAGTCAAGTGGTGGATCACCAACGGATCGGTGGCGAGTTGGTACTTCGTGCTTGCACGCGCGGATGACAAACCGACTGGATTCATCGTTCCTGCTGACTCGGCTGGCATCGTACGCGGCCCCAAGGAGAACAACCTTGGACAGCATGCGTCCAACACCGTACGGGTCACTTTGGAGGATGTGAAGGTCTCTGAGGCGAACCGGCTCGGTGACGAGGGCGATGGCTTCAGAATCGCCATGAAGACGTTCGACCACACGCGCCCTGGCGTAGCTTCAGGCGCCAATGGAATTACGAAAGCCGCGCTCAACATCGCGCTCTCCTACGCGAGACGAAGACGGACATTCGACAAGAAGCTGATCTCCAACCAAGGAATTTCGTTCAAGCTGGCTGAAATGGTCACGAAGCTTGATGCAGCTCGACACCTGGCACTGAAAGCGGCTTGGCTCTTCGACATCGGCAAGGACAACACGCGTGAGGCAGCCGAAGCTAAATGGTTCGCCGGCGATGTGGCAATGGAAGCTGCGACAGAGTGTGCCCAGGTCCTCGGTGGGTACGGCTATACCAACGAGATGCCGGCTGAGAAGCTGATGCGAGACGCGAAGATCTACCAGATTTATGAAGGTGCCACCGAAATCCAGAAGATGATCATCGTGTCTAAGCTGATGCGCATGAGGGAGATCCATTGATCGTGTCCTGCTGGTGTTCAACGCAGAGCTTAGCGGGCCGGCGAGGGGAGGAGTGTTGATCTCTGAAATCAAACAATTGACAGGAAGCGTGTCTGAGGCTTTCAAGAAGAAGTACTACGGCAAGACGTTTCGTTGTCCTGTCTGCCATCTCGAGTTGGCCCACTCCGACCTCGACGCACATGGACTCGTGGTGTGTCCGCTGTGCGGCGTCGTCATGGATGTGCAAGATGTCTACGGACACACAGTTCCGGTGGTGAACGATGTGGAACTCCTGCGCCCTCAGCCTAAGGCTCGAACACACCCGATGGCGGCCCACTTGCCGATTGGTCTGTTTCCACTCGCTGCGTTCGGTGCCGGCCTTCTGCTGCTCGTGTCTCTTCTAGATGTAATCAATTCGCGGTTGCCGGCGTGTTGGCAATCCGTAATCGAGCGCATGCCGCTGATTGCAGACATGACGCTGGTCCTGCTCGCCGTATCCGTCGTCTCCTCGGCGATGACCTCCGCCTCTGGCTACTGGGACTGGAAGAACCGCTACCGGGGTCGGCCCTACCGCATTATCAGACTGAAACTGGTGTTCTCTTGGATCTTTCTCGCGACCGGCCTGATCGCGATGACGCTTCACGGTGCAGGTGTGGTGTTCTCGGCCGGGACCGGGTTGATAGATTTCGCATCGAGTCAACAGCTGATCCTTGGAACCGTCTACTTCAGCATGCTGGCTGCGAACATGGTCGTCATCGCGACTTTGGGCCACGTGGGTGGTAACCTGGTCTTCGGAAAGTAGTGCATATGCGACTGAGGCGCCCAATTCGGACGCCCCATGTCGCTCCCACCCTACCTGGGTCTCACCGTCGAGACGTTGTCGTCCGAGTCACGATCGATCAACTTGTTGTACGGATCGATCCCTGCGCGAGCCGGTTGTTCGTCGACGACGATCTCGAAATTGGTTGAGGCTTCGGTAATACGTCGCTTCTCGAAGAACAGAACTTTCTCGTCATTTCCGAAAACTCCAATGTCAACCCAATCGTCAATAGCGACTTCAGTTTCCACGCCCTGGCCGTCGGCTCGCAACTTGGTCGCCTCAACCTCGAGGTTCACGACGTATTGGCCGTCGGGTTGCTGTGTGGACGTGGCGTTTTTTACGCGGTTGGAGAATAGTGTGATGGTCGACAACATGTCTGTGAACAGCGCCTCGGATCCCTCCGGAGCTGCTTCTTTAAGCAAAGCGATGAGCTCGGACGTGACGGTGTAGGGCGGGTCTTGAAATCGTGTCGCTGATACGTAGCGTGACAGGGCGCTGTTCATCGCGTCCTCACCGATGTAGTCACGCAGGGCGTACATCACCACACTGCCCTTTCGATAGTAGATGTACGGCTGCATCTCTACTCGCATCAGGGGCATCTCCTCGACGATTTCCCCTCCACGGCCCGAGAGGTACCTGTCGAGCTCGTACTTGAGGAAGCGGCGCATTTTGTCAGGTCCGTACTCTCGCTCCATGACCGCCAAGGCGGTGTACTGCGACATGGACTCGGCGATCATGCCTGCCCCTTGAACAGAGGCGCCAACCACTTGATGGCCCCACCACTGGTGCGCCATTTCGTGAGCGGTGACGTAGAAGACGTTGTCAATGTCCTCCTCGTCATCGATGCGGGAGATGAAGCCCATAGCCTCCGAATACGGGATGGTGTTCGGGAATGACTGCGCAAAGCTCTCGTAGCGCGGGAACTCGAGAATGCGGACCTGGCGGTGCTGAAATGGACCGAAGTTGGAGGTGCAGTAGTCGAGGCTCTTCTTCACGCCGTCGATCATCCGATCAACATTGGTGTCGTGCGACGGATGGTAGTAAACCTCGATCGCGACGTCGTTCCAGCTGTCACGCCGTACTTCATATTCGGCGGAAACGAACGCAAAGTAGTTGAGGATTGGTGCATCCATGGCGTAGTGGAAGAAACGGCGCTCGCCTTCGCGCCACTCTCGCTGTAGATAGCCCGGGGCCATAGCGATCTGGTCAGCGCTGGTACTGACTGTGGTTGCAAAGGTGATCCAGTCGGCGTCGCCATGCAGGTCGTTGATATAGCGGGCTGATGTGTCTTCCAGCGTGGCCATTCGGCGATCCGGCGCGAGACCGTACTTGCGCCGTGAGTTGCGGTCGGTGAGTTCGACCCATTCAGCATAGCCCACGGTGGGGAAGAAACGACGACTGTTGAAGAATGTGCCGTTGCTGACGATATTTGTGTCGGAGTCGTTGTTGACGAAGCCCGGATTGTCCACCGTGATGTCGAAACTCAATCTGATGACACCTTGAGCTGGGAGCGCCTCGGCGAGGTCAACCACACGGTAGCCCAGTTGCTCGTCCTCTACGAGCACGGTGTGTTCGGGAAGTTCCAGGTGGTTGATCGTCACTGACGGTGGGATGCTCAAGTGGAGTTCGTGTATGGGTGCAGAGGTAGTGTTGCGGAGTTCGTAGCGCCCACGGATTTCCACCCGTCGCTCGTTGGGATAAATGTCTACGTCAGCATAGATGTCGGTGACCTTGGGAAGAGGAGTGTCGCGGTACTGGCGGTAGCTCCGTTCATACTCGGCCGCCAGAATCTCTCTCTCGTCGCTCGGAAGGTAGTCGTTGATGACGTTGGTGTTGTAGAAAATCCATGCACCGATGGCGACAAAGCCCACCAGACCGCCGGCCACGATCGCTCGCGCGGGGGTAGTGAATCGCTGCCGCGCCAGATGCAAACGCAATTTCCACGAAGTATCAGTGCCTCGCACCCAGAACAGTGCGCACAAGCACAGCATCACCATTGCTAGCATTCCCCAGTAGGCTGCGAACCACAGATATGGCTCGAGAAAATGACCCCAGCCATTCATGTCGGAGTAGGGGAGTTCGGGCAGAAAGGGAAACCGGTACAGGTGGTGGTCCAAGTTGAGCGCGTCGTAGAGGTCATCCGCTAGCAGATAGGCGATCATCACCAGGTACCCGAGGAACTTGCTTTTGGCCAGGACTTGAACCGTGACTGCAAAAACGGCGACAAAGACGAAGGGAATCATCGCTAGAAGCAGCCCGATGGTGTAGACCTCGGGCTGGAGCCGGGTATAGCCCATCGAGAGTTGGTAACCGGATGTGGTGATGGCTCCGATCGCTGTGAAGATGGTGATGACGGCGCCCAGAGCCGATAGCTTCGCCGTGAGAGTGACCCATGTCGGCGTTGGCAGCGCGTCAAACACATCAGACGCCTTGAGCTTGCGCTCGCGCCAGATCATCTCACCGGCATAGAAAGTGACGATAATGACCAGCATGAAGAGGTAAGTGCTGTCCAGGGTTTCCAGCATGAGGTGGGTCACCGGCAGGACCTTGGTGCCGAACATTCTCTCCGAGAAACTGATCGCCATCAGGATGTTGATCGCAGCGAAAGCAAGCATCACCACAAAGGGGGCACTCTTGAGCACTGTCACCACCTCAAGCCGCGTGGCTCGTGCCAACATTCGCAGGTGATCGCCGAAGCCGAATCCCAGGGTTGGGCGATGTCGTGGCGCAGATGAGTGAATCAACGCGTTTGCGTTGCTCGCTCGCTCCGGCATGTCCCTGGGAAGCGCTTTGCGCCGTGAGCGGGAGCTTGAACGGGCAGGGTCGAAGTACCACAGGCCCAAGGCCAGGATTGCCAGGCCGAGGCCGACCCACAGTACGCGATTGGCGAGTAGGTAGCCAGTGATCTCGGGCAGTGCGGTATTGCGCTCGACCACCGTCCAGTACTTGGTAGCGACACGAAGTGGCGACGATCCGAAGGGGTCGAGCATGGCGGCCCATGCGTGGCTCTCCATGTCGCTGAGAAACTGCTGCGAGATGCCGTAGCCAACAAGAGTACCCACGACACCCAAGTAGGTGGCCATCATGCTGCGCGTAATTCCGGCAACGATGAAGAACACCGCCCCCATGAATAGAACGTTTGGAATCACAATCACCGCCATCGCCCATACGTAGGGCGCTAGCATAAACGGCCCGAGTCGCTCTGGATCGATCCAAGGCATCAAGCTGCCGGCGAAAATGCCGAGCACCGGTCCGGCGAACACCGCGATCGACACTGCCATTGATCCCAGGAACCGCCCGCCGAGGAGGGTCAGCTTGGAGACCGGACGCGAGAAGAAGAGTTCGTGTGTGCCGCGCTCAAAATCGCGTTGGATTGAACTCGCCACGAAAGCGGTGACGATGAACAATCCGATGGCGCTGATGGTGGTGAGCAAGCGGATGATCACCATTGGCGAGTTGCGATGCACTTGGCCGATTGCGCCGCCTACCTGAACCTCGTCGCTGGAAATGGCTCCGAAGCAGATCAGGAACAGCAATCCAGCAGTGATGTAGAGGAGCGGGTTCTTGAGGTGGTAGCGGATTTCGAACCAGACGATGGACCAGAACAACATGGTGTACTTCCCTCCTCGCCCGACTCAAGCCGCAGCGACCGCGCTGTTGAGGAGGGTGGAGAAGTAAACATCCTCGAGGTTTGGCTCAACCGGCTCGAAAGTGTCGTCGGGTCTGTCCGAGCAGAGAACGTGAACCACCGTGCGTCCGCTCTGTAGGCGGCTGGAAATTACGTGCAAGTGCTGTTTGAGGTCGCCCAATTCGCCTCTGCCGATGCCCTTGCGCCATATCATGCCGCGTAGATTCTCGATGGCGTGCCGAGGGTCGCCGGTGAGCAGAAGCTCACCCTGGGAAATGATCGCCATGCGAGTACACAGCTCGCTCACGTCGTCGACGATGTGAGTCGAAAGGATCACCACCACGTGCTCGCCGATCTCGGACAGCAGATTGTGAAAACGGTTGCGCTCCTCTGGATCGAGGCCTGCGGTAGGTTCGTCTACGATGAGTAACCGCGGGTCGCCAAGCAGCGCTTGGGCGATGCCAAAGCGCTGCCGCATGCCGCCTGAGAAGGTGCCAAGCTTCTGCTTGCGCACCGACCACAGATTGGTCATCTCGAGGAGCCCGTGTACCGCATCCCGCCGTTCGCTGCGACGGGTGATACCTTTGAGTACCGCGAAGTGATCAAGCATGGCCTCGGCCGAGACCTTTGGATAGACACCGAACTCTTGCGGCAGGTAGCCCAACAGCTTTCGCACCTCGTTTTTGTCGTTCAGTACATCAAGTCCGTTCATGCGAATCTCGCCCGAGTTCGGCTCCTGCAATGTGGCGATCGTCCGCATGAGGGTCGACTTGCCGGCGCCGTTGGGGCCAAGCAGACCAAACATACCGTTTGGGATCTCAAGGGTGATGTTGTGCAGTGCACGAACGCCGTTGGGGTAGGTCTTGGAGAGGTCTTTGATCGTGAGCATGTTGTCCCCGTCTGTGTGGTTTCTGGCCGGCGTTTACCAACACCGGTTTCAACCTACAAACGACACGGACGGAGGAGGGGTTAGCAGAAGGGGCTTAGAATCATCGTCCGTCAGCAATCTTGCGCGGGGGAGGAATGATGATGTGCCCGGGGTCAGCGACGATGGCTATCGTGGAACGTGGAGGCAGGTTTAGCGAGATCGATTTCTCGGCGTCCCACGACGTCTCGAGAACGTTGAGACCAGTGGCATCCAAAAGGAGCAGCGGCGTTCCAGGGGGCACCTCTAGGTCCTCAGGGGAGACGGTGAGTTGAGCAGCGTTCTCCTGGTCCTGCCAGTTCGTGAGGATGAGGGCGGCTCGGCCGTTGTGCGTCTTCCAGGTTGAGTACAGGACCCGGGTCGTGTTGTGAACCCAGTATTGCGTGTCGTCGATACTCCTGAACGGCACACTCACACGTCTGGCCTCAATCGGTGGATCCTTGAGCATCTTGCCGGCATAGAGGAAATCAATGAGTTGTCCGGCGCCAAGCTCGGCCAGGTCGAGCAGGTACCGAAACGTCGGTGTGTCGAGGTTGTCGATGTCGAAGTTTCCGATGAGGATGACATCGCCATCTTGGTATGCATAGGCTGTAGTTCTGTCAGTCTCGCGAGAGGCGTCGGGATCTGCAGCAGATGCCGAGGAGCAGAGAGTTACCACGAAAAGCGACGCAATCAGGATCACTCGAAGCCACTGTGTTGACACGCCGAGAAACTCCCATCATCCAAACCTGCGCGCCAATCCGGAGTTTT
>JAAESQ010000571.1 GCA_024229275.1 bacterium | reverse complement strand
GTTGTCGCGACCTTGGCGACCTCGGCAGTGAGAAGGCCCATCATGGCTTCAAACGCATCCTCGCGCAGCAGTTTGTGATCGATATTCAGGTCACTGCACAGCGACAGGAACTCATCGAGGACAATCTCGTCGAGGCTTCCATCTTCGATCGTAGGGGCGTGGCCGGTGTTGAAGAGCCGGGCGCGTTCGACGTCGGCAACGACCTGTGCGAAGAGTGGGTGTTCCTGAAGACATGCGGCCCAGAGGGACTCGGAGAGGACTGTTGACGTGTTGTCGTCAACCAGGACGACGGCGTAGTCCTTTGTCGCTTCGGAGATGTTCGTGCCAAGCTCTTCGCGATTCTCAGCGGACACCGGGCCAGTGACTTCAACCCGCAGAACCGTGCGATCAGCCGGGGTCACGATGGCGTCCAGAGAAGCACTGACAACTTCAGGAGTCGGTTCCCGGTTTAGAAGATCCAGCTGTACGGATTGCCAGGTGAACGTTGCACTGTCGATGTGAGAGATTTTGGGTGTACGTCCTGGAGCGGTGATCTCGACCAATGCGACCGTGCCTGATCCCTGCTCATAGGCATCGGGTTCCGGGGTGCCGGACATCGCCAGACGGTTGTCGTCGTAGGCTTGAGGTTTGTGCCAGTGGCCGATGGCCAAGTAGTCGAGACCCGCGCGAGTCGCCGCGTCGAGCGCGATCGGCTGATCACTGGGCTGATGTTTGCCTTCGATGGCCAGAGCCCCGTGCGTCATGCCGATCGTTATCTGCTCCTTGGCCACCGAAGCTGCGGCATCGACAAGGGGGAGAGACGGGTCTTTGCTGGAGACCTTCTGCGTAATCGGTACAGGTAGGATCGCGGCGCCGACGATCTCGATGGTGTTCCGCGACGTGCAGACGGTGACATGGGCTGGTGGTTGTGCAAAAGGTTTGCGTAGCCAGATGCAGCCGGGACCGTCGAGCGGATCGTGATTGCCGGGGAGGACAACGATCGGTATGTCCGGATGTTCTGACAGGATGTCGAACGCTTGCTCAACGATGCTGTTGGCGATTTGATTGCTCTCGAAGATGTCTCCAGCAATAAGGACTGCGTCGACGGCTTGCGCTTGCGCGATCTCGAGAATGCGCTTCAGTGTCGTGAGCCGTGCCTCGCGCAGCATCTCGGCCTTGTCGCCGAACTGAGCGAATCGCGCCCCGATCTGGAGGTCTGCGGTGTGAATGAACTTCATTTGGTGAGCCGGTACTTCTGCAGTCGGCTGCTTGGTTTGGTTGGAATCGTGTATTCGATGAGGTCCGCTTCAAGCAGGGCCTTGACGGTGCGCTTCAGTGCGCCGGTTTTGCTATGGAGTCCCAGAGCAGTGGCGAGCTCTCCCATCGATACCGGCCCATCGACGAGGGCAGCCAGGATTTGATCTGACCGGGCCCTCGACCGGGCCCTTAACCGGGCCCCTACTTCGGTCCCGTCCTCATGCAATTTCTCGGGCGCAGCTTTCTCGAGTGCCTCTAGGATTGCCCCCAGCATGAAAGTGATGAACGGCGTTGAGCGTCCAGCCGCATCAGACTGGCGGAGGGCAGAATAGTACGCTGACTGTCGATCGCGGACCACGTGTTCGACCGGGAGTACGGCACAGAGAGGGTTCCACCGGCTCAAGATCAGAGTCTGCCACAACCGGCCGAGCCGGCCGTTGCCGTCAGCAAAAGGATGAATGAACTCGAGTTCATAGTGAAAGACGCTTCCCCGCACCAGCGGATGAACTGTGGCATCCTTCAACCAGCGCAGCAGCGAACTCACAAGGATAGGTACGCGATCGGCGGGAGGCGCGACGTGGACCACTTCTTCGCCACCAACAATGCCGGCAGCACCCCTTCGAAAAGTCCCCGGTCGATCGACCAGGCCCGCCATGAGGATGCCGTGGGCAGCGCAGATGTCGACGCGACTGCCGGGATTCCAAGAGTCCATTTGCGCGTAGGCTTCGAGGGCGTTGCGAACTTCCTGGATTTCACTCGCTGGTCCGGTCACTCGTCGTCCATCGAGTACCGCCTCGACCTGATCCAAGCTGAGGGTATTACCCTCCACTGCCAGCGATGCATGGACGGTTCGGATGCGGTTGGCGCGACGCAGCAGGATGCTTCGCTCAGCCGGCAAATCAACAGATAGGCGCCCCAGACCTTCGCAGATTTCGGCCACGAGCTCGAGAATGCCCTCGGTCAGGTCGAACGGAGGCTCGGTGTGAGAAGAGTCAGTCACCAGATTCCCTCAGCCAACCATACCGCTTGAAGGGTGGTGGGGGCGCAAGCTGAAGCATGCGCCTACGAACGAACACCTGGGATGACCTGACGTAATCAGGTCCTTGAGGGTCAGAGAGGATATGCAGGGTTCTTTCATGTGTGTCGTTTGCCCCAATCGCGGGTCGATTCAGTGTACCCGAGCTGAAATGATGAACGCGGATAGAATTGACG
>JAAESQ010000570.1 GCA_024229275.1 bacterium | reverse complement strand
TGGTCGCACGGGTAAAAAACAATGGCTCGTCCATTTACCCAGACGATCGGCCTGTCACGACTTTCGTTTCTATGAACTTTCGATCCAGACCATCCTCCGGGAGACTCCTCCTCGTCCAATTTTCCGTTGCCGTCAGCGAGCTGTATCGCCCTATGACGTGCAGCAGCGTATGATCTGAGAATTTTCTCATGGTCAGTATTGGGAACACGAGCAGGGGTAGTATACTTCCCCTTACTCGAGAGAACATCAGTATCGTCGGTATCGACTGTCCCAAAGGCACTGTCGAACCTAACGCACTTCACACGACTCTCGAGCTTGGGGCCAACGGCACCCGCGGCCCTCGCGACACGGAAGGCGTGGGGCGAACCTCACGTCTTCTTCTTGGCAGCGTCCGCTAAGAGCTTCTGGGTTCTCTTGAACTCCGCGACGGATGCGTTGTCAAGATGCATGAACTTGCAATTCGCATCTGGGCAGCCTTTCTCTGAGGTAAATTTGAAGCAGAAGCTAGGTCCGCTCGCCTTGGCTTTGGCCTTGGCTTCAGCTTTGGGTTTGGCTTTATCGCCCTTCCCAGCCGGGGAGGGGGCTCTCGGCTCCCCTTTGCCGCCT
>JAAESQ010000569.1 GCA_024229275.1 bacterium | reverse complement strand
CGGGCTTCGATGACCCGAACATTCTGGCTGCCGGCGGTAGGGTTCATTACTGGATCAATGATCACGTCAAAGTCGGCGTGACCGCCAGTCAGGATGACGAAGAGGATATCGAAAACAGCTTGGGTGGAGCGGATTTGACCCTACGTAAGTCCTCAGAGTCGTGGCTAAAACTGGAAACGGGCCGTACCGAAGGTCCGGGCATGCTCGCAGCTAACTCCGTAGACGGTGGTTACACCTTCGGCACCTCCGATGCTTTTGACGTCAGTGAGGTGGATGCCTCGGCCTATCGCGTCGATGCCAGTTTGGGCTTCAAGGATTTTTTTGAAAACGGGCGCGGCCGGGTCACTCTCTATATGCAAGATCTCGAGGCCGGCTATTCGGCACCGAGCCTGGGCACCGCCCAGGATTTGACCCAATACGGTGGAACTGCGGAGCTGCCTTTTACCAACCGTCTGAGTGCACTTTTGAAGATGGACAAGCTAGATCAGCAAGAAGGTCTCGAGACCGAGACCGGAGAGCTGGATCTCGACTACCGGATGAGTGAGCACTGGACCTTGGGTTCGGGTGTGCGTCACGACAGCCGCATAGACAACTCGGCGGAGGTACCCGCAACCCAGGAAGAGGGAGACCGGACGGATATGGTGCTCCGACTGCTGTATGATTCCCATGCACGATGGACGACCTACGGTTTCGTGCAGGAAACGATTGAGTCGAGCGGCAACCGTGAGGAAAACGACCGCATCGGTGCCGGCGGTAGTTTGCGTTTAACCGACCGGTTCAACTTCGACGGTGAGGTTTCCGGAGGAGATCTCGGAACGGGTGGCCGGCTCGAGACAGAATATCTGTATTCCGACCGTACCACGCTGTACAGCAATTATACCTTCGAAAACGAACGGACGGACAATGGCCTGCGTGCCAGGAAGGGCGCAATGGCTTCCGGTTTCCGCACCCGTTACTCGGACAGCACCAGTGTCTACCTCGAAGAGCGGTATACCCATGGCGACGTACCTACAGGTCTGATGCATTCTACCGGTGTAGAGCTTGCGCCTTTCGACCGGACCAATTTTGGTGTCAATCTCGACTTAGGAACCCTCAGGGATCCTATCACCGCGGCCGAACTCGAGAGAACAGCGCTGGCCGTAAGTGCCGGCTATGGGTTCGACAAGCTGAAGATCGCCAGCGCTCTGGAATATCGGGTCGACAACACCGAGCAGACAGATGCCAGCTTCTCCAAACGCACCTCCTGGTTGTTTAAAAACAGCTTGAAGTACCAACTGT
>JAAESQ010000568.1 GCA_024229275.1 bacterium | reverse complement strand
GTCGTGTCGGTCAGGGCATCGAGTCCCACGTAGACAATGCCCTTGCGGCGAATCACGTCCATCCACTCGAAAATGGGTCGGGTGTCGTTCTCATCCAGATAGTCGGGTGAGATGAGTTCTGCGATGTTTCCGGTGGTGAGCTTCTCCATCAGGGGACCGACGGAGCTCACGATCTTGTCGAAGTAGGTCTTGTCGTATTTGAAGGCGGACACCAATCCATCCAGTACCGGATCGTAGAGATCCTGCGCCTGCAGGTGTCGCATCAGGGCGATGGCCTCAATGTTGCGACCGCGCAACGCGGCTGGCAGGTTGCGTTCTTTGATTGTGCCCGCAAGCTCGTCTACCTGCGCTTTCCAATCCTCCGCACCCTGCTGATCCAGGTGGGCGCACGCATATTCCATGAACAAGGGCTCGATGTCGTTGATGTAACGGCGGACCTGCTGATAGTCCGGGCGGCGACCCAAGGCCACGAGTGCTCTCGCGATGATGTTGACGAAGCGCCAGGCAAACTCCTTGAAGGCGGCCGAGTTGCCTTCGCTGGGGAGCTGGTTGGCGATACGGGTCGCCACTTC
>JAAESQ010000567.1 GCA_024229275.1 bacterium | reverse complement strand
GTACCGGCGCACCGGCCAGATCGCGGCTGGTGGCTTCACGTTGGATCTCAAGCCGGTGGATGCGAACGCACCCAGCTATCCACGGCACAACTTGGCGGAGCTGCTATTGCTTGGCGAGGGAGAGCGGCCGGTAGCCTATATCGATCCCTAGTGTACTGCGTCACACAGAACGACTGTTATTCCCAGTGGGGCTTGACGTGGAGTGGGTTCCCAGACCTGCAACGCTCCCGCGCTTGCGCCACGGCAGTCATGCCGGCGTTTATCGCCAAGCACTACTGTCCGGCTATAACTCGAACAGATTCAACTGGTTGGCGGAATCGAGCATATTCTCTTGGGAATCGGATGGCTGAAGTGCCTGTAGAATGGGCGTTTTCTCGAAAAGCGTGACACTCAAAATCTGTAGAATTTGGTAGAGGCTGAGCTCCAGGCCCAACCGCTTCCGAACGATGGCGACCAGCACGTAAACGGATACGGCGATCCAAATTTGGGTCTTCACGGCGTTCTCACTGGTGCCATAGAAGGTCTTGATTCGCAGGTGCTGCTTGATCCACTTGAAGAACAATTCCACTTGCCACCGGGCCTTGTAGATCTGGGTGATAGTAAGTGCTGGAAGGGTGAAGTTGTTGGTCAGAAACTGGAACCGCTTCTTCGTTTCCAGATCGAGATAACTCACGCGCCGCAACGGGTCGGGGTACGCCTTGGCTGAGTCGATGGCGGTCAGGATGACGGTGTGATCGGATCGAACGCCAGTGTTCTTGTCGACCGGGCGGGAATAGCGACGCTGGAGCACAACGTTGGATTTCGTGCGTACCACGAAGAACGCTGCGCTGAGCGTGAAGACGTAGAGGCGCTCGAAGTCGACATAGGCACGGTCCATGACGTAGAACGCCCCGGCCTCGGGCAGAATCTCGTCGAGGATGTTGACGTCGTGCACTTTGCCGTCCGTAATGCTGATAAACGTGGGGATGTTGCCGTGCAGGTCCAGCAACGTATGCATCTTGACGGCGGCTTTATGCTTCCGAAATTTGGCCCAGGGAAACAGGGAGAGGCACAAATCGATGGTGGTGGAGTCCAGCGCGTACAAGCTCTGATCCAAATCCACGCCAATCGGATCCGACGCATAGAGCGGTCGTGCGATGCGGATCAGGACCTGCGCGAAGTCGGCGAAGATTCGCCAGTCATGCGCATTGTTGGCGTCGGCCAGCGTGGAGCGCGCCACCCGTCCGCGAAAACCCATATGGTAGAGCTTGCCGCCCAGCGATCGCAGGCACGCTTCTATGTCGCGCAGGCCATCCCGGTAAGTCAGTTGGGCAAAGGCCATCGACAGATACTGGTCCCAACAAGAGAAGCCTCGCGGTCGCGCATCTCCGCCGTATCGTGCCACGCAACGGCGAAACTCGCGATCCGGCAGGAAGCGCATCAACTGAGAGAAGACAGTTCGGCCCTGATTCACGCACCATTGTTGCCCGTCCCAGAGCCGGCTTTCGAGGCCAGTCGCAATTCAAATCGCGGCAAGCCAAATTCCCGTTCAACCCCAGGAACAAAAGGACTTGTCAGCAGCGAAGCTCGCGTTAGCCGGACAGTAGTGATCGCCAAGCGTCAGCACGACTGCTGACGTGGCTCGCCT
>JAAESQ010000566.1 GCA_024229275.1 bacterium | reverse complement strand
CGGCGTAAGGCGCTTCAAGCGACACAGAGCAAATTCAACAGCCAAGGTTTTAGAGATGCAGGGGATGCCTATAGGCATTGCTTCTGGAGTTGTTGCATGGCTCAGGCGATCGGTTCAAGAGCAGCGAGAAAGTGGGGGGATGGACACGAGGCCTTCTCCCAGAATCCGGAGTGTGAGAGGCAGCAGGATCTATTCAACAACCAACTGGGTCGCGGCACAAACCCAAATGGCCCCTCAACCGACTGCAACACTCACTGCTCAAGCGCTCCCCTTCAAACGAAACCAGGTCCAGCTTGTTGCGCCATAGCCAGCTATTAGCGAAGGAATAGCTTTCTAGATTTCACACATCCAACGAGAACATGGCCATGCCAAGAAAACGGTTACTCATTCTAGCGCCTCTACTTCTAGCTCTTGTTGGCTTGTGCTATTATATATACCTCGATTACAAAGTCTCCTCGAGAAGCTGGCCGACCCTGAAATTTGACTCGGCAGAATGGAAAGCTCTATCAGAGGAAAAAAGGTTCATTTTTTACAGAGATCTTGCACACTCAGGACTCTTGACCACGGCCAGCAGGGCTCAAGTTGAAGAGCTTCTTGGAGAACCGAGCGGCAGAGCTGCAAATTATTATGCATACATCGTCAAACATGCGGAACCAGGAGAGTTTAGTATTAATTTCATATATATGATCCACATTGAGTTTGGATCGAACGGATTGGTGAGTGATTACTACATTCGAGCCGACTAGATAGAGGCCGCCCAGGCGGCGGTCGGCGATGTCGTGTGACCTTCGTGGACTACCCCGACGACAGCCTCGACATCGCCTACACCTACGACGACCCCGCCGTCGATTTCTCCCTCGGCCGGCTGACCGCGATCAGCCGCGACGGCGCCAGCGTCGACTACGCCTACGACCGCTTCGGCCGCGCGCTGCAGGACGGCGATTTGACCTACGACTACGACGACAACGGCAATCGCGCCGAAATCGGGTATCCTGGGGACGTGCGTGCCCTCTACACCTACGACTTCGCCGACCGCCAGGCGACGCTCGACGTCGAGCAGCCGGGCGAGCCGCTGCAGGCGATCGT
>JAAESQ010000565.1 GCA_024229275.1 bacterium | reverse complement strand
GCGATCGCGAAGCAATTCATCAGCGATCTGAATGCCGCACCCTCTCGGTGCATGTCGAGGAAAATCTCTCCGATCGAATTGTCTTCGTAATCTCCGGTTCGCAGATAGACTTTGTGGCCGCCGACGCTGGCTTTCTGGGTGAAGCCCCGACGTCGTTGCGGTAAGCGACGGCGCCGCGCTTGGTAGCGAATCACGACACGTTCGGCGACAGCCTCGGCGACTTTGCTCGCATCACCCGAGGCTGCTGCATCGGCGAGCACAGCCTCTTCTTCGGTGTCGAGGGCAATGCTCAGCGGCTGGCTGAGTTTGGAGCCGTCACGATACAGAGCAACGGCTTTGAGCATGTTCTTCCACGACATCTCGTACGCCTTCTTGATGTCGCTGACGCTCGCCTCGCTCGGCATGTTGATGGTCTTCGAAATGGCACCCGAGATGAACGGCTGCGCAGCCGCCATCATCAAGATGTGGCCCTCGTAGCGAATAAAACGCTTTCCATGCCGGCCGCAGCGATTGGCGCAGTCGAAGACCGCCAGGTGTTCTTTCTTGAGTCCGGGAGCACCTTCGACGGTCATCGTCCCACAAGCCCAGCGGTTGGCCTGCTCGATATCGTCCTCGGAGAAGCCGAGGCGAGCGAGAACGTCCAGATTCCAGTCGGCGAGGTCTTCGTCTGTGAAGCCGAGACTAAGAAGAAATTCATGACCGAGGACATGCGGCGCAAAGGCATTGCGCAACTCGAACGAAGTCGGTATCACCGCCTCGATTCTGGCAATCACTTCTTCGTCGAAGCTATTCTGCATCAACGACTCATGCGAGATGGCCGGACAGTTGGCGAGCGTGCCGTGGCCAACCGTATAAGCGACGATACGGTCGATATCCTTGGCTTCGTAGCCGAGCTTCTTCAGTGCAAAGGGTATCGCTTGGTTGATGATCTTGAAATAGCCGCCTCCGGCGAGCTTCTTGAACTTCACAAGTGCGAAATCGGGCTCAATTCCGGTGGTGTCGCAATCCATGACGAGACCGATGGTGCCTGTCGGCGCCAAGACCGTGGTCTGAGCGTTTCTGAAACCATGTTTCTTGCCAAGATCGAGGGCTCTGTCCCAGGAAGACCGAGCCGCCTGGAGTAGTTTCTCCGGTGCGATCTCCGAGTCTACTCCCATCGGCAGGACACTCAGTTCCTCATATTCTTCTGCCGGCGCGGAATAGACCGCACGACGATGATTCGAGATCACGCGCATCATGGACTCGGCATTCTCAGCAAAGCCCGGGAACGGTCCTAGCTCTGCGGCCATTTCCGCTGAAGTCGCGTACGACTCTCCGGTCATCAGAGCTGTGATCGCGCCACAGATCGCGCGACCCTCATCCGAGTCATAGGGGAAACCAAGGCGCATCAGCAGCGACCCGATGTTGGCGTAGCCCAATCCCAAGGTGCGGTAGGTGTAACTGAGTTCAGCGATCCTACGACTGGGGAACGAGGCCATCAGAACGGAAATCTCGAGCACCATCGTCCATAAGCGGACTGCATGCCGGAAAGACTCGATGTCCAGTTCGCCTGTCTCTTCGTTGAAGAAACTCACCAGGTTAAGCGAGGCGAGGTTACAGGCTGTGTCATCAAGAAACATGTACTCGGAGCACGGGTTGGATGCGTTGATCCTGCCGCCTGTCGGGCAGGTGTGCCACTCGTTGATCGTGTCGTCGTATTGCAATCCGGGGTCTGCACATTCCCATGCGGCGAGTGCAATATCGTTCCACAGTTTCTGAGCGGGCACTGTCTTCGCGGTCTTGTCAGTAGTTCTCCAAGTGAGATACCACTCTCGGTCTGTCTCAAGTGCCGAGAAGAATGCATTGGGGATGCGCACGCTATTGTTGGAGTTCTGCCCGGAGACCGTGAAATAGGCGTCACTATCCCAATCGGTGTCGTACTCTTCGAGCGGGTACTCACGGATTCCTTGCTCAGCAAGCTGAAGTGCGCGCTGTATGGCGCCGTCCGGCACGCCCATGCGGCGAGCCGTCGCAATCGTTACACGAAGGCTGGAATTGGTGGCTGGATCGGTGTCATGCTCGCCATACTCATCTGTGAAACAGGCGTCCATGACCTGATGGAGCTGCTCTCTCATCACACGTGAGCCAGTCACAAGCGCTGCGACCTTGCGCTCTTCAACGGCCTTCCAGCTGATGAACTCTTCTACATCGGGGTGGTCGATATCGAGGCAGACCATCTTGGCAGCACGGCGAGTCGTGCCGCCCGACTTGATTGCTCCTGCGGCCCGATCGCCGATCTTGAGGAAGGACATCAGACCTGAAGATCGACCACCACCCGAAAGGGACTCACCACCCGCGCGCAACCGTGAGAAGTTGCTGCCCGTGCCGGAGCCGTACTTGAAGAGTCGCGCCTCACGAACCCACAGGTCCATGATGCCGCCTTCGTTGACGAGATCGTCGGAGACCGATTGAATGAAGCAGGCGTGAGGTTGGGGATGTTCGTAGGCTGTGTCCGAGCGCTTGAGTTCTCCGGAGGCCGGATCGGCGTACCAGTGACCCTGCGGCGGACCGGTGATGTCGTAGGCCCAATGCAAGCCGGTATTGAACCACTGCGGAGAGTTTGGAGCAGCCATC
>JAAESQ010000564.1 GCA_024229275.1 bacterium | reverse complement strand
GGCAAGTGGCCCTTGATCCGGATCGTCAGGTTCAGCAGACGATCGAGTTGTTTTTTCGGATGTTCGGCAAACTCGGCAGCTCGATCGGCGTCGTCAAGCACTTCAATCGCCAAGGCATCCAATTTCCTGTGCGCCCCATCAAGGGCCCCCGCAAAGGCGAACTGCTCTGGCGTTCCCTGTCGAGTGGTCTGGCGCTGCGCATCCTGCACAATCCCCGCTATGCCGGCGCCTATTCCTATGGGCGAACCAAACTGCACAAGAGTCCTTCCGGGCGCATCGCCTATTGCAGGCGAGATAGAGACCAGTGGCATGCGCTGGTCAAGGAGGCACACCCGGCTTACATTAGCTGGGAAGCGTTTGAAGCCAACGAAGCACGTCTCGGCGCTAATACAATACGTCACGCTCCTGGTAGCGCGCGTGAAGGACGAGGTCTTCTCCAAGGTATCGTCCTGTGCGGCAAATGTGGTAAGAATCTGGCCACCACCTACAAGAGAAAATCCAGCGGTGACTGCACCCCGATCTACCTCTGCAACCGGGACCAACTCGATTATGGCAAAGCGCT
>JAAESQ010000563.1 GCA_024229275.1 bacterium | reverse complement strand
ACCTGATCAGTGGGGAATTCCTCACCAGGCTCGGCCAAGACCTCGATCAGCTGCATGTAGAACTCTCTTAGAAGCAAGTGTTTCTGCTCAATCCACGGTGCCCCCCATGCGCCTGAAGCTATATTACTTGGGGACAGTCGGTAGCCGTACGCCGAGAAGAATGCATCTAACCTAACCTCGAATGCATGGCGGTTTCGTTCATCTGACAAGTGCCCTGCAATTACACGAGCTGCCTCGAACCTTGTTCTGCGACTTCGCGACTTCAGCAATAGGGGTACGGTGGTCTCAATGGCTTGAGGGGATCCTATCTTATCCGCAACGGCAATACACCTTCCCTCAACAGTTGTGTCGCCAGCACTCGACTCCAACAAGTCATAGATGATTGCAACAGCGTCATTACCCATACTTGCCAGCGGATCAACTGCAATATCCCCAAACTCTCCAGTCAACGTTTCAACAACAGCCTCAACAGCCCACTGTTCGCGGGAGAGTCCTAGGACATAGATGGTTTTCTGGCGGATGGAATCACTACCTTCGGCAAGCATTTCGATCAGCAGCTGCCTGGTACTCTCACCAAGTCGCGAGAGACCAGTGATGGCTCTCCGCGTGAGACTCTGCCAGGTTCTCCTATCTGTCAGTAGCTCATTGGCGATCCATTCTTCGAATGCCCCGGGGCATACATGGGCTTCGCCAGCCAACGTCAGCAAATCAGACCAATTGCGCCTATCTCGAGATGTTTCAAGCAGTTTATCAATCTGCGCGGCAGGACACCTTGGATCAGAAACCAACAACGAGCACACCTCTAACCATTGGCCGGGGGCGTTGTTCCAGACCTCGGACATGACTTCATACCGCGCCCTTAAATGAGAAGCGGCAAGGCTTTCGGCGAGAGTTTTATGGGCAAAATACATCTCCCCTGTGGGGAGTCTACCTAGCAGCCCGCTACGCACTATCTCATCTAAGAAACCCGCTACGTCGCCGTAGGTCTGCTTGCGACCTTGAAAGAAAACCTCACCCTCGTTTAGGAGTGACGCTTCGTCAAGCGGTAAATATCCATCTGAGAGCGACTCAAACGCTAACTTCTGAAGAAATGCTTCCTTGAGCCCAGGCGGGTACTTGTTTCTCTCATCTAGATTCTTAGCCTCATCCCATCTACGCAGAAGGGCATTAATACACACCCGAAAGAACTCATCTCGTGAGTCTGGCAGCGTATAATCCGTCTCTTTGTAGAGAGATGTAACAATCGTCAACATTAGAGGGTTGCGGCAGATGTCCTGAATTGGCGGACGGTCGGCTAATATTTGAAGGAGATTCTCTTGAGACTTGGGAAGTCGAAACTCCCAATTGCGGATAAAACTCCTGATATCGGCCGGAGTGAAATCACCCATTTGGTAAGTCTCGTCCACTAGGTCACGAAGCTGATCACTATATCCGACAGGGCGTGAGGTCAAGATGAACCGGCATCGTTCTCCAGAATCATCGTTCTCGATGAGTGATCTCACCTCCCGAACAATACGAGAGTGATTCTCTTCATCGACTTCGTCTAGTGCATCAAGGAGATAAGCGACTTGTCCTTTCCTCTGGAGTCGCTTGACAGTTCTACCCGGTCTAGGGAATCCGTTTTGTTTGAACACTTCCAACACATAGTCGGCAAGAGACAGTCCAGATTCAGCTAACCTCCTGAGTTCTATATATACAGGGACAAATTTCATTCCCTTTCGACGTTTCTTTCGTCTATGAATGCATTCAATGGCTATTGCTTTAAGAGCTGTGCTCTTCCCTGAACCCGGATCGCCGATAATCACTACCTTCTCGTGCATTGCGAAGACCTGTTTGACATCTATTCGTTCACTGTGTGCGGCCGCAGTATCGGCGGTCACCGGCACGAAGATATCGGTCAGACGCACACCTTCTTCAAGCCACGGATTTATGAGCCGACTCGAATAGTCCTCAACACTCTGGAGGTATTTGGGAAGGCTCCAGATGCGATCAAGAAACACCAAACCAGAGAATATCGGGAAAAGATTCTTGGTTACACATTCCGCAGCCCACTTACTGAGGGGTAGGACCACGTACTTACCGACTCCAGACACTGCCGCTAATGCGATAGCCCCAAGAATCGCAGCTTCACGTCCTCCAAGTGAATCAACCCAAGCGATGAACTGTATCCAAAGGTTGGTCATCTGACCTCCGGGAAAAAGCGATAGCCAACACTAGCATTACCTGGACACTGGTCCGATCTTTCTCTACCAATCCCCTTCCTCATCTCGGGCACCCCGAATGCAACCTCCTCCCGTTCTTAGCTGACAACCCAAACACCCGATTTGACCGCTTGATCCGCTGTGCATCTCTGCAGTTGATCGACTCGTGATACACGCTTGACCGCTTCGACGCTACGGAACTAGCGACAACCGCATTCGTTTCTGCGATCGGGAGTGGCGGCAGAGGATCACCTGTCTCGAACCACACGGGGGCCGTCCACCCGATATCCTCTTCCCCTGTGTCGTCGTTGATCTGGTGAACCTTGAATTGCGGTGCCAGGGCCGACGAAGTTGGCAAACTTTGACAGGGTATCCGCGGAGGCGAGATGCCGCGTCGGCCGCGAGTGTTCGTTGAACTCGGGTGCCACGTATCACTTTGTCACATTAGGTTCTATAAAGTCGCAAAGTGATACGTGGCACCCAAGGGCGCTCGCCCAGGAATCCGGCAGGCACAATGTCAGGCTCCAAGAAATCCACGCCCTGCAAATAGTCAGCGCGTGGCGATACCGTTCAAAACGGTCGGGGCGAACCTACTTCAGGCATGAACTCAACCTCGTGCTCCACGACGGCAGGCGTGTCAAGACTGTTGAAACAGGCAACCTCCAGCACTTACGCAAAGACGCTGAGGTTGCTTCCCAATTCCTCGGCGTTCCGATTTGGGATGCCGCACAGCAATGACAAGACGAACAGCCTCACGATCTCGGATAACCTCGTCTTCCCATGCCCGATCGGATGAGACAAGAAATTCCGGTGCCAGGTACAACAATATCAACTTGTGATTTTGGAGCCGGCCCTGGGACAACGCGATAACTCGGCAGGAATCCCTCTCTGCGCTCTCTGCTCCCTCCTGTTCAAGAACTCAAATCAGTCTCTTCTTGAATGCGGCACGACAATGACCGCGACGCCACTAGAGAACACCATCGTCACCTTCAAGAACACGGGCGATGGAACCCTCACCGACTGTCGGAGTTCACCGTCATCGCCGCTTTCGGCGACTCCCGCTCACTCACTATCGACGAGTTCGAGATCGACACCACCACCCCTACTCGCCAAAGCACTCCCAGAGAGCTGAGATGCGGCGTCGGCTGACGGGCAGGACTCGGTTGACCGGTGGGTCGAGCTTGACCTCCCAGCCACCATCGGGGGCCGGCCGAATCTCCCGCACTCGGCGGAGATTGACCGCCCAACTTCGGTGGATCTGTGCAAAGCCGAGGGGCTCGAAGGCATCGATGAGTTCACTGAGTTGGCGGACGTCGGTGAGGGGCTTTGCATGCCTCGTCCGCACCAGGGTTTCGCCGCCTTCGGCCTCGAGAAGGTAAACTTCCTGCGGGTCAACGGGGATGCGCTTCCCGTCCTGTAGGTGCAACAAGATGCGGTCTTTGAGGATGGTCATGGAACAAGTGTACGGCTTTCGGTCGTTTCAGCGGTCAAGCGGGGCCTGGAGCGGTTGAACGGT
>JAAESQ010000562.1 GCA_024229275.1 bacterium | reverse complement strand
GCATTCTTCTCACCTGACGGAGAATCCCTCTTTTTCGCTCCATACGACGAGGGCATGGACGTTCGTATCTGGAGGGCCGATGTGACGCCCGATGGATTTGCGAACCCGAGACCTCTTGGATCCCCGGTTGACCAGGATCCTTCCTTCTTTCCAGTTCAGGCAACGGATGGAACCCTCTATTACACCAATTTGGCCAAGCGGACGATCTATCAGGCGTCTTTCGAAGGTGGCCATGTCATCAGTGCGGCACCAGCAGGTCTCGAAGTGGGAGGGCATGCTTTCCCGTCTCCGGATGGAAGATTCATTCTGGTGGACTCGGCCTCCCTCAACTCGGAGGGGAAGCGGGATATCTTCGTCGCTTTCCGTAGCGCAGACAGATTGTGGGGCTCCTTGCGGCCTCTCGGTCCCGCAGTCAATACCGAGTTCGGCGAGACATGCCCTTCTCTTTCGCCCGATGGCAAGTTCTTATTCTTCAGTCGGTATAACGAGCCGGAATTTGTCTCCAACATCTACTGGGTGAGCAGCGATGTGATCGAAGCAGTTGCAGATTAGCTGATCTCTTCAAAGTCCGTCCTTTCGCACCGGCGACTGTCGAGTCGAGTGTGGATGCAGGACGGTGAATGAGTTTGTTGACACTCTGGTACGATCGCTAGCCGGAGTACGCTGTGAGTCATCATATCCGCTATTGGTCGATTCTTGTGTTTGGACTCGGGGCAGCTATGTTGTTGTCCGGAATTCATTTGCAGGGTTCCGGCACGAGGCCTCCCTTTGAAAGGGAAGGCCTGTGGCTGGTGGCGATTTCCGGGTTCTTTCTCTGTGTCATGGGACTTGTTGGGTGGATAGGGCGAAAGTCCCTTGGGCGACTCACCTCTGATAGGACAAAATTAGAAGAGGCGCCAGCTCACTGTCTCAGCCGACCGTATCTGACACTCTTTTTGGCGTCTTTCGTCTCTTTATTCGTGGAAGTCATGTTGATTCGCTACTGCGGATCGCAGATCAGGATCTTCTCGTTCTACAAGAACGTTCCCTTGGTGGCTTGCTTTCTTGGGCTTGGTCTTGGGTGCTGGAAAGGTCATGGTCGCCCACGGCAAGTATTTGTCTTTCTCCTGTGGCTCATCCCATTGACGTTCTTTCTCGCCCACGGGTCGCGCATCATTGATGGCTATCTCGGAGGCCTTGCTGCGCAAGGGAGTTCAGAACACATTCTGGGTGATGTGGTCTCATCCGCGGCATCTTCCGGATCCGCTGTCATCGGTCAGATTCTGATGGGATTATTCTGCGTCGCGACGCTGGTGATCATAGCGGGTCTCTTCACCAATCTCGGGCGGTTTCTCGGAGACGCATTTGAAGCTACGGCCCGTATTGAGGGTTACTCCGTCAACATTCTTGCGAGCTTGGCGGGAGTAGTCGCGTTTGGCCTTCTGAGTGTTCTGTGGACCCCGCCTTGGGTGTGGTTTGCGGTTGGACTTCTGCCGCTTGTCTGGTGGCTTCGGGGAGGGCGCCAGAAGCTCGCTGCGTTGCTACTTGCAGCGGTGAGTTGTGTAGTGGTGGTTTATGAGCCTGGAGAGGTCGTCTGGTCGCCCTATCAGAAATTGGTGGGGCACAAGATCCCAGCAGGACCCCAAGGAACGCGAACAACGTCGCACGCCTATCTGGTTCAGATCTCGGACGTGTTCTACCAGGTTGCGATGGACTTGCGTCCGGAGGTGGTGGACCAACTGGAGTTTAATCCGTATCCGCACTACGACCATGCTTTCGACGGTCTCGAGCGCCTCGACCGTGTTCTTGTTGTAGGTTCCGGTACCGGGAACGATGTGGCGTCCGCCCTAAGAGCGGGGGCCAAGCATGTGGATGCTGTGGACATCGATCCTGCGATTGTAGCGATGGGTCGGGAGAACCATCCTGAACTCCCTTACGACGATCCGCGAGTCACGGTCATCATCGACGACGCACGCCGATCTTTTCGATACCTTCCGAAGAAGAGCTACGACGCAGTCGTTTTTGGTCTTCTCGATTCCCATACGCAACTCGGCATCTCAAGTGTGCGTCTCGACAACTATGTTTTCACGATGGAAAGTCTCACGTCCGCTCGTGCGCTTCTGAGACCGGGCGGAAAACTGATTGTCACAGCGGCGACATTCCGCGAATGGTTCCACGATCGTTTTGTCGCTATGCTCTCGGTCACCTGCCAGCAGCCTGTAAATGTAGACACCTTCGGCGCGTGGCATACCTACAGTAGTGCTGCGCAGGATTTCTCCGCCGACACGTCTCCTGAATTCACCACCGAAAACGATGTTCCGGTTGACGACTGGCCGTTCCTCTACCTCCCGAAGCGTGGAGTTCCAACTGCGTACCTCATTGTTGTGGCCATGCTGGCTTTAGCATCCGTTGCAATACTTCGCTACGGCGGCCTTCGAATACATCGCTTCTCTCTTCATCATGGGCATCTGTTCTTCTTGGGATCGGCGTTCTTGCTCATGGAAGTTGTGGCGATCAATCGTCTCGCGCTTCTTTTTGGTACGACATGGATAGTCTCTGCCGTCGCGATTTCAATCGTGCTGATCCTGATCGTCGCCGCCAATCTCACGGTTCTGGCGGTTGGCTCAGGGCCATATTCACTTCTCTACACCGTACTTTTCCTGAGTCTTGGTGTGAGCTACCTTCTTGAGCCGAGCCTTGTGCTAGGAAAAGGGCCAGGTTTGGCCTTCGGCTACGGGCTGTTGGTGCTCTCGCCGGTCTACTTTGCCGGTCTGGTGTTCGCGAAATCTTTTCGCACTGTATCCCAAGCCGGGCCCGCGATAGGGGCCAACATTCTGGGCGCGGTTCTCGGCGGATGGGTTGAGTACACGACGATGGCTATCGGCATTCGCACCATGGTCCTTCTGGCAATGGGGTTCTATCTGATGTCGCTGGTAATGCTGACGTTGTCTCGCGGCGAGCGGGCGAATAAGGCTGAATTAGTTGCTGAAGAGCTGGTCGGTGAGCCCTCGCCCTGATCCAAGCCCGGAAGGCATCGTCGAGGGGTGTAAGAGTGGCCTGAGGAGATCTTCCAAATAGGGTAGCGTTCAGATCGAGCTCGAGACCCGTCGTCAGTCACCGTGTTTTACCTCTTCGAAACAACTCGTGAGATAGTCATCCGTATCTGTCATGGGTAAGGCCATTTGAGCG
>JAAESQ010000561.1 GCA_024229275.1 bacterium | reverse complement strand
GGGTGGGTTTCACCGCATTCTGGTGGTGGAACTTCCAGCGGCAGCCGTCCGAATAGGAATACGTCCCATAGCAAGTCGCCGGTCCACTCGAGAAACCAGAAAAGGAGCCTACCATGACCGCGCCTGAGATAGAGCCCGATACACACGAGTTCGACGAGGCGAAGGCCGAGGCGTTTTCCGACCGCTTCATCGCAGGGCTCAACGCGTCGTCCTTGATGATGATGTTCTCGATCGGCCACCGTACGGGTCTGTTCGACACGATGGACGGCATGAACTGGTCGACGTTGAAGCAGATCGCCGAAGCAGCCGGCCTCAACGACCGTTACGTCCGTGAATGGCTCGGGGCCATGGTGACGGGCGGGGTGGTGGAATACCAACCGACCGACCAGACGTACAGATTGCCCGCGGAGCACGCACGTTGGCTGACTCGGCGAGCGACTCCAGAGAACCTCTCGGTGACTGCACAGTGGATCAGTGTGCTGGGCTGCGTGGAGACACGCATTATCGAGAAGTTCAAGACTGGCGGGGGCCTCCACTACGAGTGTTTCGAGCGTTTCCACGAGACCATGGCGGAGGAAAGCGCTCAGACGGTTGTTGCCGCGCTGCAAGACCACATCCTCCCCATGTCGGAAGGGTTGGCCGCTCAACTGCGGAAGGGAATCGCGGTGCTCGATGTGGGCTGCGGCTCGGGTCGCGCAGCGTGTTCGCTGGCAAAGGCGTTTCCAGCCAGCACGTTCACTGGATATG
>JAAESQ010000560.1 GCA_024229275.1 bacterium | reverse complement strand
CTTATACTCGACAATCGAGGAATGAGAGCAATGACAACATCCAACCCCTCTCCCTTCGAATTCGTTCCCTACGAGGCTCTCGGTGAGCACCCGAATATCATCGTCGACGGTGCTCCGAATGATTTCACCGTATTGACGCTGTCCCATTGGCCTAAATCCGGAACCCCCGCGGAACTCAAGCGAGACACCTCGGCAGAAATCGCATTTGCTTATCTCGATACGCCGAAGTTCCACCGCAACGTCGATGTCATCTCCAACAATCATTTCGATGAGGATGGGTTGACGGGCCTCTTCACTCTCCTCGATCCACGGTTCGCCGAACGGAATCGAGAACTCCTGATCGGTGTCGGGACGGCAGGAGATTTTGGTACTTATACCGACCGAGCAGCTGCCCGAGTCGTCTTCGTACTCTCTGCCTTTTCCGATCCCGCCGTATCGCCTCTGGCAGCCGATATCTTTCAAAGCCCCTACGCCGACATGACGGCGCGGTTGTATCAGGAACTCCTGCCCGCTCTTGCGGATATCCTGGAGCGCACCGACGATTACCGAAAGCACTGGGAGGACGAGGACGCCCATTTATCACGTAGTGAGGCATATCTGGAGAATGGAACGATCGAGATCGAAGAGAGGGCAGACGTCGATCTTGCGGTCGTGCGAATCCCCGATGATCTCCCGAGTGAACGCACGCATCGATTCGCCAACCCGGTCAGCACGGCCTGCCATCCATTCGCGATCTGCAACCGCACCACCTGCAACCGACTCGTACTGGTACAGGGCCAGCGTCTGGAAATGCAATACCGCTATGAATCGTGGCTTCAATTCGTGAGTCGTTCGATTCCGGGGCGAGTGGACCTCGCAGATCTATGTGAT
>JAAESQ010000559.1 GCA_024229275.1 bacterium | reverse complement strand
CTTCCCAAACTTGCCGTCGTTGTCGCGGATCAAGTATCTCGGGCCTTCGCACCAAGCAGTGGCCTCCCGCAATTGCTGTGCAACCCACTCATCGCTCGGCGAGCGAGTGACATTGAAGTGCACGACCTCGCGGGTCGCATGGCCGATAATGAAGAACGCAGAGACGGGCCGGAACATTGCATCGTAGAGCTGGAGGAAATCACAAGCCCAGATGTCTCCGATGTGGTTCTCGAGAAAGGTCGACCATCTCTGCCTTGATGGCGCGCTCGGTTTTCGGAGCTGGTGCATGTACTTCTGGATGGTTCGCTTGCTCACCTTGATGCCGAGCTTGAGGAGCTCGCCACGGATCCGCTCTGCTCCCCAAGGATTGTCCGTCGCCATCATCCGTATGAGGTCGATGGTCTTCTGCGGCAGCCGAGCCGGTTGACTCTTGGGTCTCGACTTTCGTCTCCAGATGAGCTTGAAGAGCCGCCTGTGCCAACGCAGGAGAGTGCCGGGCTGGATAATGTGAAGCGCCTCCGCCCATGTGGAGTTGAGACGGGCAAGCAGAAGCATGATCACACGATCGCTGTCCTCGATCTTCGGCCGATCGACGGACCGGCGAAGTACGATGAGCTGCTGGCGCAGCAGCGCATTCTCTGCGATGAGTTGCGGCCGAGACAGTACAAGATCTCTGGCAGCATCTGCTGCCAAGCATGACATGGGCGTGCGGGGCCTCAAGCATTTCTTGATCACATCACATACGGCCCGAACCCAGTTGAGGATCCTCCTTTCCTCGGCGTTACAGCTACCGGCGAGCATGAGCTTGCGTCTCCTTCCTGGAAGT
>JAAESQ010000558.1 GCA_024229275.1 bacterium | reverse complement strand
GCAGCCAATGCCCGTTCCTCCTCTAGCAACTCATCCCAAGCCTTTACTGAGGGTAAGCGCGGGAAAGCTTTGGCATCCCTCGCAACTATGCCGAGCTCTTTAAGTCGTTGCAGACGCTTCTCACGCAAGGCGCCCCAACCGCCTTCGTATGTGCCTTTGTACTTGTCGATGTACGCTTGGGGAGCGTGCAGCGGGTCGTGCGGAGCGGTATACGCGAGGTAGGCAAAGAATGGTTTGTCGCTGTCGTGATCGCGCTTCATCCATTCGAGCATGTTGTCGGTGTAGTTCCTGGTCGAGTAGAATTCTTCCGGCAGCGACTTCACCTCTTTGCCGTTACGGCTGTATTTCACCGGAATAGTTGGCGTTAACCATTTCTGGTCACTCCAATGACTGCCACCACCGCCAACGAGCGCAAACGTTTCGTCAAATCCTCTGGCGTGAGGAATCGTCGTTTCATCCTCACCAAGATGCCACTTGCCAACCATGTACGTGCGGTAGCCGTTGGCCTTCAGCACCTCGGGCAACGCAGCGACGCGATGGTTCAGGTAGCCTTCGTAGCCAGGCTTGCCTTTGACTTGCTCCGTCATCCGTTCGCTCATCGTGCCCAAACCCGCCCGATGGTTGTCCATCCCGGACAGGAGAACCGAACGCGAAGGAGAACAACTCGCGAGCACGTGAAAGTTGCTCAGCAGAAGACCTTCTTTAGCCAGCGTATCAAGGGTTGGCGTTGCTATTTCCGCACCGAACGGTCCGATGTCCGAGTAGCCCATGTCGTCGGCGACGATGAGCAACACGTTTGGGCGAGAATCCTGCGCCGAACTCGATGTCACGAACGCAAACAGCAATGTCGCGATCCAGAGAATCTTAATCATCATTTCTCCTCCACGATTATGTATTCGTCTTTTCGGTGGCGGGGCCAATTCAATCGACCTAAGAGTCGTCCGAGTTTGGCTGCGGCGATAACGCTGGGGTTGTGAAAGCCGGGGTGCGCCGT
>JAAESQ010000557.1 GCA_024229275.1 bacterium | reverse complement strand
CTTCGAAGGAGCCAGCCATCTGCCGGCCAACACTCGCCCAGTATCCCGGTCCCGGGTCATAGCTCGGGCCATACACGGAGTATCGGAACCCTGCACCGAGCACGCCATCGTCATCGACTGGGGCTTGCACTGCCGAGCCGCATCCCACAACAAGCATCAACATGGCCAATCCGGCGCCCAACAGTGAATTTCGCATCTCTCCTCCGCTGATCGTTCTCTTCTACCGGCGTCTCGTGGCGTCAACGTACAGTGCTACTGCTCCAAGAACCGCCGCGTTTTCGGTATCGCTGGCCTCAACAACAAGCCTGTCAATGACATGGGCATAGGCGAATTCCTTGAGCTGCTCCCTCATACTCGCCTGGAAGAGGTCAAAGCCACTGCTGATCGAGCCTCCAAGGATGATGGCCTCTGGGTCGAAGGCATAGGTCACAATCATGATCGCATTGGCCAACTCGCGACCATAGCTCTCGAACACCCCAATCGCCTCGGAATCGCCTGCTCGCGCCCTGTTGTAGACGGTCTCGCCGGTCATCCCGCACTCGCGTGGAAAGAACTGGCCGGAACAGAAGGCTTCAACTGTTTCGCCCCTGTACGGAATCCCGCCGACCTCTCCGGCACCGCAGTTGCGCCCACAATAGAGTTGACCGTCAATGATAATTCCTGCACCGAGTCCGGTTCCGAGCGTCAGTCCGACCATGTTGTGATATCTGCGGCCTTTGCCAAACACGTGTTCGCCGACGGCAAAGGCATTGGCATCGTTGTTAACGTAGGCCGGTACGCCGAAGTGGTGTTCCAACTCGGCTTTGAGCGGGACACGGTGCCACGCTGGAATGTTCTCTACATCGAAGACCACACCCGTGTCCAAGTCGACGACGCTCGGTACGCCGAAACCGATACCGACGACCGAGTCGTCGAACACTTTAGCGATCGCGTCGAAGACTTCGTCCAACACAACTCGCTTCTCCGCCTGCGCCGAGACACTGCGAATGCACAGGTTTTGAATCGAATCCCCCGAAATCGCACCTGCGGTAACGGTCGTTCCGCCAAGATCGACGCCGACAACTGACGTCTTACTCATGGCGCCGCCTCCCCTCTCTCTGCGTCAGTGACTCAGTCGTCACCCTATCGATCCTCCGAACCGGAGAAGATTGTTGCGTTCTCGACCAGGGGTTTGGCCCAGAATCCGATGCTCAAGATGTAGCCGAGGGTCACGTAGAGGATCAGCATTCCTACTCGCAGCCCAAAACTGTCTCCTAGCCATCCCACCAACCCCGACACAAACGCCCCGCCGACGATTCCCGTGCACAGGATTCCTGAGAATGCACCGTGGTATTTGGCCACTGAATTCAGGGCCAAGGAGAAGATGATCGACCACATGACCGACAGGAAGAAGCCGACCATCATGAAGGCGATGTAGCTGATGTTGGCCGGTGCGAGAAGCGCGACTGTGAGGCTCACAATGGCTGCCGCGGCAAAGCCGATCAGGACTTTCCGCGAGTCCACAAGTTTCAGCAGCACCAGGCCTAGGAGGCATCCGAAAGTCAGAAGAAGCCAGAACTTTGCCACTGCGCTCGCACCGGCTACTTGTGGGTCGAGGCCGTGGTAGGTCTCGAGGAATTTCGAAATCCAGTTCGCAATGCCCTGTTCGGAGCCGACATAGGCAAAGATACCGAAGAAGAAGAGCCACACGTTGCGATCGCGGATCAACTCGCGATAGTGGGCCATAGCGCCGGCTTTCTCGTCGTCTTTGAGTTCCACTCGAGGCAATCGAATGACAGCCAAGAGAATCACCATCGCCGCGGTGACGACGGTGAAGAACCAGTAGAGCGAAATCCAAGGAAGGTGGGCTGGCACCAAACCCGACAATGTTTCAATGATGAAGTTTCCCCCGTCGGTGTAATCCGTCAGGTTCAATACCAGGTAGGAGTAGACGTAGGGGCTGATGAACGACGCCCCACCGAAAACCAACTGGGCCGCCACAGAGAAGAAGGCAAAGTGCTCCTCACCGCCCGCAACTCGCAGCAAGGGATTGATCGCAACCTGCAACATCGTCATTCCGATGCCGATTAGAAACAGCGACGGCAGTGCCACCGAATAGCTCGGGAACGAGGCAAACAGGAACGACCCCACTAGTGCCAGCACCCATGCAGCGATTAATATCGATTTCTGCCCGTATCTCTCCAGCAGTACACCAGCCGGAATCGACATCACGCCATAGGCAACGAAGAAGGCAAACGGCAGGAAGCCGGCAAGCGTCAGGCTGAGGTTGAAGCCCTTGATGATGTCGGGAACGAGTGGTCCCAAGATATTTGTAATAAACGAAATAACAAAGAAGATCAGAAAGACCAGCAGGACGATGGGGTAGCTTCTTTTCATGGTCTTGGTACTCCTAGGAGAGATTGGGTTCGTACGAAGCCGGGGCGACATTCCAACCCGATACTTCGAGAACCGGGCTCGGGCCATCCGACTGCTGAAGAACTTCTACTGAGAGTTGGCGGCTTTCACCCGGAAGAAGTGAAATGTAGTTGTCTTCCCACAGAACCGGCACCAGAGACGCACCGTCCTCCGGGTCGGCAAGCCGAAGCTCGACGAAAAACGCCAGGCTCTCGGATGGATTCGACACCGTGACTGTTGCTTCCCAGCGATCGCTCACTCGAGTAACGACGTACTCGGCACTGACCTCGACCCGCGGAAGTTCGTTCAACGACCCGAAGTCCGCGTGGCGCTTGACCGGAGTGAAAAACCAATCATGTTTGGCATAGTCAAGCTCGTCGAGCTGGTTCGACAACCAGTAGAAGTTGCGAGCGAGTTCTCTCCCCGCAGCATCCGACATCCTGAGATCGAGGAACCATACCGGTGTCGGTGATTCGACGGCTCCGAGTTCCGTCACCTTCACCGGTGCGCCGGACTCGACGTTAACTCTGTGAGTCGTGTTCCATATTTCCTGGGCATTCAGATCAAAGGCGCGGACCGAGACCTCGACGCCAGAAGCTCGCTCGAGCGTTTCGTTGACCGCCCAAACCGATTGATCGGCGTAATCGTACGCGACTGATTGAGGTCGACACGCTGCTCGCGCACCGTAGAAAGCGCCGTTCGGCAGCAGGTAATAGTCATAGAGCTGCCAGAACATCTCCGGCCATGCGGAGTTCAGCATCCACTGAACGACCCCTGTTGCCAACGGTCTCTTAACTGCAAACGCCTCGAACATCGGGCGCATGGCTTCATAGCTGGTCACCTGCGCCTTCAGCAAAAACTCCTCAACCGATTCCGATGATCCGTAGCGTGCATCTACAGCATCTACAAAACGCTTCGCCGTGTTGAATTCATTGCGACCACAATGGTAGTCCCACAGACCGTCGATCGGCCACAGGCTCTGCTCTGGGATCATCTTCTTCAGGCTCTCGAGCGGTGGTGGTTGCGCGCCCGGACCGGTCTCTGTGTTGAAGCCGTAGGCGCCGCCATTCTCGGTGTCGGAGTACCAGTAGACCGGGGGCACCCATTCGTAGGGCCCTTTCATCTTGACTCCACTCGGCCCGCTGACCTCACTATCGAGCCAGGCGCAGGTCGACAAACGAGGCCGGCTCGGATCGACTACCGAAAGGGTCTCTTCGTATCGCTTCTCGAGTTCCGGCCTGGGGAGAAGATCGCTCGCCAGCACCCAGGTGAAAACACTAGGATGATTGCGCAACCAGCGTGCCTGGTCGGCCATCGAAGCCGCCACAAGGTTCATCTCCTCAGGCGTCGTCACACCGCCGTACTCGTCGACCGGCTTGCCGAGGTACTCTTCCCACTCCCACTGACAACTCCAGCCCGGCATCAGAAGAACTCCCTCCTGATCTGCGATGTCGTAGAGCAGTGAGTCGCTACCCCAGAATCCTTCCAGTCGGACTGTGTTCAAGCCCAAATGTTTGACGTACTCCATCTGAGCCGAAATCTTCTCTGGGGTATTGGCGAGCAACAGATCGTCGACCCAGCCCCCTCCTCGGATCAATACCGACTTTCCGTTGACCTTGAAGCCACGATGACCCTCTTCGTTGAAGTAGCTCGACACCTCGCGTACTCCGAAATCGACCTCTACCGCGTCCGAGATCTGACCATCTATCTCGACGGTCATGCGAAGTGAATAGAGATGAGGCTCGCCAAGTGTGTAGGGCCACCACAGTTCAGGTGCTTCGAGGTGGAGTTCTGGGTGGGCGTCAGCACCGAAGATAAGAGCTTGTCGCTCGTACGGTTCTAAGTCGATGGTCTTCGAGAATGATACGTCGCCGAACTCGCCCCGAATGGCCGCTGTAGCCTTCTCCGAAGAGTGGTTCACGACAACACCCGACACCTGCACATCAGCGCTGGTCAGTGTCTCGGTATCAACGTCACTGGTAACGAAGACATCGTTCAACGAGACATCACCACTGAATCTCAGTGCGACTGGCCGCCACACACCCATATTGCGATCGGGCGGCGTCGGATTCCAGTCTACGAATCCTATTGTGAAATCGCCCTGTAGCGGCGGGAAGACTTCAATCGCCAATGCGTTGATCCCGGGTGTCACACGCCCTGCAAGGTCGATTTCGTGCATCCGGAAAGCGCCAACAATGGTGTCGCGATCTGCGAGCTGCTCTCCGTTGAGCCAGATATTAGCGCTGTAGTTGATGCCATCAAGAGCAAGTCGTGTCACCCGCGAGACATCTTCAGGGGCAAGCTCGAACTCGGTGCGATACCACCATGCCCCGGTGAACCGTTCCTGAGGAACTTGTTCAAGGTTGTCGGCAAAGTACAGATCCGGATACTGCCCATCGGCCACAAGGGCCGCCATGACCGTACTCGGCGCCGAACCCGAGATCCAACTCCCGCTGTCGAAACCGGGCTGCGAAATCGCAATGCCATCCGCTTCGATTTCAACTGCCGACTGCAGCGACCATCCATCACGCAGTTCGACACGGGTCGCTGGCAGTTCAACGGATCCACCGCAACCCAGCGAGGCAAGCACTGCTACGGTCAACAGCGCGCAGCACAGGTTCGTCTTTGCAACAACTCGGAGCATCGTTCCTCCTCCAAATTCAGCTCACCCGCCAGG
>JAAESQ010000555.1 GCA_024229275.1 bacterium | reverse complement strand
TGGCGGCCGACATCTTCCGTAAACAGAACAACTTCGCTACCGCTGCACAATGCGCATCCGTGCACGGCACCGGCGCTGCGATAGACTTCGTTATGGCGGTTGATCTCTTTGAGAACCGCTGGAACTGTCGATCTGTCAATCGTTACCTTCGGAAGCTTGGCGGCGTACAACTCATCGAGGGTGTGGGCAAACACAGTTCCCTGGCCACATCCAGTGGTCACGGTGCGACCACCGAGCTTGGCCTCCTGGTCGCTGAGCCCCTTGCCCTTGCGGGTGGTCACTTTCACCCACTCCTCGCTCCAGTCGACCTCGACCGCAACGATCTCCTCGAGATCTTCTATCAGGCGTTGGTTGCGCAGAAACCCGAGGGCGAGCGCTTCAGGATGAGTGCCGAGAGTCATCAGAGTGACGATCTCACGATCGTCGACCACCAAAGTCATCGGCAATTCGCCTGCGACCTCCACTTCTTTCACGCGTCCCTGCTCATCCATAGCTTTGACAGCATGGGTGGGCGCTCTCCCTGCCTGCGACATTTTGGGTCGATAGAGCCGGTTCATGCGCGTCGCCTTCTTAGCCCGTATTTCTCACCAGCTTCCTGCTGTGGGACGCGAAGCATCGCAACCTGCTGCGTTTGCTTGGATTCGCTCACTCAACGTACCGTGAGTACGCCTTCGATCGCTCATCCTGCGAAAACCCAACATCTCACGCCGCCTCGCACCCCTCGCGACGAAACCCGGTGAGAAAGACGGGCTAGCCTCGAGGATTCTCACCTGTAAGAATACAGGGCGCGCCCCCGCGGGCGCGCCCTCAACCAATCCATGTCTACCGGCGGATTCTCTGAACCCAGCTGAGCTGACCTCTCAAATCGCCAGCGTCTTCTTCGCCATCGTGCCGATGACACCTCCGCGGCAGTCTTTCGAAACCATGAAGGCACCCGAGTGCTTCGCCTGCACATCGACCGCTTCGGTGAGGTTTGCCTCACATGCAGCGCGTACCGTGTCGAGAATCGCCTTGCGACCGGCGGGGCTTGCAGGCTCCAACAGCCGCGGCACTTCGACTCCAGCGGTTTCCAACGGGCCATCGACGACCTTTCGCCGCTTGAGCCCGTGATCGCCTCCCGATGCCACAGACCAAGCTGTTCCAAGAGCGCTCTCGAGCGAACCGGCGTAGTCAACAAGCCAGCCGACGGTGTCAGGCGCCTTGAGGGGTTTCCCTTCGAGCAACAAGCTAAAGAGCTTGGACCAATCCTCACGGGCGGCCTTGCGGAATGGCCAGTGACAACCTTCCATGCCCGGCACCACCGGAAGGGTGACCTCGGGGAAGCCAAGTCTCGCGTCGTCAACCGCGATCACGTAGTGACAGTGAAGCATCAGTTCGAGCATTCCGCCGAGGCAGCGCTTCCCGTTGATGAGCGCGACCGAGGCGGCGAACTCATCGTTGAGTCGCCGCGCCGTCCGCGACCATGACGCCGAGATGCGCACGCCCGCCGCCTCGTCTTCGAGTGCCGGGTAGAACTCGGTGGTATCAGCACCGACATGCTGGGTTGAAAGATGGAAGTCACCGGTCAGGATGACCCTTTCGATTCCTTCCGCCTTGAGCCAGTCGACCGCACGGTTGAGTTCGGCATCGACGTCCGAGTTGTAGCTCTCGCGGCCGAGGCTGATGACACCCACAGAGCCGTCGTGTTCAGCGTTGACGTAGAGCTGTTGCCAGCTCAAGTCATCCATGCTGTCGAAGGCCTCCGGATGCCACGGACTGCTCGCTGCTTCGGGATAGAGACCATGATAGGCCTCAACTGTCGCCCTGATTTGATCAGAGCCGAGACGTCGCGCTGTCGCCAGCACGCCACTGCCGAACTGAGCGCAGATCTCTCCGATCGCGTTCATCAGAGCAAAGTGCGAGCGTTTCTCGTGCACCATGAGCGCGGTCATCTGCATTAGAGGACCCACGATCCATGTGCGGAGTTCATCAAGTTCGGTTGCATCCAACGGCCAGTCAACTAATGGTCGGAAGTGATCCAGCGGATACCAGTTCTGTCCACTCTCCTTGCGCTGTTCGAGAACCGCGGTGGGCTCGAAGAGGCCACCATAGTGCTCGCTGAGATGGTGCAGGCAGGACCACGTCAGGAAGTTCGCACCGGCAGCGCCGATCGCATCGTGAGCACGGAACGGGTTCGGGCCGAGCATCTTACGAACGTGCTTGTCGATCTTCCAGAAGGGCATATTGCTTGCCTCGTGATACTTCGAGGCGGCAAGGGTCAGCCCGCAGAACAGCACGTCGAGCACGAACGACCAGTTGTCGCTCACCGGAATCGGAATCATGCCGAGCGCCCAGAGCAACTGGGTAACCGCAGATGGCTCCGGTTCCACCGTCTCGAAGATCTTGTTGATTTCGTGCGGAAACGCGGGATGGGCGATGCCCACACCGAGTGCGGACTGCGGAAAGCCCGAGGTCACCGAACGGATCTCAATGTTGCCGTACGCGGCGCGGAAGACTTCGTAGTGTGCGCGTTTGATGTCGAGGATTTCGGGCACGGCTTCCAGCAGGAAGCGGGGTTTCAGGTCGGCGAGCTGCGGCGGCAAATGCGTGCCGTCGTAGCGCAGCTGGATGACATTTGACATCACTTTCGCGGCGCCACCTGAACCGAAGGCTCGCACCAAACCCTGGTACTGGCCTCCCAGACCATCAGGTGCACCGGGGAAGTCGAGGGCCACGATGGGCACGCCGAACGGCTCGAGCCGGGAACCGAGCTGCATGGTCTTTCCGGCACCGACGATGCCGTTGGCGCCACTGATGACTAGTGAACCACGATCGCCCGGCGGACCGAAGACTTCAGTCACCAGATCCTCGGTGCTCTTCGGTGGAGCACCTTGCTTCACCATGTCGAGCACTGAGCCGAGGCCCAAAGTAGAAAGCGTCGATGGTCTCATTTCGTTCGTCATGTTCTGAACCTCCCTATGAGACCCTGAAGATGGCTGCAATGCCGACGTCGCCGGCGGCACAGCCGAAGAGGAGAACGTAGCCGCCGCCGATCGCGACCGCTTCCTCGAGTCCTTCGATGAGTGACCGCGTCAGGGTGGGCCCCTGAGGGTGTCCCCACACCAGGGAGCAGCCATTGTTGTTGACCTTCCGCCAGTCGTAGTCCAGCATTTTGCCGAAGATCGCGTCGTTGACGGCGAACGGATTGTGACTCTTGGTCACCGCGATGTCGTCCATGGTCAGTCCGACGCGCTCGAGCAGCTTGATGACCGCAAGGCCGGGCGCCTCCGGCATCAGGCCTGGCGAGGTCCGCACCTCGGCCTTGCCGACGAAGCGAATGTCGACCTCCGGCCGCGGACTGAGTTCGGCGACCTTGTCTTCGGAGCACACGAGAAGGCAGGCCATTCCGTCTGATGCATGGGTCTGCGCTCCGGCCGTGACACAGGTGTCGAGTTCGTGCATCGCGCGCAGCGCCGCGAGCGAAAGCTTGCGAACGCCGAGGTCGTCGTCGATGCGACCGAGCGGTCGTCCCTGCACACTGAGCAGGTCGAGCGGCACCAGCACGGCGTCGAGGAAACCGGAGTCTTTGGCCTCGAAGTACTGCTCGTATCGGTACAGCGTGATGTCGTCCACCTCACGCCGGTCGATACGGTACTTGCGGGCTGCGGCGCCGGCAGTGGCAATCATCGATCCCCCGGTTGACGGGTCGAAACCAAAATTATCCCAAACGTCGGCAAGGGCCTCGGTCCGGCGATAGGCGCGACGTTCCGGGATGACCCCGACCGGCGAGTCGCTCGTGCGATCGAAGGTCAGCACGCCGACCACGTCATTGGCGCCGCTGTCGACCTCTGCGCCGGCCACGACCACCGCCTGGAGGCCCGTGGCGCAGGCCTGTTCCATATGGTAGCCGGGGACGCGAGTGCCGAGGCAGCTCGCAACCAGCGGCGCAGTCCAGAATTTCCAGTGCCACGGGATAGTGGATCCCAGGATCAAGTAGTCGAGGGCATCCTTGGGAACCCGCCGTAGACCCAGAATCCTATTCATCCCTTCGCCGGCAAACTGGCCGATGTTGACCTCAGCCAAGGTGGACATCTGCCACGCCGGGAAGTAGCTCGAACCCCACGTGCCGTAAGGGATGCGCGCACGTGAGTACATGGTTGCGTCACTCGTCATCACCACCTCCTATGAGTAGGTCGCAGGTTTGGAACTGCAGAGTCGCAGCGCGACACACAGTGCACCGCTCCCTGATTCCTGGAACCTGCTACCTGCATCCTGTTTCTCTCAAACCTCCAACAACGTGTCCGACGACTCGATGACGAACTCGCTGAAGTCGCGTCCACCGATGGGCTTGAAGCCATCCCACTCGTAGAAACCCTTGCCCGTCTTCACGCCCAACTCGCCGCGCTTGAACATCCTTGCAAGTATCGCCGGCGGATAGAGACGCGGATCCTGGGTCGCGACGTACATCGCCATCGCGACGCGATACATGGTGTCGGAACCGATGAAGTCCGACAGTTTGAAGACGCCCTGCGGATGACCGAGGCTGCCCTGAAGACCACTGTCTCCATCCTCGACGGTGATCTCGCCCCGTTCAAGGGCACGATAGGCCTCGAGCATGAAAGGCACCAAATGCTTGTTGACCCAGAAGCCGGTCACGTCGCTGGCGACGAACGGCGATTTGCCGAGCCCCTTGAGGATTTCCAGCGTGAGCTCCAAGTTGTCGTCACCGATCTCGCGGTGACGCACCACCTCGACGGCGGGCATCTGGTAGACAGGGTTCATGCCGTGGGTGCCGACGAAGCACTCTTTGCGGCCCGAAGCCACGGCCATTGTGTGGACGGAAAGCGACGAAGTGTTGGTCCAGATCATCGCGCCATCAGGAAGGTTGGGCGCGAGGCGCGACAGCACTTCACACTTGAGCTGAAGATCCTCGAGGATGACCTCGAGCATGACTTGGCACGAACCAAGCTGTGCGGTGAACGCCTCTTCGGTATCAACGATCTGGAAGCGGGCAGCCGCCTGCTCGGCGAAGCCCTCCTCCTCGGGATGCCGTTTCTTTCCGATCCAACCAAGCGCCTTGCCGAGCGACTTGGAGGCACGTTCGGCCGCACCCGGCGCGCTGTCGTAGCCGACAACCTCGTAACCGCCCTCCAACAAATTGGCGACCCAGTCGACTCCCATCTTGCCGAGACCGATCACACCGAACTTCTTCACTTCATCGAACTGCATCCCGTCATTCCCTTCTCACGCCTGTTTATCCGTGCGTGGCATCTGTGCGTTAATTCGTTCGAGAAACACAGCCGGCAGCGTACACCGGTAGGTCGCGACCAATCAAGCGTTCGATCGATTGTTGTTGAGACCGCATTTCATCCGCCCATATCGCTCGTTTCTTGACACGCTCGCGCGGCGATCTCATAGTTATACCATTCGAACGGACGTTCGATCGAGAGGAAAATGGCCAATTCAAACATGACGTCATCCGCACCGAACCGAAGCGGCAGTTTCGACGCCAAACTCGAGAGGGTACTCGCGGCCGGTTCCGCCGTGATCGCTCGCGAAGGGTTCGGCCAGGCCACCATCCGGCAGGTCGCGAGCGAGGCCAACATGAGTCTTGCCGGCCTGTACCATTACTTTTCGTCCAAGGACGAGCTGCTCTTTCTGATCCAGTTCCACACGTTTTCCGCGATCGTCGACCAGCTCTCGGACCGACTCGAAGGAGTCGATCCACCGCACGAGCGATTGAGAGTAATGGTCTCGAACCATCTCGATCACTTTCTCGCCCGCATGAACGACCTCAAGGTATGCGCGCGGGAGATGGAAAGTCTGAACGGTGAGTACTTCGGCCAGGTCGAGGCGCTGCGGCACCGTTACTTCGCGATAACCCTCGAGATCATCGAGGCCCTCCGCGACGAGGTCGGCAGCTCCCACACTGAACCGCGCTTAGCAACTCTCTACCTGTTTGGCATGCTGAACTGGATATATATGTGGTACCCAGACGAGGAGAAGATGTCCGAAGAGATCCTCACACAGCAACTCATCTCACTCTTCCTCAATGGCTTCCTCCCGACCGAATGAAAGAGAAAGAAGAAACTGCGCGGGCGTCAGCAAGCAAAAAGTCACACTGTCCCAGTGCACGTGAGAAGAAATGAAACGCAAAGACGGTTGCCTCTTTCGAGAGAGCGTGGCGTGGACTGCGCTACTAAAAAATCTTGAGCGCCCGAGAAGAAGACATCTGAGTCACGCGCCGAGGAGTCCTTCAAGACTGAACAGAAACTCCACTCTTGAGAGAATGGCCAGAACAACTCCGCTGTCACGCGGTTCGAGCCCTGAACCGCAAGAATCCTTCCAACGCGCCACACAAGAATATCTTCTAGCTTCGCAACTCAACTGGCGACGTCGGCTGAGTCCCCGCCACTCCCTCGCACTCGCGACACCCCTCTCTGCGCCTCTGCGCCTCTGCGCCTTTGCGTTTAAAATGAGGTCGTCAACACGACCGGCACCAACCAAACGAGGCAGCGTTCCACCCATCTGCAGGCAGGGAGACCGTACAATGGACTGTGATCCTCGGCTCGAGACAAACGACACGGCCGACGCATACGGCGATTCTGACCGTGGGGAGAGGCATCCATGAGTGACGACAAACCTGTTATCAAGAAAATCCGCTCGACTGGGGCCATGCGGGCCCTGATGGCGGCGTACTTCAGCGAGCTCAACGAAGCCGCGAAGACTGACTCGGCCAAGGTCGCCTGGTGTACAAGCGTGGGACCGGCGGAGCTGTTGCGCTCCTTCGGCTTCCAGGTCTACTTCCCGGAAAACCATGGCGCCTTGCTCGGTTCATCACGCATGGCGGCCGACCTCATCCCGGCGGCCACGGCGGCCGGATACTCGCCGGAAATCTGTTCCTACCTCACCAGCGACGTAGGTGCCTATCTCAACAAGACAACACCACTCTCCCGCGCCTTCGGCATCGAAGCGGTGCCCAAACCGGACGTTCTGGTCTACAACACCAACCAGTGCCGCGACGTGCAGGACTGGCTGGCCTTCTATCAGCGCGAGTTCGACGTGCCCCTGATCGGCATTGAGACTCCGCGTTCGATCTCGCATCTCAGCCGCGAGATGATCGACGGACTCATCGCCCAATACACAGCGCTGACTCCGACTCTCCAAGAGATCTCGGGCACGAGCTTCGACCTTGACCGTTTGAAAAAGGTTATGGCGTCCTCCTATCGATGCACCATGCAGTGGAAGAAGGTCCTGCGCATTGCCGAGAAGCAACCCTCACCAATCACCTTCTTTGACGGCACGATTCACATGGGTCCAGCCGTTGTTCTGCGCGGCGACGAGCGGGCAGAGAGGTACTACGAGACGCTGCTGACCGAGCTCAATGAACGGGTCAACTCCGGAGTGGGCGCTGTCGATGATGAGGCCCATCGGCTCTACTGGGAAGGCATGCCGGTGTGGGGCAAGCTACGCGACAACGCCGAGCAGTTTGCTGCCAACAAAGCCTGCGTGGTCGCCTCGACCTACTGTAACAGCTGGATCTTCGAGGATCTTGCCAACGACAACCCGTTCGAAGGCATGGCGCGTGCCTACAGTGCGCTCTTCATTGTGCGCTCCGAGGAGTACAAAGAACGCTACATTACAGCGATGGCCGCAGACTACGACATCGACGGTTTCATCTATCACAACGCCAAGACGTGTCCAAACAACTCCAACTGCAACTACGGCATGCACCGGCGCCTGACCGATAAGCTCGGAATCCCTCACGTCGTGATCGACGGCGACCTCAACGACCTTCGCCTCTACTCCGAGGAACAGGCCCGCACTCAGTTCGAAGCCCTGATCGAGCAGCTCGAGGACAGCGCAGCCTGATGACCGAGACGTCCATCTACTGTGGCGTCGACATTGGCGCCTCATCAACCAAACTGGTCCTGATCGATGGCGACGGACAGACACAGGCACGGGCGATTCAACGCTCAGGAGTCGACTACGGCGCGACCGCGGAAGCCTGCCTGAACGATGCGGCGAAGACAGCCGGAGTCGACGAGAATCAAGTGGAACACACCGTAGCTACCGGCTACGGACGCCGCAACGTAACCTTCGCCGACAGCGTTCGTACGGAACTTTCCTGCCACGCCACCGGCTGCTACGAGCACTATGGCCGAGCCATCACAATTGTCGACATCGGCTGCCAAGACAACAAGATCATCCGCCTCGACGACACCGGCCAACGCACCGACTTCAAGATGAACCGCAAGTGCGCCGCCGGCACCGGCGCATTCCTCGAAGAGATCGCATTGCGGCTGGATCTTCGCCTCGATGATCTCGAGAAGCTGGCGAGCGGCACGACAGAAGCCGTCCAACTCAACAGTTTCTGCACCGTATTTGCCTCGACAGAGATCCTCTCTCACCTGCGCCAGGGCGCACAGCTCGAGCAGCTTGTGCGCGGCGCATTCGCGTCGGTCATCAACCGCGTGGCGGAGATGGACCGGCTCGTCGGCGAGGTCGTTCTTACCGGCGGTGTGGTCGCCCACAACCCGACCACTGCCGAAGTCTTCACCGCAAAGTTGGGCAGGCAGGTCCTGGTCCCGCCCCATCCACAGTTCACCGGCGCTCTCGGCGCCGCGCTCATCGCAAGAACAAAGACGTCTGAACAGGAGAAAGATGATGCTTGACGGACTCTTCAAACCCCGCGCAGTCGCAGTCGTCGGCGCTTCCGCCAACCCCTACTCTATCGGTCACATCGTCATCAAGAACCTCTCGAACTACGGCTTCAAAGGGCCGATTTTCCCGATCAACCCCAAGGGCGGCCACATCCGCAGCTTCAAGGCCTTCAAGTCGGTGCTCGACGTGCCGGACGAGATCGACCTAGTCAATATCTCGGTCAAGTACAGCCTTGTGCCGTCGGTGCTCAAGGAGTGCGGACAGAAGGGCATAAAGTTCGCGATCGTGCACACGGCCGGCTTCAAGGAAGTCGGCGAGGAGGGGATCAAGCGAGAACGCGAGATGGTCGAACTCGCCCACTCCCTCGGCATGCGGATCTTCGGCCCCAACTCGCAGGGCATACAGAACGCCGATCCCGAGGTCTCGGTCTACGCCAACTTCACCTTCGTTCCGATGAAGCCGGGCAACGTCTCGATCATCGCTCAAGGCGGCGGCATGGGCGAAATGCTCAAGCTCCACCTGCACAACGTCGGCCTCGGTCACCGCATGTACTGCTCCTACGGCAACGAGTGCGACCTGAGCATGCCTGAGATCCTCGACTACTACGGTCAGGACGAAGGCACCAAGGCGATTATGATGCAGATCGAGAGCTTCAAGGATCCGGCGGCGTTCCTCGAGGTTGCGTCGCGCATCACGCCGAACAAACCGATCCTCGCCATCAAGGCCGGCCGCACACGCGAGGGATCCGTCGCCGTGTCTTCGCACACCGGAACTCTGGTCGACCAGGCCGCCATGGCGCGGGCGATGTTCAAGAAAGCGGGCGTCGTTCAGTTCACCGACACCCACCAGATGATCAAGGCAGCAACAGCGTTCTCGACCCAGGAGCCACCCAGCGGACGGCGTATTGGAATGATCACCAACACCGGTGGCCCAGGAATCCAGGCCGTCGACGAGTCGATCGACCAAGGACTCGAACTGGCTAAGTGGTCGGAGGCCGGACGTGAACGGCTCGCCAACGCTCTCTACGCAGAGGCCAGCCTCGGTAATCCTGTCGACGTAGTTGCCACGGCGAACGCCGACCACTACTTTGAGGCCGTTGATACATTGCTGAAAGAAGAAGAAACCGACATGGTGCTGGTCTTCTTCGTCACTGCCCCGTTCACCGATACTGAGGCCATCGCGCGCCGCATCAAGGAAGCGACCGACACCTCCGACAAACCGGTGGTCGTCGTCGTCGAGACCCACGAAGGTCTCTACTCGTTGATCGATCGCCTCCGCGAGTCCGACCTTCCGGTCTACGAGTTTGCCGAGGACGGCGCTCGCGCTTTGGCGGCGATGGCTGACTACGCAGACACTCGTGACCGAGAGATCGCTCCACCTCCTGACCTCGACGTGGATCACGCCGCGGCCAAGGCCATCGTTTCCGCTCACGAGGGCCAGAACGCCTATCTCGGCCAGGACGACGCCTTTGCTCTGTTGACCTCATACGGCATCCCGGTGCCCAAAGTCAGTCGGATCACCAATGATCAGGAACTCACAGCCGCTGCTTCCACCGTCGGCTTACCGTGCGTTCTCAAGGTAGACAGTGCAGATGTCATCCACAAATCTGATGAGGGTGGAGTGGTGCTCGATATCGCCAGCGAAGACGAACTCCAGAAGACCTTCAAGACGATGGCCGGCAAGTTCTCAGGACCCGGCGTTTCATTCATCGTCCAGGAACAGAAGGCATCGGGCTGCGAGATCATCGTCGGCGCGACCGAATCGCCCGGCCTTGGTTCACTCGTCATGTTCGGCCTCGGAGGCATCTTCGTCGAGGTCATGAAGGATGTCACCTTCGCCATAGCACCGCTGTCACTACCCGAAGCCGTGACCATGATGCGTGAAATCAAGGGCTTTCCGGTACTCGAAGGTGTCCGCGGCGCACCCGGCTGCGACATGACAGCGATCGAAGATCTACTGCTGCGCGTCTCACGCCTGGCAGCCGACTTCCCGGCCATCACCGAGATGGATCTCAATCCGGTCCTCGCCTATCCCGACGGAGTCTCTGCAGTCGACGTGAGGATCAAGGTCAAGTGAGAGCAATCTGGTCGAAAAATCTGCGCGACACCCTGCCCTGCGCCATGCGAAGAGAGAGGAAAGAAACGCGGAGACGCGGAGACGCAGAGGCACGGAGAGGCCAGACTCTACCCCGCGCAGGTGGCATGGATTCAGTTTTTCTCCCCACCAGGAAGCGCGAGGAGAAGTCATTTGTGTTGCGCGCCGAAGATGCTGCGCTAGCCCAAAGAACTGCCCGCGCTTGGGCACCTGGGGACGAGACCGCCACCACGCGACGAAGCCGTCCAGCTTGCCCTACGCCCACGCCGTGCGACACAAGAGCATTCTCTCCTCTCGAGCATCAGACAATGACATCAGCTGAGTCCCTGCCACCTACTCACACAAGGGAACACCCCTTTGTGCCTCTGCGTCTCTGCGCCTCTGCGTTAACTTCCCCTGCCCGCATTCGGACGACCAGCGCCTCTCACCTCCCACCACGAAAGGTCGGCAGCGCATGACTCACTGGGTGCCGGTGACGGTTGTTGCTCTCTACTTGGTGGTGCTCTTCGGGGTGACCTGGTGGGCGCGAAGGTTGACCGAGAAGGGCGGCGGCGGGATGGTCGGCTACCTACTCGCTGGGCGCGGGCTGCCGGGCTGGATCGCGGCGGCGCTGCTTGCCGGTCTCGCCGTTGGTGGCGCCTCGACTATCGGCGTTGCTGAACGCGCCTACACGGTCGGATTTTCCGCCGGCTGGTACAACGCTGCCTGGGCTGCCGGTGCTTTCATCGTCGCTGCGGCCGCAGCTCGTCGCTACCGTCGTTACGAGATCACGACCCTGCCCGAACTCTTCGAACGCCACTACAGCGTCACCGCCCGCGTTCTCGGGGTCATTGGACAACTCATCATCCAGGTCGTCATCACATCGCTGCAGTACGTCGCTGGCGGTGCGATCCTGTCCTCACTCATGCCCGAACTCTTCTCATTCCGCACGGGGATGCTGGTCACTGTCGTTGTCTTCGTTGCCATCACCCTGATTGGTGGTTTCTGGGCTGCCGGCCTGACCAACGTCATCAACGTTGCGGTGATCTACCTCGGGATCGTCCTCGGCGCGGTGCTCACGGTCGGAGAACTCGGCGGACTCGGGGCTCTGCGCGCTCAACTGCCGGAGGTTCATCCCGGTTTCGACCTCTGGGCCGTTGGTCCCGGACTCATCGCGGCCTGGTTCCTGGTGATGATTTCCACATGCCACTCAACTCAGGCCGTCATTCAGATTGGCTTCGCAGCCAAGGACGAAAGCCACGCAACCCGCGCCTACCTTCTTGGCGGGCTCCTCATCCTGCCAGTCGGATTCATCAGCGCCATCTTCGGTATGGCCGCGGCCATCATGCACCCCGGTATCGTGCCCGCCGAAGCCCTACCGCGGGTCGTGCTCGGCCTCTCGCCCCTCGCCGCCGGCATTATCCTTGCCGGACTCTGGGCTGCCGATGTCAGCACTGCCTCGGCCCTGCTGCTGGGCAGCGCCACGTTGGTGTCGAGCGACATCGTCAAACGGTTCTGGGCGCCCAACCTCAGCCCCGCGCAGGATCAGCGCCTGTGCCGCATAGCTGTTGCCGTGCTCAGCGTCATCACCTTCGGTCTCGCGCTCACAGTGCAGGGCATCCTCAAGGCACTCCTCATTGGTCTCACCTTAACCACTGCCTACACCCTGATCGTGCTCGCAACGATGTTCGCGCCCAGTCTGTGCCGGAAGTCCTCCGCAACCTGGACCCTGGCGACGACGATGCTGGCGCTGGCGGCATGGCTCGTGATGCCCGCTGAGTGGCGTTTCCTGCCACACCCGATCTACGCGGCGTGGATCGTCAGCCTGGTGACCTTCTTCGCAATTCCTGTCTTCGACAAACGACGGATCGAGGTATCCGCGTGAAGCGAGCGCTACCGGGTCTCGCTCCAGTTCAGCGACAGCGCTTTATCCAGGTCGGAAACGCCGAAGATACCCAACGCACTTTGAGCACCGGCGATCGTCGATGCATAGATGTAGTCAATGTTGACGCCGGCCAGCGAAAGAACACGAGCCGCACCAGCGAAGCCGCCAGGGTGATTCGGCATCCGAAGCGCCAAGCACTCTGTCGTAGTGAAGGCAACACCCGCGTTGGTCAGGGTCGCCTTGGCGTCCTCGGTCTTGTCGACTACCAAGCGCACGACGCCACAGTCACGACCTTCCAGGGTCGTCGTTGCTCGGATATTGACGCCACTTTCCGCCATGTGTGCACACAAGTCAGCCAGGATGCCCGGCCGGTTCTCGAGGAAGAGGGTGAGTTGTTCGACTTTCTCGCACGCATATCCCATGGCAGTTCCATCCTTTTTCGGAGTCTAGCTGTGTTGGGTGGCCGTCGCAAGCCATGCTTGCGGGCCAGTGTGACCGATGTTACTTTCAGATCAGAGATCGCGATTGAGAGGCCACGAACATGGGACGCTATTTCATTCTGAGCGAAGGCACCGTCAGCGAAGAACCGGACTACGAAGCGTGGTCGAAGTGGTACGAGAATGCGTATGAAGGCGTGAGCAACATCGCTCACACCGAAACCGCGCAGGGGACCGTGACGACGAAGTTCACTGCTATGAGCATGACGCTCGACAAGAAAGCCGCGCCGATGGTCTTCGAAACCACTGTCTCCGGCGGCTGGCTTGATGGCAAGATCGAGCGCTACCCAACTGTAGAAGAAGCCAAGAAGGGCCACGATTCCTGGGTTGAGAAGGTCAAGAAGGAAGAGGACGAGAACGTCGTTCCTCCTCCTGGGGCGGGTTGGTAGCGCCACTTTCGATCGAAGCCAGATCCTCTCCTTATCCTCATCGTCATCGCTATCGTCGTCGTCATCGTTCCCTCACACGCACTCACCACACGAAGACGATGAGGATGACGAGGACGATGGCCGTTGCCGGTTCCAACCCGGCGTTCTCTTCCGAGGCTAGCGGCGTTCACTTAGCGGTTTCTCCTCAAGCCAAAGTCAACCCAGCAGTAAATTCTCCGATCGTGCTTCCCGAGAATTGCCACCGCTGACAGTTTGGTGGCCGAAGTGACCGTTGCTTCTGGCTACGCCCCACGAACCAAACGGTCAGCAATGG
>JAAESQ010000554.1 GCA_024229275.1 bacterium | reverse complement strand
GATGGTGTCGCCCACCCACACCGGGGAATGGTCGTTGGGGCGCTCATCGGCGCTCCACGGGAGCTTTTCGACTTCGAGCGAATCCAAGTCGATGATCCGAATCGGGTTGTTTTGACCGCCACGATAGTTGCGGAACTCGGCCTCCCAGGGAAGGACCATCTGGTAGACGAGCTTGGCGCCATCGGCTGAGAACTGCCCCTCAAAGGCGCGCGGTAGTGGCAATTGGGTTGGCATGCCGCCCTCGATCGAGACGGTGAAGAAACGTGGGACCTGGATTGGGGCGTTGACGCGCCCGGAGGCGAACAGCACGCTTTGACCATCAGGTGTCCAACCGCGGACGGTGTCCTGTCCGGGATGCCAGGTCAGGCGTGTAGGTTCGCCGCCTTCAGTGGGCACGATGTAGACATCGGTATTGCCGTCATATTGACCGGAGAATGCGATCCATGCACCGTCAGGTGAGAAGTGAGGTTCAACCTCGGCGCCGTCCGAGGTTGTGAGTCGGCGTGCACTGCTGCCGGATCGTTCGGCGACCCAGACGTCGTTGGCGTAGACGAACGCGATGTGATCGGAACTGATGTCGGGGTTGCGGAGCAGGCGAGTTTCCTCGGCGCTGGCCGGCGTGCCGGCAAGAAGACACACAATCAGTGCCATGGCTAAAGTCAGGCGATACATCCAATCCTCCTTCGATCCGTAGAACTCTCGTTCGGATACAGCTTAACCGTGTCCGACACACGAACAATGGTTGAGATACGGTCACCGAGGCTGGTGGTTTCCTGCGGGGGCAGATTTACATACTGTCCGATACCCGCTTCTGATTGCATCTGTGTGTCATCGCCTGTAGGGTTCGGCGACCGGAGGTGCCGGGTACGTGGATGATCCCCGCAAAGCTGTCCTGTACGCGCTTGTTTCGGCGGTGTCGTTCTCGATTATGGGGGCGTTCGTCAAACAGGCCGGCGAGGTAGCGCTCTGGGATAAGGTCGTCTTTCGCAACCTGATCACCTTCGGCGTCGCCTTGTTCATCTGTTGGCGCAATCGAACGCCTCTACTCGGAAAACTCAGCAGCCGGAGATACCTGGTCCTGCGTGGTGTATTGGGCCTGGCCGGAGTCACCT
>JAAESQ010000553.1 GCA_024229275.1 bacterium | reverse complement strand
TACGGCGACTGCTGCGCCGGCTTGTCGTGGATCGTCTCCGCAAGCTAGCTCTGCCGCGTATCACGCTCGACTTCGATGGCTCGGTGCAGTCGACCATGCGTCGCGCCGAAGGCACAGCCGTGGGATTCAACAAGAAAAAGAAAGGGGCGCGTAGCTACTACCCGCTTTTCTGCACGATTGCCCAGACGGTGCAGGTCCTGGACTTTCTTCATCGTAGCGGCAACGTGCACGATTCGCGCGGCGCCGGGGCGTTCATGGCTGAGTGCATCGGGCTGATTCGCGAGGCTCTGCCGACAGCGGTCATCGAGGTGCGGGCCGACAGCGCGTTCTTCAGTGACGAGCTGGTGACCTTGCTGCGAGGGTATCGCGTGGAGTTTACCCTGTCGGTGCCGTTCGAGCGTTTCACTCAACTCAAGGGGATGATCGAGTCCCGCCAGCGATGGCGAACGCTTGACGCGGGTCGTTCATTCTTCGAGAGGCTCTGGAAGCCAAAGTGCTGGGAGCAAGCGTATCGGTTCGTGTTCGTCCGCACCCGGGCGAAGCAGCAGCAGAAGGGGGCGGTGCAGTTGGACCTGTTTGTGCCGTATGAGTACGGCTGCGAGTTCAAGGTGATCATCACCAACAAGCGTGTCGGCGTAGGCACGCTCCTGCGATTCCACGAAGGTCGCGGATCGCAAGAGGGGATCTTCGGCGAACTGAAGACGCATTGCGCGATGGGGCATGTGCCGGTGCGTCGGCGTTTGGGAAATCAGATGTACCTGTTGGCTGGGCTCTTTGCGCACAATCTCATTCGCGAACTACAGATGCAGACGGAGACGCGATCCCGCGGCACGACGGACAACCGCGCGGCCCTATGGGTATTCGAACAGGTCGGCACGGTGCGCAAGACGCTATTGCAGCGTGCCGGACGCCTGACCCGGCCAGGTGGCACACTCACACTGACCATCAGCGGGGGCGACATGGTGAAGAACAAACTGCTCGGCATACTCGACCGCCTACGCACGGCGGCGTGATACAAACCAGTCAGTCTCATGCAACGTTGGGGTAGACGGACTTGGAACCGATTCTAGCGTTTCCGGCCTGATTCGGGTAGGATGGCGTCCCGGAACTTGGCGGTAAGACAGGGCAATCGCATCTTAATTCAAATCGCGATTGTCGGCTTGAGAACGCAGGTCGGGGCCGTCGAACCAGGAACGCCCGAATGATCGCACCAGCGTTTCTGAGCCAATAGCCGGCTTTTCACAATTTAGATGCGATTGCCTTGGGCGGTAAGATGGCTCACTCAGAGGTGAAGGGAGATAAGGCGATGAAGAGGTTTCAGGAGTTTGTCGCAATCGCGGCGGTGGCGTTGGC
>JAAESQ010000552.1 GCA_024229275.1 bacterium | reverse complement strand
TTCCGTAGACAGAGAATCATCGAGCTTTGCCAAATCGTCAAGGTAAAACTCTAATCAGGAAAAGGGCGGGAGTCTTTTGTCGTGAACCGTCAGACCGGCGAGACCAACGCGTCGGACAGATTCAGGCCCAAAAAACGAGCCTCCTCGGCAGAATCTGTGGGTGGATCTCGTGGGGTAGCAGCATAACTCTCGACATCGCAGGTGCTTACATCCATGGTGGCGCATCGTCTTCCGAGGCTGAGAAACGAAGTGCCGGTGCCTCTTCTCTATACCGTGGATACGATGGCCGATTCGCCTGGAAAGACGGGGCCAGAGAAGAGGCACCGGTACTCCGCTGTCATATGTCCGGCGTAAATCGACCCACGAATTCTGCGGAGGAGCCAAAAATGTACGACAAAGCAGGGAGTGTGCTGAGGATCGAGACGACGATGAACAACTGGACCCGGTGAGCAAACGAATCACTCGTCAGGGTCGTCCCTACCGTGCGCTGCGGCCGATCGACCCGGAGGAGGCGCATCTGTTTGCCACCTTGCTTGACGGCAAGTTCCTGCTGCATGGTTTTCGCAACAGGGATATTTGCCGTCGCATATTCCCTCGGGCGCGGACTCCCGAAGAACGACGACGGGCGTCGGGACGCACGACTCGTCTGTTGAGGCTGCTCCGCGCGCATGGTCTGCTTCGTAAAGTCTCTCACACGTTTAACTACCGCGTCACGAACAAAGGACAACGCCTGATGGCGACAGCTCTCAAGCTGCGACAAACAAGCTTTCTCGCGCTCGTCGCCTGAGAATCTTTGCTGTCAAAACAAGCTTTCACGGGTTTGTAATACAGAGGACACAGAGGTGAAGAAGGTGATGGTTCCTAGAATTCCGAAACTCTCGTCTCCCTGGACTCTAGCGTTCTCTCTTCTCCGTGTCCTCTGTGCTCTCTGTGGTTATCCTTCCATCTCCCAAACTACTTACCACTAAGCGGTTTGGACGATCCTGAAACCAAACCGTCGGATTAC
>JAAESQ010000551.1 GCA_024229275.1 bacterium | reverse complement strand
GCGCGATGGGTCATCCTCGCTCGCCTACTGCAAAAACCTGCGAGTCAAGGCTCCGCGAGGCCCAGCGACGAACGACATCATGTAGGCACCCTGTGCACACGATGAGTCTATTGGCCAACGAGTGTTCCTTCTGGACCGCATTCAGTGGTTGGATCGCCTATCGTGACTTGCGCGTTCGGATCATGCAGAATCAACAACGAAGTCGCAGGAGCGAATTCCGGAGGTGCTTGATGGATTGCTACCGTTCCCATGCCTTGCAGCTGCGGAGGTTGCCTCTCACCAGCTGGCGGCGCTCATGCATGCTGGTCGCCGCAATCCTCGTCATCGACCTGGCAATCCCATCCATCACTCAAGCGCGGTCCGGCGGTTCACTCCTCACTGATGCCGTCATCTTTCAACAGCTGCAATGGCGGAGTATCGGCCCCAAGCGCGGGGGAAGATCTCTTGCCGTAGCGGGCCACAAAGACCGTCGGAACGAGTATTACTTTGGGGCCACAGGCGGCGGATTGTGGAAGACGACTGATGGAGGCACAACCTGGGATCCGGTCACAGACGGGCAGATCGGCAGCTCGTCCGTTGGGGCGGTGGCCGTGGCAGAATCCAGTCCAGATGTCGTCTATGTCGGTATGGGAGAAACCCAGCTCCGCCAGAACGTCCTCCAAGGAGATGGAATATATCGCTCAGACGACGGAGGAAAGAGTTGGGTACATCTCGGACTAGATAAAACACGAGCGATCAGCCGAATTCGAATCCATCCAGAAGATCCAGACCGGGTCTACGTTGCGGCCCTTGGCAACCCCTTTGGAGCGAGTCCCGAAAGAGGCATATTCCGAACTCTGGATGGTGGGCGCACCTGGCAGAAAGTCCTGTACAGGAACGAAAAGACAGGCGCGATCGATCTCGTGTTAGACCCCAACAATCCAGACGTCATGTACGCATCCCTGTGGCAGGTCTACCGCAAGCCGTTCATCCTTTGGAGCGGTGGTGAGGGCTCCGGAGTTTTCAAGTCAAAAGATGGCGGCGAGACCTGGAAGG
>JAAESQ010000550.1 GCA_024229275.1 bacterium | reverse complement strand
GGAACGCCGTAGCAAATTGCGATGTAGTTCTTTTCAATCTGACGCCGACGAAAAGCAAGAGACAAGCCCAGGTGTGCCGTGTCGTTCTTGGCAACGACGATGACCCCTGTCGTGTCCTTATCCAGACGATGCACGATGCCTGGGCGTTCCACACCACCGATGCCGGACAGATCCTTGCAGTAGTGTAAGAGAGCATTAACCAGCGTCCCTGACGGATTGCCGACCGCCGGATGGATGACGAGATTGGTGGGTTTGTCGAGCACGAGGAGATGTTCGTCCTCGAAAAGTATGTTGAGCGGCATTTCCTCCGGCGCGACCTCGGAAGGCTGCACTTCGGGTACGGACACTTCTATGACGTCGCCCTGTTCCACTCGCGCCGCGGGTTTTGCAGAATGGCCGTTGTGAAGGACCCGATTATCGTCGATGAAGCGCCTGACTCGAGATCGTGTCCACTCAGAACCCATGTCGGCAAGACACCGATCAAGTCTGTCACCTTCACGCTCTTCGGGGACGACGAAACGATGAGTGGGAGTCACTTCTCCGCTCGTCGGAGGAACAGCCAGCCGTGAAGCGCCAAACCGCCGAGAATAAGCGTGAGTGAAATGGCTTGACTGGTCGAAAGGAGGCCGTCAAAAATAAATCCTCGAACCTGGTCACCACGGGTGTACTCGAGCAGGTACCTCCCCAGACCGTAGAACACCATGTAGGTCCCAAGAACTCGGCCGGGCGTGGGTCTCAAACGATATAGGTAGGCCAGACCCAAGAAGAGACCGAAGTTGAACAGCATTGAATAGATAGGGAAGGGGTGTACGGAAATACCGAGCGGCGTGCCGAGGGGATGAACGCCGTCAGGATGCGAGTATGTCATTGCCCATGGGAGGTCGCAGTAGCCCCCCCAGCAGCAGCCGGCAAAGTAGCAGCCAATGCGTCCGATGGCGTGACCAAGAGCCAATGAGGGAGTGATGACGTCGACCGTCTCGAAAAAGCGCAGTTTGTAGCGCCGCATAAGGATTACTGCTGCGATGAGAGCTGCGATGAAGCCGCCGAGAAAAACACCCCCTACACGGACGAGACCGAAAAGTTGTGAAGGATCGCTCAGGTACCTTGGTAACTCCACCAGTACGAGCAGCGCCTTTGATCCCACGAGCGCCCAGATAACCAACCATATCGAGAAGTCGACCAGAACCATC
>JAAESQ010000549.1 GCA_024229275.1 bacterium | reverse complement strand
CTTGTCGCTACGTCCATGATGCTGTCAGTCTCTAACGACAACCCTTCGAACCACGGCCCCAGGCGCTTCGGCGCCTGGGGCCGATTTTCCCAGAGGCAAGTTTGAACGAATCTGTTGTTACCCTCGACTGTAAGCACTGTGGCGAGAAACTCCTGCCATTCGAACTTCCTGAAGCTGCTGGTTTCGAGACCGCTTTCCAGCTGGCCTGCTTCAACGACGAGTGCCCGTACTACCAACGTGGGTGGGAGCACATGCAGGAGAACTATGCGGTACGGTGTTCTTACCGATACCGCATCGATCCCGCTAACGGCTCGGCTTCACCCCTTGCGGTGTGGTCGGCTGACGCGATAAAGGATCGGATCATGGATGTCGATGTCTCTTTGGAGGCTGCCGAGGACGACGCGGCACCGGCCTCGCAAGAGGGCGACGGGGATGAATAAGCCAGAGTCGAACCTGCCACAATTTCTCGAGGACAAGAAGCGTTTGATGGACGGGGAGGAGTTCCCGTTCACCTGCCACCCGGATGTTCCATGCTTCAACGAGTGCTGCTCGGACGTCAATATTGTCTTGACGCCTCTCGATATTCTGCAGCTCGCGCGCGGTGCAGAAATGACCACCCGCGATTTCCTCGAGACCCACACCATGAACCCGATCACGAAGGACCTTCAGCTTCCCATCGTCATGCTCAAGATGAAAGACGAAGAGAAGCGGGAATGTCCTTTCCTGGGCGATGCCGGATGTTCCGTCTATGAGACCCGTCCATGGGCATGCCGGATGTATCCGATTGGCCTTGCCATTCCTCCCGCACGAGCGGGCGAGTCCCCCGATCCGTTCTACTTCGTCTTTGAAGACGACCATTGTGAAGGACGGCATCAGCCGGATGCGCGGAAGTTCACCTCCGAATCCTGGCTCAGGGACCAAAAGATCAATGAACGCGATGAAGTCGAGAAAGGGTTTAGGGAGCTGGTCTCCCATCCCTGGTTCATCGGAGGAGACCGACAGCTCGATCCCAAACGGCTCGAGATGTTCTATATGGCCTGCTATGACCTCGACACCTTCCGCTCATTCGTGTTCGACTCGACATTCCTCGACCGGTTCGACCTCGAGCCGGAACTGATCAACGAGCTGGAGAACAACGACGAGGCGCTGCTGCGCTTCGCGTTTCGCTGGCTGCGTCTCGCGCTCTTTGCAGAGCCCACCATCAAGGCACGAGACGAAAACGCTGCTCAATCGGAGTGAAGTATGAGAGAAACCAAACCGCTTCTCGTCATCGGAGCGGGCATCGCCGGGATCACCGCTGCGCTTGAAGCAGCGGAAGCCGGAGCCAAAGTGGTTCTGGTCGAGAGCGAGCCTTCTGTCGGTGGAAGAGTCCTCCGCGTGCACAACTACTTTCCTAAGATGTGTCCGCCGACCTGTGGAATGGAGATCAACACGCGACGTCTCGAGAAGAACCCGAGGATCCGCGTTCTGACCTCTTCCAAAGTGGCGTCGGCGGAACAGACGGAAGGTGGCTGGAAGGTCACGATCGCGAGCGCGCCAGCATTCGTCAACGACAAGTGCACGGCATGTGGCGACTGCGAGAAGGTCTGCACCACCGAAGTCGATGATCCTTTCAACCTTGGCATGAAGAAAGTCAAGGCGATTCGCCTCCCTCACCTGACCGCATGGCCGAAGCGCTTCGTGTTCGATCGCGCCGCCTGCGCCGATGACGAGGCGAAGAAGATTGCAGAAGCGTGCACCTATGGGGCGATCGATCTCGACGCAGCGGAGACCTCCGAGAGTCTCGAGTTTGGCAGTGTGGTTGTGGCGACAGGATGGCAGCCCTACCCACTGGAGAAGCTTGACGAACTCGGTGGCGGACTCCCGGATGTCATCGCCAATGTCCAGATGGAGCGGCTAGCGTCTGTTGCAGGTCCGACTGAGGGCAAGATTCTCAAACCCTCAAACGGTGAGCCGCCAACAAAGGTTGCCTTCGTGCAGTGTGCCGGTTCGAGAGATGTCAACCATCTCAACTACTGCTCCGGCGTGTGCTGCCTCGCCAGTCTGAAGCAAGCGATCTATGTTAACGAGCAGCTGCCGGAAGCCGAAGTGACGATGTATTACATCGATCGCCGCGCTCCGGGTCGCAACGAGGACGTGCTCCTCCGTGTGGCCGAGCTTGAAGGCGTGAAGCTGATGAAGGGCAAAGTCGGAAGGGTCGAGCAGACCGACACCGGCCTGAAGCTCCGCGTCGAAGATGTAGAGAATGAGAAATTGATCGACGCCGAAGCCGACCTTGTAGTACTCGCAACAGGTATGAGGCCGAACGCTCTGGAAGACGATCTGGCTCTGTTCACTCGCAAGGATGACGACGGTTTCGTCCTCGACGACGACGAGGCCGGCGTAACTGTAGCGGGTGTCGCTCGCCGACCCGAAGATGTCGCCGCCTCGGTTCGTGATGCGACCGGCGCAGCAGCGCGTGCCCTCGTGGCAGCGGGAAGGAGGGCGTAATGGACAAAGTTGGCGTTTTTCTGTGCAGCGGGTGTGGAATCGGCGACGCCCTTGACCTTGACGCTGTCGCCGGCGTCGCGACCGAGAATTCTGCGGCAACGACTCTGACACACGAGTGCCTATGCGCTTCGGAAGGGCTCGACGCGATTCGGACAGCCGTGAGCGAAAACGAGATCGACGGAGCTTTGATTTGCGCGTGCTCCGAGCGCGTCAAAGCGCAAGGATTTGCGAGCCTCGCGGGCGATTGCGCGGCACAGTATCGCGTTTCATTCCGCGAACATTGCACCTGGTCGCACGAAGCTCAGGACGAAGACACCCAGATGCTCGCCGAAGACTTGGTACGGATGGGTCTGGCGCGGTTGGATGGCGTCAAGGCAATCGAACCATTGTCCGAGGAGATTAGTGAGATTGTTCTGGTCGTCGGTGGTGGACGAACGGGTCTCGAGGCCGCTCGCATCGCGGCAGGTCTCGGTCACCCGGTTGTTTTGGTGGAAAAAGAGGATCGGCTCGGTGGCCGGCTCGTTGATCAGAAGTCGATGCTACCGGAAGAGCCTCCCTACGAAGAGCCGCAGGAGAACATCATCCCACGCCTCATCGATGAGGTGACTGCGGATACTCAGATACGCATTCTCATGGGTAGCGAGATTACCAAGATCACTGGTCAGCCCGGGCAGTTCAAGGTTGAGCTTTCTGGTTCGGCGGCAGGTGAAGATCTCGTTATTGGATCCATCGTTCAGGCAACGGGTGCGACGCCTTATGACGCGAGCAACCTGAGCCACCTGGGCTACGGCGCATCACCGGACGTCGTGACATCGACCGAGTTCGAACGCATGCTTGTTGATGGCAAGCTGACGTGCCCATCAGACCAGCGCGAACCGAATCGCATCATCTTCATTCAGTGTGCTGGATCGCGCGATAAAGACCATCTCGAGCATTGCTCGAGCGAGTGCTGCGCTACCACCCTGCGCCAGGTTGCAGAGGCGAAGAAGCTCAGCCCGAAGACCGAGACTGCGATCATCTATCGCGACATTCGCACTCCCGGGCACATGGAGTATTTCTTCCTTGGCGTCCAGAAGAGTGCCGGCCCGATGATGACTCGTGGAGACGTCGAGAAGGTCGAAGCAAATGGCAAACTCTCCGTTCATGTGAACAACAGTCTGCTCGGCGAGAAGGTCAGCGTTGAAGGTGACCTGGTTGTCTTGGCGACTGGAATGGTGCCCAACTCGGCGGATGGCGAGAGGATTCGCGAGCTCATCGACTCACGGCACCAAGCCGAGACCAGTGAGAGTTCTCAGGTGCGTGAGGATTCTGCCAAGCGCGCAGAGGAACTCGCGGCCTACGAAGGTACAGAGATCCTCAACCTCGACTACCGTCAGGGTCCGGATCTGCCAACCCTGAAGTACGGATTCCCTGACTCTCACTTCATCTGCTTCCCTTATGAGACTCGGCGAACCGCCGTGTACGCCGCGGGGACAGTTCACGCTCCGATGGATGCCGTGCAGTCTGCTGAAGACGGCCTCGGCGCGGCTATGAAGGCCGTGCAGTCGATCGAAATGGCGAAGCG
>JAAESQ010000548.1 GCA_024229275.1 bacterium | reverse complement strand
GTGCCGCACGTATGGATCCCGTGGAAGCACTGCGGGCGGAATAGTTACCTTAACTGTTCAGGGAACTGTCGAATCGCTGTACGCAAACCAATATCGCTACAGCGTCAGAATGCGGTTGGATTGTAGAATGTCTCAAATAATCAATTAGTTATCGACCATCTCAGTAATAATTGTACCATCCTTTTAGCTGTCGCTGTAGTAGGCACCTGAGCTAACCCCTTGATTTCTTTTACATACAGTCTGGATACGTTGGCGTAAAAAAGATACAATCATGTGAATTATTCGACGTAAACACATAACTGTATCAATAAGGGTTATGCTTCCACCAGACGCATCCGAAAAGGCCCTGCGATGTTTTTTCCGCAAACACTCCATCGCAGAGATCTCCGAACTTTTCCGCCTACTGGAAACCCGGTCGCGGATGAGCGTTTTTCGGCGGCTCAAGGCAGTAGGATACCGATCGAGTTTCAACCATGCGGGCCGCTATTACACGCTGCTCGATGTGCCGCGGTTCGACCAGTGGGGATTGTGGTTCCATCGCAATGTGGGCTTTTCTCGCACAGGAACGCTGAAAGCCACGGTGGTGGAGTTGGTGGAAGGTTCGGCTATGGGAATGACACCCAAGGAGTTGCTCGCTTTGCTGAAACTCCCGGTCGCCAACACCTTGTACAACACGCTGCACGAGTTGCGCCACGGCGCAAGGATACGCCGGCAAGTGCTAGCTGGATGTCACATCTATCTCAGTGTCGACCCGGGGAAGGCGGACGAGCAACTCCTGAAACGGCGCCAACAGACAAGCATGGAGATGCCGATGTCCGATGAGACGGTCATCGCGGTCCTGGTGGAGGCGCTGCAGGGCGCGCAGCTATTGGTAGCGCCCTCGGTGTTGGCGTCGCGCTTGGCAGCACGGGGTGTGGTTGTGACGGCCATGCAGGTCGAGCGGATCTTTGCCCGGTACGGGCTGGAGTGCGAAAAAAAACGGTGGGCTAACCCTCGAGACGGTTGCCGAACTCAGGGCGATGATTCATTCGCTCGATCACCGGTGCCGCCAGCAGATCCTTTGTACCACCGACACCCGCCTATCGGCCGACGAGGAGCCAGGCATTTGTTCTGTGTGCGGGGGAGAACGGTGGTACGTCCAGAAAACCAGGCCCCGCCACGGCAAGACCCTGGCCCACGGGCAGTTCGAAGCGCGCGAGACGGTGCGCGTCTGTGCCCTGGGTTGTCGGCACCCCGGCGGACGCCTGGTTACGCGCGGGGCCGGATCGTTAACCCAACACCTGCCGCCCTCGAGCGTCGTCGGCTATGATGTCATGGTCCGGGTGGGGCTGGAACGTTTTCTTCGGCACCGGCAGCGCCATGAGATCTGCTCGATGCTCGAGAACGAGGAGGGTATCCGGATCTCGACAGGCGAGGTAAGCGATCTCTCGCGGCGCTTCGTGCACTACCTGGCAAGACTCCATCAAGCTCGGGCCGAACGGCTGAGGGCTGCGCTCGAGAGCGATGGTGGCTGGCCGATGCACGTCGATGCGACTGGCGAGGGTGGCC
>JAAESQ010000547.1 GCA_024229275.1 bacterium | reverse complement strand
TGAATCGGGCCGAGTGTGACTCGGCTTGCGGTGTTACAAGCGCGGCGAGTAGGAACCAGCCCGGCAGGAAGAAACGTATCGGATTCAGGATTGAGGAGGCCTGACGATGCTCAGTCAACCGAGCAACACTGCTCGCGACTGAGCGATGCGGAACCTCCCCAGCACACATATCGCGGTTACTCCTCGATTCCCAGACCCTCCGCTGTCAGCAAGGCAGTTTCCGAAGCGATGGATGCGAACGCGAAAACTCCAACGAGGAAGACGACTGAGAAGAGTCTCATCACTACCCCCCTGATGCTGTCCTCCCACCTGGCAGGATTCCGGTACAACAGCGGATTTCAGGCGGGCCGAACCACGACCAGAAGCCCGCCGAGATGGGATTTCTCCTGTTACAACACTACCATTGTTCATGCGAGAAACCTTGTTTCTGAAACGAGGTCACTGATAGTCGATTTCCCGTCCGCCATCGAAACTCTGGCGCACGTGAGGAGATTTTGAACCACGAAGAACACGAAGAACGCTAAGACAGCACAAAGTGGGAAGAAGGGGCGGTTCAGGGAACCGCCTCTTTTCTCATATAGGCCGGTGAGAGTTTGAACAGGAGGTAACGGAGAAAACGGAGAGAGAGGGAAACACGAATACCCGGGTGCCTGGCACCATTTTTCCTGGCACCATTTTTCCGCTAGACAACAATGCAGCCGAGCGAGCCCTGCGAGGTGTCGTGGTCGGGCGTAAAAACCACTATGGATCAAAGTCCAAGCGCGGAACCGAAGTCGCGGCGCTCTTCTACACACTTTTCGAAACCGCCAAACTCAGTGGGGTCGATCCTCGAGCCTACGTCACCCTCGCCGCCAAGCGCGCTATCGCCGAGCACGGTACCGTCACCCTGCCTTCAGACCTGACCTGATCTGCCTCGACTTAGATTTCTTGCACTCTTTCTGTGCCAGGCGTCAAGACGGGCTACGGCGAGGACGTACTTTCAACCTGCCGCGCTTCTCTGGCTGATTCTTTCTCAATGAGATCGCGCTCAACCTCTCGGATAACATCAATATAGGTGCCTGGCACCTTTACTCTCCCTGGATCTTGGGATCCCAGGCCCGAGATAAGTGTGATAACTCCGTCAATCTCATGGCTCAGACTTGGCCCTCGCTTTGGTTCCACGAAAAGGTGCCACCTCGGCCGGTTGGCCCAGGCGTAAAGGTGCCAGGCACCTATACCTGTACGACGCCCGCGCCCTCCGTCGAAGCTGGGCACAGCTGATCAAGCGGATCTAGGTCGGGGGATTTGCGCGAACTTTCTCTACCAGGCGTTCGAAGTCGGGGTGTCCCTGGAGCTGCTCAAATCCAAAGTGATCGAGGCCTTCGAGTGTCAGCTTTCTTGCCCCATGGACGTCCCGGAGTGTCGCGATGGCATATTCGACCCTCCCCAGGCGCGCTGCCGAAGAGGCCAGGTACAGTCGATTGACGGCAATGATGTAGTGATTCGGATCCACCTTCATTTCACAAATCGTCAACGCGAGCTCGAATCCCGCAGCAGCACTCTCATAGTCTTCCCGCGCCCACGCCAGCAGCGCCAGATGGGCATGACTCGACGCTCTCTCGGGGTGATCTGGTTCCAGCGCCTCCTCGGTGATTCTCAGGGCCTCCTTGAAGAGTTTTTCCGCGCGATCGAACTCACCGATTTTTAGGAGGTACTCCCCAAACGGGAAAAGGCTGTAGAGCTGGTCAGGGTGTTTCCGCGGCAGCTCACTCTGCCGGATCGCCAACCCCCGCTCGAAAAGACTGAGTGCGGTGTCTCGGTCTCCAGCGAATCGGGCGGCGTTTGCGAGCCTCGTCACCGGGAACGCCACCGACCAGTGGCTCCGCCCTAGCTGATTCTCGAAAATCTCAAGTGATCGTTCGGAGAGCTCGGTCGACCCCTCCCGATCACCAAGCCCCGCATTGGCGAGCGCGAGCCCATGGTAGATCCAACCGACGTCAATGTGGTTTTCCCCGAGTGCATCGCGACGAATCTCGAGTGCTCGATCCAGTCCATCTCTGGCCTCGGCGTACCTCCCGAGCGTATTCTGCAGCAAACTCCTCTGGTAGAGAATGTCGGCGACCGCTGTGCCATCTGATCCGCGCGACCTCCTGATGATTTCCAGGGCTCGCTCGAAAAGTGAATCCGCCACATCGAAATCGCCCGATCGCCATTCAAGAAATGCGAGGTCGGAGAGGCTTTCCGCAACCTCCGGATCGTCAGCAGCCATCGTTCTCTCGCGAGTTTCCAGAGAGCGGCTGAAGGACTCACGCGAAGACCTGAATTCGCCGAGCCAGTACTGCACCCATCCCAGAGTATTCAGCGTGGCCGCGACATCCGGATGATCGGCACCAAGCTCTTGTTCACGTATGGCCAGAGACCGCTCCACCAGCGGTAGAGCTTCATCGAAATGGCCGAGGTTGAGATATGCCTCTCCGAGGATCGTCAGCAACCGCGCCTGCACCAGCGGCTTGTTCTTGAGCTCGATGTTGACCCTCGAGGCCCCAATGTCCAACACTTGACGCGTTGTCAGCGCACCTCCCTTCGGCCGCGCGGGGTCCATGATTTCGAACATGCTCTCGAGAACGTCAGCCGATCTGCGAGCCGCATCGGCCTCACGCCGCGCCTTGAGCAGACCGACGGTGGTTCCGATCACACCCGCTACGAGCAGGGCTATGACCGCCGCGCCTGCAGCGACACCCATTCGGTTCCGGCTGATGAATTTTCGTATCCGATATGCCGTACTGGGTGGGCTCGCCTCCACCGCTTCTTTGCGAAGGTACCGGTCGACATCTGCAGCAAGCTCCGACGGTGAACCGTAGCGGCGGGTCTGGTCCTTTTCCAGCGCCTTCATGACGATCCAGTCGAGGTCGCCGCGCAGAGTGCGGGTCAGACCGTGGATGTCGGTTCGGCGCCGTTCCGCCGCCACCTGCGATGCATCGCCGAGGCTCGAAACCCGGGTGCTCGGCCGCGGCGGCTCTTCCTCCCGAATGCGCCGGCGCATCTCGTCGAACCCAGCCGTGCGGAGCTCCTTCGAATCAAACGGTTGCACCCCCGCCAACAGCTCGTAGAGCACGACGCCCAGGGAGTAGACATCGGATCGGGTGTCGACATCGAGCCCGGTGAGCTCCGCCTGCTCCGGGCTCATGTACTCGGGGGTGCCGATCCACTGGCCGAGCTCGGTGAAGAGGGTGCGCTCGGTGAGTCTTTGCGAAGTGGCCTTGGCGACACCGAAATCGATGATTTTGGGGGCCGGATGGCCGTCCTCGACCGCTACAAGAATATTCGACGGTTTGATATCGCGATGGATGACGCCTTTCTGGTGGGCATGTTGCACGCCATCACAGACCGCGGTGAAGAGGGTCAGGCGCTCCTGTGTGCTCAGCCGTTGGGCGTCGCAATACTCCGTCAACGGAACTCCACGGACGTACTCCATGGCAAAAAACGGTCGTCCCTCGTCGGTCGAACCCGCCTCGAAGGCCTTGGCGATGTTGGGGTGGTTCATCAGCGCCAGCGCTTGCCGCTCGGATTCGAATCGAGCCAGCACCTCTTTGGTGTCCATCCCCCACTTGATCAGCTTGAACGCCACCCTGCGCCGGACCGGAGCCTCCTGTTCGGCCTCCCACACCTCGCCCATCCCGCCCTCGCCGACTTTCTGAAGGAGGTGGAAGTTGCCGATCCTCTCGGGCGGCTGCCTGTCGTCCGCCGAGTCCGATGTCGTGCAATCGATCTCCAACAGGGCTTCGACCTCGCGACGGAGGTCGTCGTCCCCAGCGCATTCCTCGTCGAGATACGATGCGCGTTCGTCGCCCGGCAAACCGCAGGCCGCCAGAAAGACCTCCTTGGCGCGACGGTGACGGTCGATGCTCACGACGACTCAGTCTCCGACAGCCTGAGGCGGAGCCACGCCTGGGCGTGCCGCCAATCGTTTTCGACAGTCCGTTTTGACACGCCAATCACCTCGGCGACCTGCTCCACCGTCAATCCCCCGAAGAACCGGAGGGTCACGACCTTTGCCTCACGCTCGTCGACCTCTGCGAGCTGCTCGAGGGCCGCATTGAGGTCGAGGAGCTGCTCGCGATCGAGCACCTCCACGCCCAGAGGATCGAGGGCCCCCGAAAGGGTCACGCTCTGCCACCCGGCGCCCCTCTTCTGTGCTCCACGTTCGCGTGCATGGTCCACCAACAAACGGCGCATCACTCTGGCGCCAACCGCGAAAAAGTGAGTCTTGCCCTTCCAGTTGGCCCGGGTCTGGTCGACCAGCTTGAGGTAGGCCTCGTGGACCAGCGCGGTCGGCTGCAGGGTGTGGCCCGGGGTTTCTCGGAACATGTATCCCTTCGCGAGCCGGCGCAGCTCGTCGTAGACGACCGGAAACAAATCCTCCGCGGTGACGCGATCGACCTCTCCGATCCCACTCAGGCCGGATATGATCTCCGTCACCCGGACTTTCGGATCGGTCGTCACTCATCCTCCTGTTGACAGCATTGGTTCAGGAGCATTCTACGGCAAACCAAGCCCTGCACGTATGCCCTATCGAATCCTACGGGAATCGTAGCCTGGACGTTTCACATTGCGGGGTTTTCAAGACGAATCCGCGTTACCGGGTGGAGAACGTAAAGCAATTCGGAAGACCTTTCGAGGAGAGATCCGCGAGAACAGAAACAGGAGGAAAGAATGAAACGAGCATTGGTTTTCTTGGCTGTTGCCGGAATTATCGCGGCGCCAGCGGCGGCAGCGGACTCTGGTTGGCACCTCCGGGTATTCGCAGCCGGTTTTGACCCGGACCTTGACGTGGTGGTTCCTGCCGAAAATCCCGAAGAGATCCGGATTACGGCCGACAGTGATCTCGGTTTCGGGGCCAGCCTCGAGTACCAGTTCAGCGGCCTTCTCGGACTCGAGCTGGGGGTCATGAAGGCAAGCCCCGCGATCCTTCTGACCGCCGAAGACGTTCCGGGTTTCGGCGATATTTCCCTTACGGACTCCATGTCGACGACCGCCATTACCCTCGACCTCAACTTCCACCTGACACCCAACAGCCAGTCCTTCGACTTCTACGTAGGCGCCGGGATTGCCAGCATGGGTTATGGCGACCTTCGCTATCTTGAACCGGACGGAGATTATCTGGACCTCGATGTCAGTAATGATCTCGGTTATTCCGCCAAGGCAGGCCTCGGAATCTCGCTCGGCAAAAACAGCAAGTGGGCAGCATTCGGCGGCCTCCGATATATCTGGACAGACCTCGAGGTCACACAGGAAAACGCCGCGACCTTCGACTTCAACACCTTTTCGTTCTCTGTTGGGATCGCAGTGAGCTTTTGACCTTGGGTTGGGAGGCACGTCTCGCTTCGGCGAGGACGGTGCCACCCTTCGCATTGTCTGACTCGACTACCACGAGGCCGGTCACGCCTCTGGGACAGATAACATCGGTGCCAGATGGGATGAGTAGGCCGGTCTCCAAAACGGCGTAGCACAACATCGGTGCCAGGATCCAAGATCCTAAGAAGTTCAGGGCGATGCGGACGGGGACAATCCCGCGAGGCGTGCACCTGCGTGGCCAGCGAACACCTGAGAAATCGCAACGCAATCCTCAGACAGTCAATAGCTGCTTGCCTCGCTGGGAAGTGCACAGTGATGACGTAGGGAGTATCTGAATTCTTGCTTGGTGCGGTCGCGAGAGACGGGTGAAACACGAATACCAGGGTGCCTGGCATCTTTCTTTGGACGATTTCATCAAGACTGAGTACGAACAGTGTATTCAGCTCATGGAGAGGTACGACGCCAGGCAGGTGGATCTGGTTCGATACGCCACCTTGCTCTCTTGCGGGGCGGTGTCCAACCTCCTCGGCCTTTCGAACTGAGTTGGGTATAATCGGTATGAAGGTTCGGAAGGCTGGCCTTACATGCATCGTCGAGTACTCTGGCTGCTTGTAGTCCCTTTTACCCTGCTCTCCTGTGCTCCGACGGAGCCCAACGTGCTGCGGATCTGTGCCACTGAGAACACTGGTTTCTTTGAACAGAACAATGGCCAGCTGAGTGGATTCGAATACGATGTCCTGCAGTCATTCGCCGACTCTCAATCGCTCGTTCTCGACGTGAAATGGGTAACCTCCGATCCTATGGTCACTATCATCGAGATGGTCGCAGAAGGACGCTGCGACATCGGCGCTGCAAATTTTACCCCGACTGCCAAACGTAAGCAGTTGGTGGATTTCACCGTTTCCTACTTTCCGGTCAGGATTCTGGCACTTGGATCCCCGCAGGGATCTGTCATGAGCTACGAGGAGCTGACCGACAAACGCATAGCTGCTCCGAGGTACACAAGTTTGGAGGAGATTGCAGACTCGGTTCCCGGTGCTCAGAAGGTCGTGGTCGGGGCCCCCGAAGAGTTGGCTGAAGCGGTGCTGTCCGGCAAAGCTGATGTGCTCATCCTGGACTCGACTCTGGTGCCACCGCTTATCGAATCCTACCCAGATCTGCAGCCCCTGTTCTTTCTGCCCACGCAGGGCGATATCGCCTTCGCGATTCCCAAGAAGTGGGCTCTGAGACAGGCACTCAACCAGCATATCGAAGGGCTCCGAAGAGGGGGCCAATACACCAAGTTCCTTCGACGCAATTTCGAACCCGAAATCGTCGAGCTGCTGGAAATCGGCTCAGCGGACTGAACCGCGCGATCGTCTCCCAGGAACGCTAGATGGGGTTTGAACGCCACTTGGGTGCGTATCACTAGAGGTGCCAGGCGTGCGCCAGGCGAAGCCTGGGGAAAGGGGAAGAGATGACGTGAGTCTGTAGAAGACAGCGGAGTTTCAGAAACTTTCCGATCGGACCTTGCGGGTGAAAGTCCCGCCCGGCCAAGGGTGGCCGCCAGCCGGAAGCGAGTCTTGCGCCGTGGGGGTAACAGACATCGGTGCCAAGCACCAAGATCCCAGTTGCAGTCGTGACCGATCGCAGTCGTGAGCCGCCCTCCTGGAGTTTGCATAGTTCGTCGGCCCTGGCGCCTGAATGTTCCCGTCGATGGGAGGCTACCTCGAGCGGCTCATCTCGGCGGCCCAGAAGTTGCTGTCCGATCGCGGCGTCCACTGCAGCTCTCGCCGTACGCCAAAGAGGTCCACCACCCAGACCAGCGGCAGCACGACCCGCTGCTCGGCCAGACGGCGGCTGACGGTCTCGAGCTCGAGTCGGCGCTTTGACGGATTCATCTGTCGCGCCGCCGCCTCGATGAGCCGATCGATCTCCGGGTCGGAGAAGTTGATGAAGTTGAAGTCGCCGAGGCCCTGCTCCGGCGACGTGGAGTGGATGATCGAGTCGAAGAAGTAGCCGCCGTCCATGGGGCTATTGTTCTCCCCGATGAGGACGAGGTCCGCCTCTTTGCGTTCAAGGAGTGCAAGCAACTCCGGCCAGCTGTGCCTCTCGCCCGTGGCGCGAAAGCCGGCGGCGTTGAGCTGACTCAGTATCGCCTCTGCAAGATGCACCCTGGTCTCGGAGTAGTGCAGCGTCAGCTGTGGACCTTCGTCGAAGCCGACCTGCTTCAGCAGTTGCCCCACCCGCGTGAGATCGTGCCTCGGCTGCAGTACTGCCGTGGAGTGGCCGAAGGTGGTCGGACCGGAAATCTGATTTGCGGGCTGCGCATGACCCCTGAATACGCCATCGGCGAGGGCCTGCCTGTCGACGGCCAGATCGACGGCCTCGCGGACCTGGGCGTTGTCGAGGGGAGGCCGGCTCCGGTCGAGGGCGAGGTAGAAGACAAAGTTGCCGATGCGTGACTCCACCCACAGTCCGTTGGTGTTTTCGGTCGCCTCGATCTGCTCGGGTGGGATGTCCTCAATGAGATCGGCAGCCCCGTCGACCAGCAGCTTGACTCGCTCCTTGGGGTCCTCCCGGAAAAGGATTTCGACCTGACTCTCCGCAGGTTGCTGCCCCCAGTAGCGTTTGAAGGCGGCCATGCGGAGGCGGTCGCCAGGCTCGTGGTCGACTAGGCGGTAGGGTCCGGTTCCGATGGGCTTATCGAGCTTCTCCGGCGTGTCTACGGGCACGATGTACACGA
>JAAESQ010000546.1 GCA_024229275.1 bacterium | reverse complement strand
TGCTTGCCGAGGCGCTGCCCGGTGAGCGCGGCTCCCTCCACGATCTTCGTGAGGTCAAGTTCGACGAAGAGGGCGAGGGTTCCTGGCGCCGGGCTCACGCATCAACACGAGACGGCAATCTTTACACTACTCACGGCCTGGGACCTGTGTCTCAATGCATGAACGTTAATCGCGGCGACCGCTTCGACTACCTGGTCTCCATGAGCTCACCCTCGCGTGGACTGCAGGACTGGCAGAAAGAGCAACTCGAGCCCGAAGACCCCCGCCGCCTCGAGCGCTACGTACTGGGAGATGTCAACACTGCGCTGATCAAAACCACCAACGGAAAGACGATCTACCTCGTACACGACACCAATGTGCCACGCCCATACAGTCGCCTCCATATCGTGCAGGGATCCAAGGGCATTTTTGAGAAGTGGCCTGAGCGGGTCTATATCGAAGGTCGCAGTCCATCACACACCTGGGAACCTCTGGATGCCTACGAGCAGTATGAGCATCCGCTTTGGAGCTCGGGTGTCGCCGAAAAAGCCGAGGGTGGCCACGGTGGCATGGACTACCTCGAGAACTATCGACTAATCCAGTGCCTTCGCCATGGTCTACCGCTGGACATGGATGTCTACGACGCGGCTTCCTTGAGTGCCATCAGCGCAGCAACAGAGAAATCAGTGGCTGAACGCAGCTCGCGGGTCGTAATCCCAGACTTCACCCGTGGTGCGTGGCGATACCGACCGCCCCTCGGAATCGTAGGAGCAGGACCTATTGCAGGCTAGCTCCGTCAGTTTGCACTGCTAGGGGTCAACGGATTTGGTGATGTCTGAGAATTGAGTCGAAACTGGTCATGAGCACCAGAAGCAACTGCCTTGGTGTGCACCGCCCAGAGACGGCGCACCTATCTGCACCGTTGAGCCGAGGCCAGAATCTCTCCGAAGAGGTCAATGTACTCGGCCTTGCAGGCTGTGAGT
>JAAESQ010000545.1 GCA_024229275.1 bacterium | reverse complement strand
CCTCGTGTTGGCTGGAGTGGCCGCTGTGGCGATCGCCGCTCCGACGGTGGTCGATCCTTGGATCTACCTCATCGTCGGTGCATTGGCTGTGGTGGTCGCAGGTTCGGTCGTGTGGATGTTGGGTGACAGCATCAGACGTCGGCGGCCTTTTTCGCGGTTAATAACAGCGGCCGTCGCCGTCATCGGTCTCGGTGGGTTGGCGGATTTGCTCTCAGCCCTCGGGCTGGCAAGTCCTTTGGCGCTCAATGTTGGTGGGCTGGTGTTTCCCCTGGCCTTTGTTCCGTTCTATGCGGTCATGGCTGGAATCTTTGTATACGGCTACTGGCGAAGCTATCGAGAGTCGACCATAGATACGCTGACAGGTTTGATGCAGCGTCACTTTTTTCTATTGAGACTGGGCGATGAAGTTGCGCGAGCGGTGAGATCAGAGCAAGTCCTCACTGTCGCAATGATAGATCTCGACAAGTTTAAATCGATTAACGACACGCTCAGTCACTCGGTCGGGGATCGGGTACTTCGGGCGACCTCGCAGGCGATCAAAGGGGCGACGCGACAGTTCGATCTCGTGGGGCGCTACGGGGGGGATGAGTTGTGTCTCGCCATGAGCACATCTCTGGAGGAAGAGGCACTGGCGGTGCTTGAGCGAGTGCGATCGTCGGTGGAAGCGCAGCGAGTCACAGTCGGCGACCAGGAAGTAGGGTTGACGATCAGCGTCGGAGCGGTGATGTGTGATCACTGCGTTCCAGACATGTCACACACTCGCCTCATGGAACTGGCGGACACGGCCGTGTATCGCGCAAAGGCTGAGGGTGGCAATCGGCTTGCTGTGACGAGGATCGAACCCGACGCCAGCAGTAGCTCGATCAGAAGGATCCAGCTCGATCCGGTGATTGAGTGAGAATAAGACCTTAATTGAGCGATTCTCACCGGCGATCTGCACCCAGTCCACGCTGTATCCTTCGGATGAGGAGCCTCACGGCTCCACCGGCCTTCGGCCGGGCGTCGGTTCCTACCTCTTGCGCCCTGGACACTTGCGCCAATGCTCGACGTACCGAAGGGTACGCCTCCGCTTGTCGCAAGCACCAGTACATCAAGATCTTGGCACATCTCATCCGGCAGAATCGCTCAGTTTAGGTAAGAGATACCGAATCCGGGATAGCTGATCTCAGGATCGTTGCCGGAACCACCCAGATAATGGCTGAAGACTTGTCGCCTGGAGTTGGCCTTTGCTCTAGTGAGTGTCGCTCTTCTCCTCTACTACGATAAACTTCACGTCCTCAACCTCCAGAGCTTCTTCTATCGTGGGGACCGTAGTCGCGATTGACTCGTCGAGCTCTGAAATCAGCTGATCCAGTTCACTCTTGAGTTCAGCAAATCGCTCTTCGGATACTGCGGTCGGCTCAGCTTGTGCGCTGTCCACGATTCCCAGCAGGTGGACCAGTTGGTTGTCGATCTGGGGTGGGAAGTTGAGCATGTCCTGGCTGGACTGAGACTTGATCTGACTCAGTCTCTCTTCAATTGTCGTCAGTGACGCGACAAGATCTTCGGCTGCCTTTGTGGCCTCCTCATCGTCGAGGTGGGTCGTGGCTTCGTTTACCTGTGACCGGACGCTTCTAAGCTTCTTGATTGCGTCGTGTGATCGCGTGAGTTGCCGCCAGATCGATTTGGCCAACGCAAAACGTGCATCGTCAACTTTTTGTGAGGCGTCGAGGCGGGGATCGGGAACGACTGAAATGGGCTTGGTGTCGCTCCAGTCACCCACGGTCAGCCGTGTTTGGTAGGTCCCGGGTGGCACGGTAGGACCGCCAGCCGATCCCCACAGCACTGCGTCATCGACCAGGTCGGCATCAGCCAGACGGAGGTTCCACACGTATCGATTTGCTCCCGGGGAGACGTCGAGCAACGGAGGATCAAAGAACTCGGGGTAGATGCGGCGAAAAGCGCTCGGTGCTTGCGGCTCCGGCGTCTCGCTGGACAGGCTGCGCAGCACCTGGCCGGAACTATCGAGCAGCTCTAGTTTGACCTCTGTTTCACCGTCTTTGTCAAAGATCTGCGGCAAGGCGAAGTGGATGATCGCGCCGAAAGGCGGATTCTGGCCCTGAGCGCCGCGTCCGCGACCTCCACTGCCATCGATCCAACGAACGACCGGTCGTGGCTCGAAGAGGTGAGGTCCGTCCTCAGCGATATGAGATGAAGCCTGACGCAGAGGGCTGAGGTCGTCGAGAATCCAGAACGAACGTCCCTGCGTGGCCACCGCCAGGTCGCCTCGCTTGACCCTGAGGTCAGTGATTGGAGTAACAGGGAGGTTGAGCTGCAGAGACTGCCACTGGGCACCGTCGTCGAAGGACACGTACATGCCGAACTCGGTGCCGGCGTAGAGCATGCCCTTGCGTTTGGGGTCTTCGCGCACGACGCGTACGAAGTGGTCGGCGGGGATGCCATTTGTGCCATTGGTGATTCGAGACCAGCTTTCGCCGAAATCATCGGTACGGAAGATGTATGGAGTGAAGTCGTCCATCCTGTAGCGCTGCACAGCGAGGAAGGCGCGACCGGGGTCGTGCTCAGAGAGTTCGATGGTGTTGACCGTGCCCCATTCCGGCAGGTCATCTGGAGTGATTTCGCTCCAGTTGGCTCCGTTGTCAGTCGAAATGTGGACGCGTCCGTCGTCGGTTCCTGCCCACAACAGCCCTTCCTGATGTTGCGACTCCTCAAAGGCAAAGATCGTGCCGTAGACTTCGACACCAGTGTTGTCCCACGTGATGTCACCGCCGGCGTAGTCCTGCTTCTCGACATCGTTGCGACTCAAGTCCGGGCTGATGACTGTCCAGGTCTGGCCCTCGTCGGTAGAACGATGGACGTGGTTGGAGCAGTGGTAGAGGATCTTCGGGTCGTGTGGCGAAAGACGAATTGGAGCATTCCACTGGAATCGGTAGCGCAGATCTTCCGCCTTCTGGCCGACTGCCATCTGCGGCCATGCCATGATTTGCTGTTGGTGGCCGAGCTCGTGGTCGTAGCGCCCAATCGAACCACCGTAGCAACCGCCGTAGGTGATCTTCGGATTGCGGGGATCGATCGCCACCGTCGCACTCTCGCATCCTGCTGGTGCATACCAGTGTTGACGTGCAATCCCTCCGTCGGCCGTACGGCTGGGGATCGCAATCGCGCTGTTGTCCTGCTGTCCGCCATACAGCCAGTAGGGCTGTTGGTCGTCCACTGTCAGACGATACACCTCAGCTGTAGGCTGATTGGTCTGAGTCGACCATGTGCGGCCGCCGTTGAAGCTGATGTTGGCGCCGCCGTCGTTGCCCTCAATCATGTTCTGAGGATCATTTGGGTTGATCCACATGGCGTGGTTGTCACCGTGTGGTGTCCGAATCGGCCTGAAGGACTTACCGCCATCGACCGAACGCCAGAAAGCGACTCCAAGCATATAGAGGGTGTTGGCGTCTTGGGGATCTGCCTCAAGGTGAGTGTAGTACCACGCTCGCTGACGCAACTCGCGGTTCTGGTTGATGCGACGGAAGCTTTCACCACCGTTGTCCGAACGATAGATTCCACCTTCGTCGTGCTCAATCAAGGCCCAAACACGGTTCGGGGCAGCGGGTGAAACGGCGACACCGATACGGCCCATCGGCCCTTCGTTCGGGAGGCCTTCGGTGAGTTCGATCCAGGTATTGCCGCCATCCTCGGATTTGTAGAGACCACTACCCTCACCGCCGGAGATCATCGTCCAGGGTTTGCGTACTGCTTGCCAAAAGGCCGCGTAAAGAATGCGGGGATTGGCGATATTCATAGCCAGGTCAACCGCGCCCGCTTCGTCCGAAACGAAGAGCACCTTTGACCAGCTGATGCCGCCGTCGGTCGATCGAAACACGCCCCGTTCCGGGTTCGGGCCGAAAGCGTGACCCAGAGCCGCAACATAGACCAGGTCGGGATCCGTCGGGTGGACCACGATGCGGCCGATCTGCCCAGACTCGTCTAGGCCGATGTGGCGCCAGGTGTTTCCAGCGTCGGTCGACCTGTAAACGCCGTCGCCCGGTGAGACGTTGCCGCGAATGCAGGCCGATCCGGTGCCGACGTAGATTATGTTTGGATCAGAGGGAGCCACAGCGACTGCGCCGATCGAACCGACGCCGAAGGCATCGCCACCACGTCGCTCGCGCTTTATCTCCGGAAGGCCGCCGACTGGTGGACGAAGAAGGCCGTACTCGGCGAGCATTGGGTCGACATCGCCCATAATCTCGGGCTCCGACTTGGGCTCTAGCTCACGCTCCATGTCGCTGACGTTGAACCAACTGATACCAGCGTCATTAGTCTTCCAGACTCCACCGCCAGTTGTGCCCATGTAGTAGGTAAGGGGATCGCCGACGACCCCTGCGACTGTGGTCACCCTGCCACCTCGATGGGGTCCGACAAGCCGGTAGGACAGAGAGTTCAGCAGCTCCTCCGGAACCTCAGCGGCACCGGCTGTGAAAGCGATACAAACGAGCGACAGAGCAAGGCAACGTCTGGTCATAGTTTTTCCCCTCCAAGAAAACGCACATTCGAGAATAGCAGCGCGAGGGAGGGAATGATGAATGCTGAAAGATGAATGATGAAATGGGAGTCCGCTCAGCCGTGAGTCCGTGTCGAGGAGGCTTGGCGGCGGTATCGTTTGCAGAGGCAGAGGCAGAGGCAGAGGCAGAGGCAGAGGCAGAGGCAGAGGTCGGGGATGTCTCGCGTCTCAGAGACCGCACCTATCGAATGACACCGATGGCTGCGAGCACTCTCGATGGCCATCGTCATCGCCATCGTCATCGAATATTGCGTACGGGTAGTGATATTGCCGCGACCGCGACCGCGACCGCGACCGCGACCGGGTCCGGGACGGCGGCGGCGTCCGCGACGGCGACCGGGGCAGCGAGTACGGCTCTGAGCAATTGGATCGTTTTGGCTTCGAAGCATGGTCACTCCGGGTTGTTCATCAGAAGGGCTATGCGGGACGGACGGGGCGAACGGCTGTACGGCAAGGTCCTGACCCCGGTCCAGCGACAGCAGCGGAAAATAGCGGTTGGATCAACCAGTAGTAGCGGATCCACCATAAGTCGGCTGGACCAGTTTGCAGCTTGAAGTGTAGGCGCGTGACTTTCACGCGCCCCCGGGGTCCACGGATGCGAGGCATACGTTGGGTGTGCAGTCTCCTGGGGATCATGTGGGCAACGGGCAGTTGATGAATATAACGCCAAGGTCAGCCGGAGGGGTAGATTCTCCCATCGGGCTTCCCGAGCAGCACTCGTGGCTTTCAGCCACGGTGTCCCACAGAGATGAGCGGGTGGTCGTAAGCCGGAGGAACCGGCGACGACCACATTCCGCTCCCTACTGCGGGATGCCAGGCTTGTACTTTTGAGGACCGATAGTGTCGAGTCACTGAGGCGGTATTGCACCTCAAAACTAGCAAGGCCTGGACACGTGCCGACAAAGAGTAGATTCTGCGGAGGGTCTTTGGTATCGCCATTGGCGAGATGCTCGCGGTTTCCGGTCCCCGTCGCGGTCTTCGGTCCACTGTCCCTGCCACGGTCCCGGTCGCTGTTTTCTGTCGCTGCCTCTGACCCTGATTCTGTTCCTGCCATCTGCCCCTGCCTCTGATGACTTCCCGCTTCGAAGGAGAGCCTACGACTGAGCACTCGCAATGTCGGAGCACGAACTACGGTCCGAGGTACCATGCCGAGAGACATGCACACCCGAACCGCTCTTCTGACGTGCACTGCACTCGTCGCATTTGCGGCGAACTCGATCTTGTGTCGACTGGCGCTGCGCAGCGCGAGCATCGATCCAGCTGCGTTCACACTGGTGCGACTCGCTTCTGGTGCGGTTGTGTTGTGGCTGATGCTGTCTTTCGGCTCAGCGTCTGTGGCGAAGAGGGGGTGGCAAGGTTGGCAGTCCGCGGTGGCATTGTTCGGCTATGCCGCGGCTTTCTCCTTCGCTTATGTCAGCCTCGACGCCGGAGTCGGGGCTCTGATCCTCTTCGCAGCCGTCCAGTCAACGATGATTGTTGGCGGATTCTGGGCAGGGGAGAGGCCACACGCACGGCAGTGGATAGGGTTGTCGCTCGCCATGAGTGGCCTCGCATGGCTGGTCCTCCCAGGGACGGCTGCTCCGAACTCGACGGGTGCATGCCTCATGGCCTTGGCCGGTGTGGCATGGGGATTCTATTCGCTGATCGGGAGGGGGACTTCTCATCCCGTAGCTGACAACGCCGGGAACTTCCTGCGCTCGACTGTGTTCGCGGTCGCTCTTGCGGCAGTTCTCTACGGACAGATTCACCTTTCTCCGGCCGGGATCCTTTGGGCCGTGCTGTCAGGGGCGATTGCCTCCGGAATTGGCTACGCCGTGTGGTATGCCGCAGTGAGAGGGTTGACCGCGACGACAGCCGCCGTGGTGCAACTCACCGTACCTGTGCTTGCTGCTGTGGCCGGAGTGCTCGTGCTGTCGGAACCACTCACTCCGCGTCTGGTGATTGCCGGGGCCGTGATACTTGGTGGGGTGGGGATTGCGTTGGTTCGGCGGTAATAGTTACAGAGACCTGGAGTGACTCGCTTCTCAGATGCCCACCCATCGAATGACACCGATGGATGCGAGCACTTCCAATGGCCATCGCTTTCGTCATCGTCATCGCCATCGAATATGGCGTTTGGGATGCGATAGTGCCGCGACCGCGACCGCGACCGGTACCGGGCCCGAGCCCGACGGGAAGTACAGAGGCAGAAGACAGAGCCAGATTCAGGTTTCAGAAACAGAAACAGGTGTCAGGGGTAGGAGCCATGTGCAATTGGTGCGTTTTGGCTTCGATGCATGGTCACACCGGGTCGTTCATGAGTGGTGGTGTGTAGCCGGTGAGTCTGACGGAGTCAAGGGCAAGCCGGCGTGGGAACGCCGGTCGTTCCGACCCTTGACACCGTCTGCCTCAACGGCATGTGGGGGAGTCATGAACGACCCGGAGGTGACCATGCATGACTCGCAACACAATAACGACCTCATGGCGTGCACAGTAGCCGTTGAAGCGGCAACTAGGGTGTTCGCACTCGTGAAGAGAGTTCCCGCACCTTTCAGATCTCTTGCAGATCAGGTTGTGAGGGCGGCAAGTTCAGTTGCTGCAAACCTGAGTGAAGGCAATGGAAGGTGCGGGAGGGATCGATTCAACCACTGGCGTATCGCATACGCATCGGCGAAGGAAGTCGACACATTCCTCTGCTTGCTCAGTGGTGCTGGTGTCGTCAACAGTGCTCAAGCAAGGGAAGCGGCAGCTATATTCGACGAAGTTCGAGCCATGACGTGGCGGCTTCTGAATCCCAGATAGTCAATAGCCAGTGTCGCACTGAACGCGACACTGGCCCAGATTCTGCAACCAAGCCAGGTGCAGAAAGCCCAAGCCGCGCACCCGGGCGAGAGCGCTGGATCAAGCCGATGTAGAGGTGGTTAAACCTTGGGATGAATTAACCGCCAGGTCATGGCCCGGACGCTATCGAACAGGTCGAGAGCTGTGTTCGCTCCGGATTTATTGAGTACGCCGGCACCGAGGAGCAAACGGAGATGAACATCGACCTCTTTGGCTGAGCCGTAGGCAATGCGGTAGTGATGAATGCGATCTCTCCCAAATCGTCCGTGCCCTTCTGAGAGGTTTGCAGGCACCGAGCTGGCAGATCGAATGACTTGATCTGCAATGGATTTGAAGGGAGCAGGAACTCTTCGAACGAGTGCCAATGCGATACCTGCGGCTTCAAGGGCGATTATCTGAGCTTCGAGCGGTTGAGACATGGATACCTCCTGGTCGTTCATGCCAACCCCCCAAGCCGTTGTGCCTGCCGGCGTCAAGGGTTGGGACGACCGGCGTTTCTACGCCGGCTTGCCCTTTACTCCGGCATGCGCAACGGTTACACATACATAGTTTGTGAACGATCAGAGGTGGCCATGAAAGAGCGAGGCACGGTCTTCAGCCACTGACGCTGATTCCGTCCCTGTCCCTGTCCCAGTCCCATTCCCAGCCCCCGATTCCGAGGCAGGGACCGAGCCAGAGCCAGAGCCAGAGCCAGAGGCAGGGGCAGGGACAGAAGTCAGAGGCCGGGACCGGGGCGGGGGCAGATTCAAAAGGGGTGACGCTCAGCATATGCGTCTAATCCTTGAAGCTAGGTGCAACCTCGGATGAACTGGGTCCTCATCCCGAACTGCTCGCTTCGAAGAGGGTTGTCAGAGCCAGCACTCGCAACGGCCATCGTCATCGAGTGGCGGGGTCCGTGAGAACACGATGACGATGACGATAGCGATGACGATGACGGTAGGGCCGGTTGCACAGTTGTAGTTTCTCAAAGAAATAGTCTGACGTGGGATTGCGAACACGCGATCGTTTCCCGTCCCCGTCCCCGCCCCCGTCCCCGATTCCGAGACCGAGACCGAGAGGGGGACAGAGGCAGATGCCAGCAGTAGTGGGTGCTGAGGATTGGGAGCTGTCTGTTTCGAAGGAGATCCTCGGACTGAGCACTCGCAAACACCCTCGTCATCCTCATCGTCATCGTGTGGCTGAGCCCGTGAACATACGATGACGATGACGATAGCGATGACGATGAGGATGGGGGCGATCTACGAGTATGAAGGTCGTTCAGGACAAGACTTGCATCCGGAAACTGCAGGCGCAACCGTTTATGGCCCCAGCCCCAGCCCCAGCCCCAGCCCCAGCCCCAGCCCCAGGCACTG
>JAAESQ010000544.1 GCA_024229275.1 bacterium | reverse complement strand
TCTGCTGCACCGCCAGTGGCATTCCTACCTGCGTGCGAGCGACTTCTCCAACGGTGAGGCGCGCTATATCACCGACATCGTCGACGAGGAGGTTTTCACGACCGAGATCACGAGCAGTGATGAACCGGTGGCGACAACACTACCCATCTCAACTGCCGGTGTCTATGTTGTCGAGATCGAAGCCCGAGACAGCATCGGGCGTACTCAAGTCGTCGCCGTAGACCTCTATGCCGGAGGGGATGAGCCGGTTTCATGGCCAAAGCCTGTGGCTCAGGTCTTCAACGTCACCACAGATAGCGACGCCTACAATCCCGATGACGTGGCGACGTTCATCCTCGAAAGTCCCTTCCAACAAGCTCAGGTACTGGTCATCGTCGAAGCTCCCGAAGGCAATCGCTATCAGTGGCTTTCGGTACGCGGCGGCAATGCCAGCTACCAACTCCCATTGATGGGAACATGGACGCCTCGAGTCCCAGTTCACTTCGTACTCATGCGCGGTAGGGTACCCGGCACCCAGCCCATACCCGGGAGTTCTGTCGACCTCGGCAAGCCAGCAACGCTTGCCGCAACCAGTTGGATCACAGTTCGTCCACGCGCCAATCAGCTCGATGTCGAACTCGAATACCTGGACCGGGCACTTCCTGGCCAGGAAGTCGACGTCACGATCCATCTCAAGGATCCGGATGGACACGCTTTGTCAGGTGAAGTAACTCTCTGGTTAGTCGATCAGGCTGTACTCGCCCTGGGCAAAGAGCAACGCCTTGATCCTCTGCG
>JAAESQ010000543.1 GCA_024229275.1 bacterium | reverse complement strand
GTGAGCGACACGGCTTCCTCGACACATACGACAGGGAGAGTCGTCTCGTCGGCCAACCAATCGGCGAAGCCGCGTACGAAGCCCTCTGCCATGTGCTGTGCCACGGCGATGGGCAGTGGGAAGGGCCGAGGGAGTTGACCAAGGATCGCGCCGAGTACGGGTGGCCCGCCGGTTGAGGCGCCAATCACCAAAACTCCAGGATTTGCAAGGCGGGGAGCACTCGAAGGAGTGGTTGGCCGGTGGATCTGATGGTCGGTCGTTCGCATCCGGCGAGGTTTCCGGTGAACCACCGGCACCTGTGACAGAGTCTTGACGAGGCGCACGAATCGATCTCGCGCAGGGGGATAGTTTGGGCTTCTGGGTGATGGGAGCTTCGAGCAGACATCAAGCGCGCCGACCTCCATGGCCCGGAACACCAGCGCAGGGTCACTCACGTTCCCTCCGGTCACGATCAGGATCGGGGTGGGGCAACGAGCCATGATGGCCTCGGTGATGTCGAGCCCGTTTTCGCGCCGCAGGAATACGTCCATGGTCACGAGATTCGGGCGCTTTCGTTCGATGGCCTGAAGCGCCTCGTCACCGCTCTCGGCTTCGCCGACGACCATTAGCTGAGGGTCGGACTCGATGACCTGTCTCAGCGCTGCTCGCGCGGTAGCGCTATCGTCGACAACCAGAATTGAAATCAACTAGATGTGCCCTCATAAGAGTCGAGCAACGGCCTCTAAGAGTTTGTCTTGCTCGAAGCGACCCTTGACGATGTATTCGTCCGCACCGGCCTCCGCCCCGAGAGCTACATCTTCGGGCCGACCGAGGCTGGTGACCAGAATCACCGGCAGGTTACGCAGTCTTGAGTCATTTCGTACTTTACGGGTGAGTTCGAAGCCATCGATAACGGGCATCTGGACATCAGAGACCAGAAGGTCAAAATTGTGTTTGCCGAGTGCCTCCCATGCGTCAGCTCCGTCTACAGTCATGGTGACACTGAAGCCAGCGGCTTCAAGCGTATTGCGTTGCAGCATCCGACTGGTCAGTGAGTCGTCGACAACCAGAATCCTCTGTTTTGCAGCGTCTATCTCTGCGTGACGGGTGGATTCTCGATACCTGGCTCCCTCGAACGCCTCTCGGAATAGAAAACCGTTGTCGACAGCGAGCGCAAGCGAACCGTCTGCCAAAATCGCTGCGCCGTTGACGCCAGGTGTCGACCTGATGTTCCACGGCAGCTCCCGAACCACAAGCTCAGTCTCACCTAGGATCTCATCGACGACAAGGCCGAGTCTGGCGGTGCCATGGCTGACTACAACAACGCTGAGCCAGCCGCGTGTTCGCTCTTGGTAGACCTCCATAATTTCCCCAAGCCAGCGCAGGGCGACGGGGTCAGTGTCTTCGATGTGGAGTACATCAGTTCCCTCGAAAGTGTCTATGGATTCGCTGGCGACTCGCACGGCTCGATCTACGACCTCGATTGGCATCGCGTACAGCGCATCGCCAGCGCGGACGAGTAGCTCTCGTCTCGACAGAAGGCTGACTGGCAGGGTGGCAGCGATAGTACAGCCGCCAAGCCTTCCCCGAGATAGGATTTCGACATGCCCGCCGAGGTCGGCGACGGATCGTGCCAGCACGTCGAGGCCCACACCGCGACCACTGACTCGACTCACCGAGTCTGCGGTCGAGAAGCCGGAGCGGAGGAGAAGCTGCAGCACCTCGCGATCATCCATGCCGGCGAGTGCATCTTGAGTGCAGACACCCTTCGCTACGGCAGCTTCAGCGACGGCCTCGGCATCGATGCCCTGGCCGTCGTCGCTGATCTCCACGCGCACCATCGCACCTTCCGGAATCGCGGCGATCAGCACTGTGCCTTCGTCCTGTTTGCCACTGGCCGCTCGCTCGGCCGGCGTCTCGATCCCATGGTCGATCGCGTTTCGCAGCATGTGCATCACGGGTTCTCGCAGTTTCTCAATCACCGAGCGGTCGATCTCGACCCGACCGCCTTTCAGCGTGAGCCTGGCCCGTTTTCCGAGTATCCTTGCGCTTTCACGGACGGTTTTGCGCCACGCCGGAGCTACGTGATCGAGCGGAATCATGCGCAGCTGCTTGGCGGCGACGTTCACTTCCCCCGCAAGGTGAGAAAAGCTGCGTTGGTCGGCTCGGGCGACGCTGACGATCTTGTCGAGTTCCGCCGTGATGGACTTGAACTCCATGGTAGTGGCCTGCGGGATTTCCCTCATTCTCTGGCGCAGGCGTTCCTGGAGCTGATCCAGACGATCCGCGACGGTCGTCATACGCGCATCGGCAATCAACAGCTCGCCGGCAAAGGCCATAACGCGGTCGATGCGTGCAGTATTGACTCGTGTCGATGAGGCAACGGCCTTTTTTGTTTCTTCCTTCGGGCTCTGCTTCTGTTTCTCGGCGCCAGTTGCGGGAGTCGTCCGGCGAGAGCCACTCTGCTGTTCGCCTAAGCGCTCGGTCACGCCTGGTAACGTTCTTTCTCCTTGCTCGCCGAATCTCCCTAGTCGAGAAAGCAGACCGTCAGCCTCGATCTGCTCTGCGCCCTCTTCGAGCAGTTGCTGCATCACGGTTGTTGCGTCCAGCATGGCATCGACTGCATCGCTTGGCGGGGGGTCATCTGTTTCGCCGTGGGCGGCCAGCGCATCCTCAAGGGCATGAGCGACCCGCTCGATCTCCGGGTAATCTGCAATCGCGGATGCTCCCTTGATGTTGTGTGCCAGTCGCATACAACTCGAGATCACCTTCTTCAGCCGGTCGGCGCGAAGAGATCCAAGGACTTCGAGAGAGCCGGCGAGTTCGTCGAGCAGTTCAGTGGCCTCGGCCCTGAAGATCTCGCGCAGTTCCTGGAGTTCATCCGTCATCGTTTCTCCGTTCCGAACTCCTCAGCCGCTGATGAACTTCTGCAGATCGGCGGCCACGGTCTTCAGCGTCGTCGCCGCTGAATCAAGCTGCTGGGCTGCTTCGGCAGTATCGTGCCCGCCCTGAGAGACATTTGTCATCGCCTCCGAGATCTGCTGCACTCCCGCGGCTTGCTGTGTGGCCGTCGCAGATATCTGGCGGGCTGAGTCGGCGCTCTCCTCGAGGACTTCCGACAGTTCACGGATGAGGGTGTCAACTGCTGTCAGGGCGCTCTGGCCCTCCTCGACACGACGGATCGCGCCGCGGATCTGCTGGGTTGCCTTCTTGCTCTGCTCAGCCAGATTGCGAACTTCGGTGGCTACAACGGCAAATCCACGACCGTGCTCGCCTGCTTTGGCCGCCTCGATTCCAGCGTTGACTGCCAACAGATTGGATTGTTCGGAGAGGTCGTCAACCGTCTCGACGATCTCGACGACTTCGCCGATGCGCTCCATGACTCGCAGCGTATCCGCTACGGCCTGAACACCCTTCCGTCCTTTGTCAGCGGCCTCGGTGGCGACGCTGAGTACTTTCTGGGCTGAGGACAGGGCTGCGCTCGATGTCTGAGAGATCTCGTCGACCGTTGTTCCGACCTGTGCGACCGTCGATGCTTGTTCGGTTGCGGTCGCAGCCTGTTCGCTCGCCGTCGCTGCGATTTGTGAAATGCTGCTGGCCATGGCACCGGTCTGGTTTTCGAGACGAGTCACGACGGTCTTGAAGAACATGATCAGAGCGGGGACTGCAACAGCAACCTCGACAGCTGCAGCAATCAGCAG
>JAAESQ010000542.1 GCA_024229275.1 bacterium | reverse complement strand
GTATCACTGACTAACCATCGGTCTCTCTCCAATACCGTGATCTGAGGTCGGGCGTAGTAGTCGCTCCAAGCCATGCTCATGTCGATGCTCCGCTCCAGGCCACACTGTCTATCGACAACAAGTAGCCTCCGATTGCCGGTATCACAAACAAGGAGAGTGTCCTCATCTATCCACGCCAATCCGCCTGGTTCATTCAGCCCCGGCACCTCGCCATCGCAACAAATCTCGCTCGGTTGACCATCCTTGGACGGGTACAACACGATTCTCCGGTTTCCGGTATCGGCAACAGCGATTCTGCCAGATGGTGAAACCGCAATCGATCTCGGACCATACCAGCCTCCGGACGGCTTCATCAACTCAGCGGAATCACCCTGGTCCTGTTCAACTGCCAATACCCTGTGGTTCCAAGTATCTGCGATAAGCAGCGATTCATCAGAGAGCCAAGCTACGTCCTCAGGCTCGTTGAGTGGCTGGGTCGTCATGAACTCTATCCTCGGGTCTCCAACTCGCAAAAGGGCAATACGGGACAACCGGGTATCTGCGACAGCGATGCGATCTCCGCGTACTGCCACGCCGCGTGGACCACCCAGCCACCCAACTCCGTGCGTGGTGGTACGTGAGGTGCCGAGATTTAAATCGATTGCAGCGATCCCTTCCGTCTCCTCAATCGGAGACGAGCCTCGAGAATCGAGTCGGCGGAGGACCACAACATCTGTGCTCCCGACGTGACCCCACGGTTCTCGTGCAATTAGAAAACGTATGATCTCTCGAACGGATGGCATTGAGGCTTCCATCAACCACCACGCTCTGAGTGGGACGACTTCCCTGCGGTATCCCGCATTCATTTGCTTCAGAACATCGGCCGCGGCCCCAGCATCGACGATTGCCAATGCGGGCTGCGTTCCCCGTTTGGGTGTCGACCATGAAACCCGGAGATCACGCCAGTACCAGGACAGCGGCCACGTCGCTTCACCACTCACAGCCAGCTCTTCGGTGTCCGAGGCCAGCGCAAGGTGCCGACCCTCTCGGGCAACGGCCGTGAATTCGGGGGTGGTTTGCACAAAATGTAGCGACTCCACTCGCCCGTGAGACGGTGAAATTTCCTGAAGCACGAAATTGGCCGTCAACGTGGCAAGAACTGTAGTCGCGAGTGCAACAGACGCGACACATCGACCAAGCCAACCTCCCCTTCCGCTGAAGGTCCGGGCCAACTCAGCTCCCGCCAGCGGGACAAATGGCCAGACCTGATGTACAGCCAACCACGGCACTTTCTCGCCAAGGTAGCAGTAGATCAGAATCGAAAGAAGGCCGAACGCGAATAGATGACGTTCGAATGCAGTCAGCCGAGAACGTCGCCTCATCACCCATACAAAGGCGGCACCTAGAATCAAGAATTCATAGTGCAAGAGG
>JAAESQ010000541.1 GCA_024229275.1 bacterium | reverse complement strand
GTATCACTGACTAACCATCGGTCTCTCTCCAATACCGTGATCTGAGGTCGGGCGTAGTAGTCGCTCCAAGCCATGCTCATGTCGATGCTCCGCTCCAGGCCACACTGTCTATCGACAACCAGTAGCCTCCGATTGCCGGTATCACATACAAGGAGAGTGTCCTCATCTATCCACGCCAATCCGCCTGGTTCATTCAGCTCCGGCACCTCGCCATCGCTACAAATCTCGCTCGGTTGACCATCCTTGGACGGGTACAACACGATTCTCCGATTTCCGGTATCGGCAACAGCAATTCTGCCAGACGGTGAAACCGCAATCGATCTTGGACCATACCAGCCTCCAGACGGCTTCATCAACTCAACAGAATCACCCTGGTCCTGTTCAGCTGCCAATACCCTGTGGTTCCAAGTATCTGCGATAAGCAGCGATTCATCAGAGAGCCAAGCCACGTCCTCAGGCTCGTTGAGTGGCTGAGTCGTCATGAACTCTATCCTCGGGTCTCCAACTCGCAAAAGGGCAATACGGGACAACCGGGTATCTGCGACAGCGATGCGATCTCCGCGTACTGCCACACCGCGTGGACCACCCAGCCACCCAGTTCCGTGCATGGTGGTACGTGAGGTGCCGAGATTCAAATCGATTGCAGCGATCCCTTCCGTCTCCTCAATCGGAGACGAGCCTCGAGAATCGAGTCGGCGGAGGACCACAACATCTGTGCTCCCGATGTGACCCCACGGCTCTCGTGCAACTAGAAAACGTATGATCTCTCGAGCGGATGGCATTGATGCTTCCATCAACCACCACGCTCTGAGTGGAACGACTTCCCTTCGGTATCCCGCATTCATTTGCTTCAGAACATCGGCCGCGGCCCCTGCATCTACGACTGCCAATGCGGGCTGCGTTCCACGTTTGGGTGTCGACCATGAAACCCGGAGATCACGCCAGTACCAGGACAGTGGCCACGTCGCTTCACCACTCACAGCCAGTTCTTCGGTGTCCGAGGCCAGCGCAAGGTGCCGACCCTCCCGGGCAACGGCCGTGAATTCGGGAGTGGTTTGCACAAAATGTAGCGACTCCACTCGCCCGTGAGATGGTGAAATTTCCTGAAGCACGAAATTGGCCGTCAACGTGGCAAGAACTGTAGTCGCGAGTGCAACAGACGCGACACATCGACCAAGCCAACCTCCCCTTCCTCTGAAGGTCCGGGCCAACTCAGCCCCCGCCAGCGGGACAAATGGCCAGACCTGATGTACAGCCAACCACGGCACTTTCTCACCAAGGTAGCAATAGATCAGAATCGAAAGAAGGCCGAACGCGAATAGATGACGTTCGAATGCAGTCAGCCGAGAACGTCGCCTCATCACCCATACAAAGGCGGCACCTAGAATCAAGAATTCATAGTGCAAGAGGCGCGGCAAATGAAACCACCAAGGTCCTCCAACTCGCTGGATCGAATGTTGCTCCCACCAATAACCAATCGCCCTGACGGGGAATAGCCAGTCCTGTGGGTACTGGAAAGCCACTGTGTAGACAGGAACGAGAATCAGAATGGCCAGTGCCGAGGCTGTGGCCATCCCTTCCCAGCGCTTCTGCAACAATTGCAGTGCCTCGATAAGTGTCTGGTTCACTAAATTCCAAGCACCGGAACATCCTTGCCGGAACAGGCCTACAGGTCCCTCATGAGCATCTGCTTCACCGAATCCTCGAACAAGACTTTCGACCAATACAACGAGACTGGTAGAGAGGGTCAGCGTCAGAGCGGCCACATAGGAATTCTCCTTCGTGGCCACCGCGATTGCGGTCCACAGCCCGAGGGCAACCCAACCATATCGCCCTGAGCTTCGATGAAGCTTCTCCAACGACAGCATGACTCCCCAAATCGCCATCGCTTCCAGGATGTCCATCCGCAGGAATCGACCGTAGTAGAGGAGAATCGGAGAAATGGTCAGTAGGATGCCGCTCCAAAGTGCTCCAGCCTCGCCAATGCGCCAACGCAGTCCTCGTGCGGCAAACACAAGAGCGATACCTGCAAGTGCAATCGGGAGCCGAGCACTTGTATCGTTCACAGGTCCTATCGCATAGATCGTCGCGTCCAGGTAGTACAGCAACGGACCGTGGTAGGTAGGGTCGTATCGATACTCGCCGCTCTTGTACAGATCGTAGGAAAGCTTGGCGTGAATGGATTCGTCGTGATGGAGGCTCCGTTCCCCGAGGGTCGCAAGGTGCAAGGCGGCAGCCAGAAGAACGAGAACCACCCACCGCCATTGTTGCCTCAGGAACTGAGTAGATTCGATGATCATTGACTTGGTACCCGCCATCACTGGTAACCAGCAGGTGTGTTTTCGTCATGCTTTGTCACATCGGTTCCAATTGCAACAAGCATCGAATCCCCGAAACTTGCAATCGTATCTCCAGCCTGCTCGATTGCAGCTAGGCTTTCAGTCGGATATACCTGTCTTTCGAGTGAACCAATCGCGACCACATCTACACTCTCCTGCCGAGCCAATCTGGCGACCTCTCCTGAATCACCACAGCTATAGAGCTCTGCCACCAATTCTGACCGTCTTTCGAGTTCCGAGTGAATCTCAATGCCGCGCCACACACGCTGGTGATTCTCCCATCCCAGGTAAGCCGACACTCCTGAAGCTGCTGAGAGTCTCCCAAACTGGGAGTAGGCATCACCTACAGCTTCAATCATGACCGACCCGTCGGGTAGCTTTCGCAGCGCACCAACGAGTTCTCTATCGTCCGCATTCATCCATGCCAATCCATCAAGACCGTTGTCCCCGTGATCGATCGCACGACTCACTAAGGCTACGGGGTGAACTGCCGCGATACAGATCACGAATCCAACAAGGACACGAGCCGTGATCGCTTTGGGAACAAGCTCCCGCAACAAGGCCGGCCACACAACCGCCAAGAGAACCCATCCTTGGAAATAGGCTTTGAACACGGTGTTCATACGGTGCAGAGTTTCTCCATAAGGATCCCGCACATAGACGACCTCCGGCACCAGCAGAAGAAAGACTCCGACCGCTGCGAGTCCTACCGCCAACCTGTTCTCTACATGTCCATCACTCACGAGTCGGTGAAGTAGAAACGCCAACATAAATGCAAGCAGCACCAAGGTTGGACGAAAGCTCATGGCCGCCAACAGCACAACAAAAGAGAGAACCCATATCCAGGCTTGACTTCGACCGGCAAAGGCGGTTTGTGCCACACCAACTATTGCCAAACCGAATGGCACAAGAAGCAGCGGTCCACAGAACAGAGCCAGCTCGAGAGGACGAGTCCATGCTGCAACGGTGCCGAGTCCTGAGAACGGAGCTCTAAATCCAGCGAGAAATGGAGCGACGAGCACAAATGCGCCGACAGTTACTGCAAGAGCCAGACCCCATCGGTACTTCTCTGTCCCCCAGGGCCATCGCCATCTACCATCTCCTCCAACTAAACCAAGGGCTATCACAACGGTGGTCACTGGCAAGCACCAGGGATTCGCCATCCAAGCACTCGTGAGCAACATCGCCAATAGTACGACGGCCGTAACCCCGGGTCGCTTTCGCCCAGAAACTGCAGCCACCAGGAACGCAGCTATGGAGACTGGCAATGAGAGAAGATGAGGATGCAGATCCCCCAACCAAAGGGTGAACAATGGAAACTCAGTAATCGTATTCTCGACCTGTCGCGAAGAATTCCAAATATCAATCTGCGGGATCGAAATCCCCGCAATGAGCTGACGAATTCCATCAGGTGTCCCCGAGAATGCGGTCAACAATGCTGCCATGGCACCGCACCCGTGTCGCCCTCCCGCAATCCGACGACCCAACGCCCATGAAACACTGAGCAGTACGCCACCCTGCGCGGCGACAACAATGTTGTAGCCAACGTCAAGCGTGAGTCCACTCAGTCTGAGTGGTGCCGCCCACAAGAGACTCCCGAAGTAGTAGTAGTGCAGAGGGTAGTGTGCAAGCCACATGTCTGGTGGCGGAAAAGACTCAGCGCGGATCAGTGTGGCAAGGATGCCAAGATCCATGGGTTTCTCAGTCCCCAGAATTTCGGGATTGGGGAGCCGCAGCAAAAGCACTGCGACAAAGCCCAGCCAAAACACGGCCTCACCCGCAAACATCGAACGCCATTCGGAGCGATCGCGTTGCAGTTGACGTAGGCCGAGTAGACCGAGGCCC
>JAAESQ010000540.1 GCA_024229275.1 bacterium | reverse complement strand
TGTGCTCCGCTCTCAATGACAAAACTCAACAAAATGTCATGTTGAGCGAGCGAAGCGAGTCGAAACATCTCCCGTTGAATTAGGCAAACTGTTTGAATACAGCAGCATACAGACCGCCAGCTGGAGCGGAAGATCCCACGGCTATGCTCGGGATGACAAAATATCTGCGGCTTTGTCTTCCCTTGAGTTACCGCCAAGAACGCGGCGTAGTAGTGCTCAAGATGACGCATTTGTTGGGGTGGCTAGGACGTGAACCTCGGCGAGTCTTGCTCAAGGCTCACTATTTCATCGGACTTGAGCGCCGGGATCGACTTCTCCATCGGGAGAGAGGAGGAACGGGGCGCCATCTTCTCCCGTTGCCGCGAGGAGCATTCCTCGGGACTCTACTCCCATCAGTTTGGCCGGCTGGAGATTTGCGATCACAACGATGCGGCGTCCGATCAGCGACTCGGCCTCATACTGCGCGGCGATCCCAGCGACCAACTGACGTGGCTCACCTTCCCCGACATCAACCATGATTTTCATCAGTTTCTTCGATTTCGGCACCCGCTCGGCCTCGCGGACGATACCGACTTTGAGCTGAACCTTGGAGAAATCGTCGATCGTGATCATCTCGTCCTCCGGGGTCCTCTCTTTTTTCGCTTTGGCCTTTTCGGTTTCCTGCCCGCTTTGCAGTTCCTTGAGGTAGGCCTTGATATCGATGCGTGGGAAAAGTGGCTCAGACTCGCCTACCTTGTGTCCTTCTCCCATAAGACCCCAGGTCACTCCGTCGGCGAGGTTGACTGGAAGGTCAGTTGCGCCGAGCTGAGCGCGCAACTTTGCGGCGGTTGACGGAATGATGGGCTCGATCAGTAATGATGCGATTCTCAAGCCTTCGAGGCAGGAATAGAGTATTGACTCAAGTTCTTTGCGTGCCTCATCACCTTTGCGAGCGACGGCCCAAGGCTGACGCTCTTGAATGAATCCGTCGATGGTCGCCAGCAAGCGCCACGTGGCCTCTAACGCCCGATGCGGCGCATTCCGATCCATCGCCTCACGAAACGCAGTGACCGCGGTTTGAGCTGCTTCTGGTACCGGTCCGTCGCTGGTTGAAGCTGGCACTTTGCCATCAAGATTGCGACGTACCATCGCCAAGGTACGCGAGGAAACATTGCCAAGCGAGTTTGCGAGATCGGCGTTGAAGCGCTCGAGAAACGCTTCGTCAGAAAAAGACGCATCCTGTCCGAAGGTCATGTCTCGAGCGAGGAAATAGCGCACAGCGTCGGTGCCGAAACGATCGACGAGATAGTCCGGGCGGACAACATTGCCGAGAGACTTCGACATCTTTGCTTCGTCGCGCAACCACCATCCGTGACCAAATATCTGACGTGGCAAAGGCAGGCCCGCTGACATCAGGAAGGCCGGCCAGTACACGCAGTGAAATCGCAGAATGTCTTTGCCCACAAGATGCATCGAAGCAGGCCAGTGTTCTCCATAGAGGGTGTCGTCATCACTGCCGAAGCCCAGTGCCGAGATGTAGTTCGTCAGAGCGTCGAGCCATACGTAGACGACGTGTTCAGGATCGTCAGGGAAGGGGACACCCCAACTCAGCGAGGCGCGGGAAATTGAAAGATCTTTGAGGCCACCCTCGACGAAGCGCAAGACTTCGTTGTAGCGCGTTTTGGGCTGAATGCAATCGGGATTTGCTCGGTACCAGGCAAGCAACCGATCCTGGAAAGTCGAGAGCTTGAAGAAGTAGCTTGGCTCCGACAGCCGCTCGACCGGGTATCCGGTTTCGAGGTCCTTGCCGTCCCTAACCTGTGAGTCGGGGACAAATGCCTCAGCTCCAGCGCAGTACCAACCTTCGTATTCTCCCTTGTAGATGTCTCCGGCTGCGGTGATGCGTCGGATAATCTCCGAGACTCCCTGTTGGTGCCGTGCATCAGTGGTACGAATGAAGTCGTCGTGGGAGATATTGAGTATCTCCCAAAGGTGGTGATACCTCGCAACAACCTTGTCGGCCAACGCCAGCGGTTCGATGCCTTGAGCCTGAGCAGCCTTTTGGATCTTCTGTCCATGCTCGTCTGTGCCGGTGAGGAATCGAACCCGGTCACCGCACAGACGGTGATAACGAGCGAAGATGTCAGCCATCACCGTAGTGTAAATATGACCGATGTGCGGCATGTCGTTCACGTAGTAGATTGGTGTCGTGATGTAGTACGTGTCGGACATAAATCCTCCCCAAGCAAGGCTTCGAGGCGTGATCTTACACCATAGACTCCGCGTGGCCGAGCCTATGCTAGTTGGTCGGTAGTAAGTGGACCCGTTGAGTACGCAGCACTCCTGCCGACACGAGGGTGTCCAGGTCTTCGAATGCGAGAGGGATGAGGTCGCTCTCCGGAAGCGCTGTCTCTCCAGCCTTAGGACCCCGCAATATGCCGTAACCGGAAGCCGCTGGGCCGATCTCGGCCACTTCGCCAATCTGACGTGCGAGGCTGACTAGCTCTGGCCAACGCGACGGTGAGAAGTTGGGTTGCGGCGAAAGCGGGTAAACGAGATATCCGATCCTCGCGGTGATTCCAGTCCTCTGGATCTGCGGTAGGCGACTGACCGTCGTCAAAACGCGCTGGGCGACGATATGTCCAAGCTGGGGGTCGACGTCGCGCGCGATGACCATGTGTTCGTCGTTGGCAAGCCGTGATGGGACGTCCGAGTCGCGAATCGTGCTTTGTACAGTTTCATGCACCACATCGCCAATCTCGTCGCCGCCATACTCCGAACTCGGAAAGGTACTGGCTTGGGCGAAGAGTTTGAGGAGGTAAAGACCAATGGACGGCGTCTGGGCAGCTTCATTGGGTCTGTGCTGCGCCCATGTCAGAGCGCGGCGTTGCGCAAGTTGGATTTCGAAAGGTAAAAACACCTCGAGAAACTCGAGCGTAACGCCCGATATGCCGATTCTCTCGCGGTCATCCGAGGAAGTCACTCAAGTATCGTTTCAGAAACCTGCTCGGTGGTCAATGCCGAATCGCAGTGTGAGACCTAGTCACGAGTCTGAAGTACGTTGAGTGCCGATCCGGCACGAAACCACTCTATCTGCTCCTCATTGAGCGTGTGATTCAGCGAAATAGACTCGTCCGATCCGTCCGAATGATGAATTACACCAACTAACGACCGGCCAGGTGAGAGTTGGTCGAGCCCTTGAATCGTAATCTTGTCGTCGACTCGGATTTTTTCGTAGTCAGAGGGATCGACAAATTGGAGTGGTAGCATGCCCTGTTTTTTTAGATTGGTCTCATGAATGCGGGCGAACGAACGGGCAATCACTGCAGCACCGGCAAGGTGGCGTGGTTCCATTGCGGCATGCTCACGTGACGAACCTTCACCGTAGTTCTCATCGCCGATCGCGATCCAACGAATGCCGCGCTGCTTATAGGAACGAGCGAGTGCCGGTAAAGAGACTGTCTCTCCAGATTCGACGTCGATACCATGTCCGGGCTTATCAGCAAAGGCATTGATTGCACCGAGGAAGAGGTTGTCCGAGATATTGTCGAGGTGGCCACGGAAACGGAGCCATGGGCCAGCCTGCGAGATGTGATCGGTCGTACATTTGCCGCGAGCTTTGAGCAGAATCGGGAGTCGCTCAAAGTCGGAACTCTCCCAAGCGGTAAATGGCTGAAGCAGCTGAAGACGTTGTGAGTCATTAGCGACGCTGACTTCGATGGAAGATCGATCCTTAGGTGGAGACATGAAGCCGTCGGCCTTGAAGATGAAACCGTCATCTGGGATGTCGGGCGCGGGTTGAGGAGCCTTGAGTCGGAACAGTGAGCCGTCGCCGGCTTCGATCTCATCGCTCAGAGGGTTAAATGAGAGCTTTCCCGCTAGGGCGTATGCCACGACAATTTCAGGGCTGCCGATGAACGAATGGGTGCGCGGATTACCGTCATTACGTTTGGCGAAATTCCGATTGAAGGACGAGATAATGGAATTGCTTTCGCCTTCAGCCATGTCTTTGCGCTTCCATTGTCCGATGCAAGGCCCGCAGGCGTTGGCGAGGACCGTCGCTCCCACATGGTTCAGGGTCGCCATCTGACCGTCGCGTTCGATCGTTGCCTCGATCTGTTCTGAGCCGGGCGTTACCCAAAGTGTCGATCTGACCTTAATCCCATGATCGAGCGCTTGCTTTGCGACATCTGCGGCACGAGTGATGTCCTCATACGATGAGTTCGTACAGGATCCGATTAGGGCAGCGGAGAGTGCATCAGGATAGCCTTCGGAAGTGACGTCATCGGCCATCTGAGAGACCGGGCGTGCAAGGTCAGGCGTGTGAGGTCCGACGAGGTGTGGCTCGAGACTGTCAAGGTCGATTTCGACAACAAGGTCATAGTAGCGTTCAGGGTTGGCCTCGACTTCGGGATCGGCAATGAGCAAGTCCCGGTTGGCTTGGGCCAGAGTAGCAATTCGGAAACGCTGGGTTGCTGCGAGGTAAGTTGCCATGCGTTCGTCGAACGGGAAAATTGATGTGGTTGCGCCAAGTTCAGCACCCATATTGGTGATGGTGCCTTTGCCGGTCGCCGAGATTGTGGCTGCACCTGGGCCAAAATACTCAATGATGCGGTTGGTGCCACCTTTGACGGTGAGCATTTCGAGAAGCTTGAGGATGACGTCCTTTGGGGCAGACCAGCCGGACAGTGAACCGGTGAGCTTGACGCCGACGACCTCCGGCTGCAGTACTTCCCAGTTGAAGCCGGCCATGACATCGACTGCGTCGGCGCCTCCAACGCCCACTGCGACCATTCCGAGGCCACCTGCATTTGGGGTGTGGGAATCGGTGCCGAGCATCATGCCGCCGGGGAAAGCGTAGTTTTCGAGCACGACCTGGTGAATGATTCCCGAACCGGGTTTCCAGAATCCAACGCCGTAACGCGCGCTTGCGGCTTGCAGGAAGTCGTACACCTCGCGATTAAGGTCAATCGCGGCGTCAACATCGGCATCGGCGCCGGAACGGGCGAGGATAAGGTGGTCGCAGTGCACCGTCGAGGGAACCGCTGTGGATTCGCGGCCGGCGAGCATGAATTGCAGTAGGGCCATCTGAGCTGTGGCGTCCTGCATCGCGACGCGATCAGGCTGCAGCTGAATGTAGGCAGTGCCGCGAGCGAGATCCTCCCCTTCAGGATCAGCGAGGTGGCCGAATACGACCTTTTCGGTAAGTGTGAGTGAGCGATCGAAACGACGCCGGATAACGGCGAGGCGTTCGCGTGTGGTGTCGTAGACGCTTTTCACGAGTTCTGGGATTGTCTCGATGGTAGGCATTGTCATCCTCCCGGAGCTGCGTTGGGCGCTCGCACATTATGGAACACACCGTACGCCTTGCGCATTCGCAGGATTTAGTGAGCTCTTACTAACTCCCATGAGCACCTCTGTAGAGATGGCGATCGACGACATCGGCAGGTGACAGGGGCCGTGACTGTGACAAAGGCAGAGGCAGCGACAGGAATCAGTGGCAGGATCAGATTCAGTAACAGAGTCACCATCACTGCGGCTCATTCTCGAGTCTCCACAATCACAGAATAGCGTTGAATCAGATAGCGCAACCCTGAGAACTGACAACGCTCTTCGTGCACCCCGATTGACAACCCCCCTTGCGCGGGTCTAGCTTGTGGCCGGCGGTCTCTCCGCCAGGCTCAAAGGAGGGTTTTCATGATTAAGAGTTACCTGGAACACGTCGAGGAGCGGAAGGCTGGCGGTGTGCCGCCGCTTGCGTTGGATGTTGCGCAGACCGAGGCCCTTGTAGGCCTGCTACAGGACCCTCCTGATGAGCACAAAGCGCTGTTAGTCGACTTGCTTGAGAATCGCATCGCGCCAGGAGTGGATCCGGCCGCCAAAGTCAAAGCTGAGTTTTTGGGATCGGTTGCTCAGGGTGAGTTGCCTGCACCGCTCGTGACACCGACTCGCGCGGTCGAACTGCTCGGCACAATGTTCGGTGGATATAACGTGCCGCATCTGATCGCTCTACTCGATCACGCGGATTTGGGAGCAACGGCAGCGGGTGCTCTATCGAGAACGCTGTTCGTTTTCGATGCCTTCGACAGCGTGAAGGACCTCGCCGATAGTGGCAACACCAATGCACGCAGAGTGCTCGAGTCATGGGCCGCAGCTGAGTGGTTCACCAATCGACCAGATGTGCCCGAGTCGATCCGGGTCACGGTGTTCAAGGTCGACGGTGAAATCAACACCGACGACTTTTCACCGGCGAAGCACGCTCCTACTCGTCCCGACATTCCAGTACATGCTTTGGCGATGGGCGAAAGCAGATTTTCTGGTGGGTTGGATGAGATCGCCAAGCTGAAAGAGAAGGGCTTGCCGGTCGCATTCGTGGGCGACGTCATGGGGACAGGTTCGTCGCGAAAGTCGGCGTGCAACTCGCTCATCTGGCACATCGGGGATGACATTCCTCATGTTCCCAACAAACGCTCCAGCGGCTACATCCTGGGTGGAGTCATTGCCCCGATCTTCTTCAACACCGCAGAGGACTCGGGTGCGTTGCCGATTCAGTGCGACGTCACCCACTTGAGTTCCGGACAGACAATCGAGATTCGCCCACATGAAGGCCGCATTTTGGATGATTCTGGCGCCGAGGTGACCAGATTTGCCCTGAAACCGGCAACGCTTTTCGATGAATTCCGCGCCGGTGGGCGTGTGCCGTTGATCATCGGTAAACAACTGACGCAGCGCGCTCGCGAAGCGATGGAATTGGGAGAGATAGATCTCTTCGCGGTTCCGCCCGTGGTTCATCTCGAGGGAGTCGGCTATACCTTGGCACAGAAAATGGTCGGACGAGCCTGCGGCGTCGACGGCGTACATCCCGGAACCGCTTGTCTTCCCAAGATGACTTCTGTGGGAAGCCAGGACACGACCGGACCTATGACGGCGGACGAGATCAAAGAACTGGCGTGTCTCAACTTCCAGTCGGATCTCTTCATGCAGAGCTTCTGCCACACGGCGGCCTACCCTCGCGAAGTGGACCAGAAGATGCACGCCAACTTGCCGACTTTCATGAACGATCGTGCAGGGGTGGCGCTCAAACCCGGTGACGGTGTGATCCACTCGTGGATCAATCGGATGATCCTGCCGGACACAGTCGGAACAGGTGGAGACTCGCATACGCGTTTCCCAATCGGAGTTTCGTTCCCTGCGGGATCGGGCTTGGTGGCCTTTGCGGGAGCGTTGGGTGTGATGCCGTTGGAGATGCCGGAATCGGTATTGGTCAAGATTAAGGGTGAATTGCAGCCGGGAATCACCTTGCGCGATGTCGTCAACGCAATTCCGTGGAAGGCGATCCAGATGGGATTGCTGACAGTTGCGAAGAAGAATAAGAAGAATGTCTTCAACGGAAAAGTGTTGGAGATCGAAGGGATGCCTCAGCTGAACGTAGAACAGGCTTTCGAATTGACAGATGCATCTGCGGAGAGATCGGCTGCTGCAGCGACGATCGAGCTAGACGTCGACTCGGTTGCCCCGTTCTTGAAGTCCAATGCAGTGCTCTTGCGGTCTTTGATTCGCGATGGGTATGCAGACGCCGACACGCTCAGAAAGCGGGTCGAAGCAATGGAAGAATGGCTCAGCGACCCGCAACTGTTGCAGCGTGATGCGAACGCGCAATATGCGGCCGAGATCGACCTTGATTTGACTGAGATTAATGAGCCGATCGTGGCGTGCCCCAACGACCCAGACGATGTGAAGAGGCTTTCAGAGATCGCTGGTACTGCGATCGACGAAGTCTTTGTCGGCTCCTGCATGACGAACATCGGGCACTTCCGAGCTGCGGCGAAAATTCTTGCAGGGTCGAAGATCGCGGTCAGCCGGTTGTGGGTCACGCCTCCGACTCGAATGGACCGTGATCAACTTGTCGAGGATGGTGTTTTGGAAACACTTGAGGCTTCCGGGGCCAGGGTTGAGATTCCAGGTTGTTCGCTGTGCATGGGCAACCAGGCAAGGGTGGAGGATAACGCGGTTGTCTTTTCGACCTCGACGCGGAACTTCGACAACCGACTTGGGGACGGCGCGCAGGTGTATCTCGGTTCGGCGGAATTAGCTGCGGTGTGCGCCTTGCTGGGACGAATACCGTCGACGGCCGAGTATCTCGAGTTGGTCCAGGGCAAGCTCAGTGGGGCCGAGGCCGAGGTCTACCGCTATTTGAATTTCGACAAGATTGAGGCGTACACCGGCGCGTAAATGCAGATCACCACTGAGAGGGTGTGACTGTTGCGATAGTTGACACGGGGAGTCGACAGTAAGACCGTCACTTGACAGAGACAGAGACAGAGACAGAGACAGAGACAGAGACAGAGACAGAGACGGTGGCAGATTCAGTGGCGGTCACAGCGACGGCGACAGCGTCAGCAAATCGTTTCGTCGTGGGCTTCGAGGCATGGCCACTCCGGGTCGTTCATGGGTTGTGGTGCGTAGCCGTTGAGCCAGCCGGAGTCAAGGGCAAGCCGGCGTAGGAACGCCGGTCGTTCGACTAGCTTAGATTTCCTGAAGATGAGCGTCCCCTCCAGGCTCTGTCATTCTGAGCGCAGCAGCCGTAGGCGGCGGAGTCGAAGAATCTCCCGTTTACATGAGCAATCACCTGGTGACTGCTGTGCCCGACTTGCTGCCCGGTGAAACGGGAGATCCTTCGACTCGCTTTGCTCGCTCAGGATGACATGGGGGGAGCCTCAAGAACTGTCATCCCGGCCGGCCCTGCCGCCACTGCCAGTGTCTGTTCCGTAACCGTACTGCCGTTGACCCGTAGCCCCGTATAGCCGTCTTTGTGGCCGGAGGCCACAAAGACGATGAGCTATGCTCAGACGATGCCCCGATTTCTTTGTGATGCGATGCTGGGGTCGTTGGCTCGCTGGCTCCGATTCTTTGGTGCCGACTGCAGCTACATGGGTCCCGAATATCCGGACAGCGTTCTTGCCCGCGTTGCGCGCAGCGAGGGGCGTTGGTTGCTGACGCGCGACAATGAACTCGCCGCGGCTGGTCCCCGTTCGTTGTACATACGAAATCAGGGCGTCGAAGCTCAATTGCAGGAGGTCTTCTCACGCATGGACCTCCGTCCAGAACCCACACTGGCTTGTGCACGCTGCAGCCACTGCAACGGCGAGCTTCGGGATGTTCCCCCCGACGAAGCCGTGCCTCTCGTTCCCCCTTACGTGGCTCGCACAGCAACAAGATTTCGCCAGTGCAAATCCTGTGAAAGGATCTACTGGCCGGGGACGCACAGCGCCGGCATCATTCGCCGTATGGAGAACGTGATCACCCGCCTTGATTCGTGCAGACCTGGAGATCGTGGGGCTGAGGCGACGAGAGGGCGATCTGCGATATGATCCCGGCGTGAATGAGTACGATTTTCTGAACGAGCTCGAGCGCCGACTAGGCTATTCCTTTGAAGATCGAGGTTTGCTGGAACAAGCTCTGAGGCACGGATCCTCGACTCAGGCCTCTCAGCACGGGAGCTATGAGCGATTGGAGTTCTTGGGCGATGCTGTTTTGGGGCACGCTGTCGCAGAGCTTCTCTACCATCTTGAACCAGATGGGGATCAGGGCGATCTGACCCGGATTCGTTCTTACCTGACGCGCTCGTCGACTCTTGCGGCGAAGGCTCAGGAGCTTGACTTGGACCGGTTCATCGAGATTGGACTCGGCGAAGAGGCTGCCGGCGGGCGTAACCGCCAGGCTTTACTCGAGGATACTTTTGAAGCCATTGTCGGAGCGTTAGCTGTGGATGGCGGCTGGGGCGTCGCTCTGGACTTCGTGGAGAGTGTGTTCGCTGAAGATCTCCAACGAATGGACGCTCGAACGCTGGTGCTTGGAGATCCCAAGACAGCACTCCAGGAGGCGGCTCAAGCTCGTGGATTGGGTCTTCCGGATTATCGAGAAATCGCCTCGCAGGGTCCCGACCATCAACGCCTGTGGGTTTTTAAGGTGATTTGGGACGGTAGCGAATTGGCGCGCGGCGAAGGCAAGAGCAAGCGCGAGGCGCAACAGCACGCCGCTCGGCGGGCTCTGATCCGGCTAGGCCTCGTGCCGGAGGAGTAGGTTGGGACCGTGTGAGCGAGGAACATCCACTCCATGAAACGGCGCGTCAGGCGCCGGAACAGCCGGGCATCTACCGTTTCGATGATTCGAGGGGACGAGCAGTCTATGTAGGTAAAGCACGGAACCTGCGCCGTAGGGTGCTTTCATATTTCGGTCGCAGCGATCTGCCCCAACGTACGCTGGCGATGCTAGAGCGCGCTCGCGGACTGGACTTCACCGTGACGGCCAGCGAGGTCGAGGCATTCATCCTGGAAAACACGCTTATCAAGCGGTTGCGGCCGCGCTTCAACGTGTTGCTGCGGGATGACAAGACGTATCCCTACCTGCGGCTCACTGCGGGAGAGAAGTGGCCCAAGGTCGAAATGACTCGGCGAGTTCGTGAAGATGCCCATGAGTACTTTGGGCCTTTCATGGGCCAGTACATGGCACGCAAACTGATGGACTTGGCACGGACACGTTTCCAGGTGCGGACCTGTCATATCGAAATCGACGGCAAACTCCCTCGCCCGTGCCTCTATTTCGACATGAAGGCCTGCCTTGCACCTTGTGTAGATGGATTGACGACCAAGGAAGCCTACGATCATGCAGTCAACGATCTCCGTCTCTTTCTTGACGGTCGCCACCGCGAGCTGCTACCTCGGCTCGAAACGAGTATGTGGGTGGCATCAAAGCGCGAAGAGTTTGAGTTGGCAGCTCGGATTCGTGACCTCATGGGTGTAGTAAAGCGTCTCAAAGAACGCCAAGACGTTGAAGCCCCTGGGAAGGGTGACATTGACGTATTCGCACCGCACTGTGATGGCGAGCATGCCACCGTGTGCATGCTGGCTTACCGTGACGGAAAGCTAGTTGACAAGCGAGAGTTCCATTTTGAATCGATTGGAGATGTCAGCGTCGATGAACTGCTGGTCAGCTTTCTCGCGCAGTTCTATGAAGCCAATCCAGCAATTCCGCCTCTGGTCGAGACAGCGATCAGCCTTGGCTCTGAGGACCGCAAACTTGTAGCTGCGTATCTCAAGCAACGGGCGAGTCGCGTCGTTCGTCTAGTTTCACCTATGCGAGGGCACGGTGTCCGCCGGACTGAACTGGCGCAGAGCAACGCACGGAGCGGTTTCGAGCTGCGATTTCGGGCGCCAACGGCGCGAGCCGAACATCTCGAACGCAGACTGGGCGAAGTGCTCAGCCTGCCGGCGCCAGTGAAGCGTCTGGAGTGCTTTGACATCTCACACTCGTCCGGCAAGGAAACAACTGCGAGCTGCGTGGTGTGGCTCAGCGGCAGGATGGACAAACGCCAGTATCGAACGTTTTCAATTCGCGATGTCTCCGGTGTCGACGACTACGCCGCGATTGCAGAAGCAGTGACACGGCGCTATCGGCGATTGCGAGACGAAGGCAAGGAACTGCCGGACTTGGTCCTTATTGACGGTGGATTGGGACAGCTCAACGCCGCGATGGCGGCGGTCGATGCTCTCGGTCTGAACATCTCTCTGGCGGCACTTGCCAAGCGGGAGGAATTGGTGTGGTTGCCGGGAGAGAACGAACCACTGCGCCTACAGACGAATGAACCCGCTCACCTGGTCTTGCGTCAGGCAAGGGATGAGGCGCACCGGTTTGCGGTGAGCCGTCATCGCAAAAGGCGCGCTAAAAGAACACTTGCAACCGAGCTGCTCTCCGTTCCGGGGGTCGGACCCGGGCGCGCACGAACCCTGCTCAAGAAGTTTGGGTCTGTCAGGGAAGTCCAGCATGCCACGCTCGATGAGCTGCAAAGAGTACTCGGACCACGACTCGGAAAGCATGTCTGGGATCATCTTCATGCCGGTGAAGTCAATCGGCCTTAGCCCCCCTCTGACTCCTCATCTCTGAATCGGCCCAGTGCAAGCGTGACAACCTCAGCAGCCGTGAAGTTGAAGGTGTCGAGAGGGAGAGGAGTAGAATGCTGTCCGCATTCTGAAGGAGGTTGCTATGAAATCACATACCAAGCATTTGGTACTTCAAGTCTCGGAGCGGATGGAATTCATCAACATCACACATCAGGTTGAGGCTGAACTTGAGGCTTCCGGTATCCGAGAGGGTTTGTGCCTTGTTAACGCAATGCACATTACCGCCAGTGTGTTCATCAACGATGACGAATCCGGGCTGCATCGAGATTATAAGCGTTGGCTGGAGGATCTCGCCCCCTTCGATGCATCGCCGCAGCGCTACCATCACAATCGCACTGGGGAAGACAACGCTGACGCACACCACAAACGACAGATCATGGGGCGGGAAGTTGTCGTTGCAATCACCAATGGACGTCTGGACTTCGGTCCGTGGGAGCAGATCTTCTACGGCGAGTTCGACGGTCGACGGCCGAAACGGGTGATGGTGAAGATAATCGGAGAGTAGGCAGCGTCTCGCCGATGCCGGTTTTCTCAGCACAACTCCGCCAACCAGACAGTGTTTCGCGACCTAAGCCTTGACACAGGTTGGGGTTCCGGGCTATGTTCGCAGACTGTATTGCTAGAAGGAGGAGTGGATGATCAAGTCGGATCTCGTCGACAGGGTTATGGAGGCAACCGATCTTCCGAAGCCGAAGGCTGCTGAAGCTGTGAATGCTCTCTTTGAGGGCATGAAGGATGCGCTTCTGCGAGGCGATCGCATCGAGCTGCGTGGCTTCGGTGTCTTTCAGGTCAAAGACCGTAAACGGGGCATCGGACGCAATCCGAAGACCGGTCGCGAGGTCGAGATTCCGCCCGGGAAAACGATCCGGTTCAAACCGGGTAAGGCGCTACGCAATATGAGCTGATCGCGTGCAACGCGATCCCGAGTCTGATTTGGTCGACCCCGGCGGTCACCCCGCCGGGGCTTTTCTTTCTCCAGCCGCCAATTACAAACCTGCCTGGTGGCTGCACATCACATTGTTCCTCGCGACGTTCGCAAGCACCACGGTCATCGGTGGTCTGTTCTGGGGTGGTTTAACCGAAGAACTCGCCCAGCTTCCTTTGGAACGACTTCTGATCCATCCCGCGTTTATTGCTCAAGGATTGCTGTTTTCGGTGCCTCTCATCGTGATCCTTCTTGCTCACGAGCTGGGACACTATTTTGCATGTCGTGCACATGGCCTGGTGGCCACACCTCCGTTCTTCATCCCTTTCCCGGTTCCGCTCGTCGGTATCGGGACGTTGGGCGCAGTGATTCGGGTGAAAGAACCGATTCGGAACAAGGGTCAACTCCTTGATGTCGGGGCGGCCGGACCTATAGCCGGATTCGTGACTTTGCTTCCGTTTTTGATCTTCGGAATTCTTGCCTCAGACATTGGTGAGATTAGCGAAGAGGCGGCCTATATCGTGTTCGGCGAACCCATCATCTACAGAGTGTTCGAATGGGCGCTGATGCCGGACCTGCCGGAGGGAGTTGGCGTTATGCTTCACCCGACCGGCGTTGCCGCGTGGTTCGGTGTGATGGTCACTCTTCTCAACATGCTGCCATTTGCCCAACTCGACGGAGGACACGTCTGCTATTCATTGTTCGGGCATTGGCATCGGCGTGCCGCCTGGCCGATGCTTGCCATTCTCGCCGTGTTGGGCTTCGTCTGGCCGGGCTGGTGGCTGTGGATGGTCATCGTGCTTGTGATGGGACTACGGCATCCTCGCATCTGGGACGAAGCTGTCCCACTCGATCCCAAACGGCAACTCACCGCCTGGGTCGCGATTGCGATCTTCGTACTGTGTT
>JAAESQ010000539.1 GCA_024229275.1 bacterium | reverse complement strand
GACACAGTCTGCTTGAGATGTTCGTATTGAGTCAGAGTTCCAATCGATCCGCTGCTGAGGCCGAACTTCCGCACCAGAGTTTCAGCAAACACCTGCTCACATCCGCTCCAGAACTCTCCCCCAGGGATTTGAACCCAATTCCCATGAAGCTCAGGATCAGCCGCAGTCGGAGCGTGAACTACCCGAAAACCAACATCATCGTTGTCACGATCGCCGGGAGGAAGATAGTAGTTAAAGAACGTAGCACCCTGCCATCGGCCATCAGACTTGTAAGAACCGCCGATTGCGATCTTGCCGTGTTGTGGAGAACCTGAGTCGGTCAGCTCCCAAACGTTGCCCGTCATCTGCAACGCTCCACATGGACTCGCGGACTCAGGATAGTGATCGACTGGCACTGTCTGACCCTCACCCGATTGCGTGGTGTTACAACGCGCTGAATCGAATTGATTGCCCCAAGGGTAAAGCTGAACCCTGCCGCCTCGAGCAGCATGCTCCCACTCATATGATGTCGGCAACCGCACATCGCCTCGCCAACGGCAGTAGGCCAACGCGTCATCCCACGAGACTCCTGTGACAGGGTGATTGTCACGCACGGGCGTCCTGTCGAAATGGAGGTTGGTGGATCGATCGTAGCCGGTGGCATCGAGGAACTTCTGAAACTCGGCGCGTGTGACCGGGTATTTGGCCACCGCAAAAGGTGGCAGGTCAACAAACCGCTGCGGGCTACTCTCTTTGAGGTGACGCACTCGACTCTCGTCAATGCCCAGACTGGTGCAGATCACCGACACCGTCGCTTCACTGATACCGGTTTCGCTGGACCCACCGTCAAGACCAAGAAAACTCGCCGGCACCGCGGCCGGGGCTGACGCCACACCTGGGCTCGAGACGTCTTCATAGACCTGCCCCGAAGGCGTCGTCCTGCCAAAATCGAAGTCAGGTACAGGTTCAGGATCCTGCACAGGGACCGATACAGGCGGCAAATTCGTTTCCTCCGCCACGATCGGAACGCTCTCGTGCAGCGCGCCACCACAGAGCGAACAACTGTCCCCTGGATTCCAAGGTATATATCCGCATTCACGACACAGAACCTTGGACTCGCCGGCATAGCGTTTCAGATGCTCAGCCAACCTGTTGCGGATCTCGGCGAAACTGGACGGTCTGTCGTCACGATCGGTCTGTAAACACTCTTTGAATAGGTCTCCGAGCGCCTGACCTCGAGGCCCTAGCGTTGGTTGTTCCACCCCTTCAGGGCAGCCGAAAATGACCCAACGAAACATCAGCCCGAAAGAGTAAATGTCGGAGCGGGCATCGAGGGCCGCACGTTGCTCGGGTGAATAGGCAAGGCGCTGCTCCGGAGACATGAAGTACTCCTTGCCCATCACGTAGAACTGCGAGTTGGGGTTGATCACTCCAGTCATGGCCAGTCCGAAGTCATTGACCTTGAGCGTGTTGCCGGCCTTGGCAATGAGGACATTGTCGTGGCTGATGTCACGGTGAACGATGGGCTGCCCCTCGAGGACAGCTGCCTCCATCCCGGAACAGAAGTCGATCGCGTATCGTGTTGCCTGTAGACAGTCGATTCGCTTCTCACGTTCGAGAAATGCCTTCAGGTTCACACCGTCGATGAACTCTAAAATCAAGTAGGGGTCGCTCTTAAACTCAGGGAAGAACTCGATCGCTTCTACGATATGGGGGCTGCGTGGAAGCCGAGTCCAAATAGTTGCTTCTTTCGAGAATCGTTCAAGCATCATTGGGTACTCGGACTGATCTTTCCAATGCTCACGAACTGCCTTGATGGCAACTTCGCGCCGCGTCACCTGGTGGAAAGCGTGATACACCTCGCCCATGCCACCCGCACCAAGGAAACGCTCAATGGTGTAGTGGTAGCAGATCTCGTTCCCCGGTTTCCACTTCATGAATGTCCCCCGACCCGAATGCGCTGAACTGCGATGAAGAGGTCTCTACCCACAGCTCTCCCAAATTTCACACATTGAGTGCGGTGGGCGCCGAAGGTCGTCCAGAAATGGCTACCTCGTTCTCTCATGGTCACTCTTAACTCTCTGCCTAAGTTCGACCTAAATTGAGCGATTCTCACCGGCGATCTGCACCAATCCCTTGCGCCATGGACACTTGCGCCAATGCTCGACGTACCGAAGGGTACGCCTCCGCTTGTCGCAAGCACCAGTACATCAATATCTTGGCACATCTCATTCGGCAGAATCGCTCAGTTTAGGTTTGAGATAGTAGCGTACCTGCATTCACAAAAGCAGCTCCTATGCAACCATCGGGTGACAATATTGCGGTCCCACTTGACGCTCACGGGTGCTGTCGCATCATCCTTCATCATTCCATCATCGGTCTTGATGCTTGCTGTGCGTGAAACAACCCCGGCACCGGCCCCTCTCCCCATCGCATTGATTCACGCATTCTCGGGGTGAGACCATATTTTGGCGTGAGATGGCTGTCGAACGATTGCCCGCGATCGAGACTGTCGATCCTCAACTTCGGGATCGTTGCGCCAATGTTGAACAGCCGCCCAAAGCGACCTATGCTGGTCCGACCATGAGCGAGAAGGTGCAGCGGTGTTACTCGTCAGGCGAGTCGAAGTTCTGTGCTCCCGAAACAGGGAGTAGGAACGGTGATTTCGCGGTCGTTGCATTGCACCGCCTACTTTCGCTAGCCGCGGATCTCCGTCAAGCACCGCCCTGCGAAGTACTGTCAGGAAGCGCGTGGGGATTTCCAGAACAGCGAGCCGCGACACTGTGGCGTCATATGTGCGCGATCACACCACAGGACCTGACGCTCCTCAGTTCCACTGATTGGAACAACCTGGTCAAATCGGCGACTCACGATATCTCTGGTTTGGAGAAAGTGCGCGACTGCTGGAGGCGCCACATCGAAGCCGTTGCCGATGTAGCGCAAACCACGTCGACCGAAGGAGCACCCTGGGACGAGGAGAAGCTCTATCAACTCGCGGCGACCGGGTACTGGCACTGCCGTAAAGATCTTGAGCAGACGCTCACCGCCGTTATTCAGGTTCGCAAAGCGCGCCTGTCTGACCTTGTGGTCGAATCACTCGCGGCTCATGTGGAGCTTCTCGCCTCAACACATGAGGCATCGCAGGGAAAGGCCCGCTTTGCAGTCGCTGTTGCACAGGCGGAAGCGAAGCTCGGGCGCCGTCGATCGCGTCATGCGCTCGCCTGTGCCGTTCGCCTCGGCGTGTGGTCAGAAGCCGATCAAGTCATCGACGCTCACGATCGGGTTCATTCGCTGTGGCAAAAGCTGAAGAAGCACTACGATGGCAAACTTGCAACTCTGATGAGCGATGCGGCGGCTTCTTCTTCCACATCTCTAGCCGATTTCGAGAAGAAGGTGTCGAATCATGGTCAGCTCTACGCAGATTTGTTCTACGACGATGACCGCATTTTAATTAAAGTGCTGACTCGGTTGTGGTCGAGTTCGAGCCACACCCAGGGGCGCAGGGGACGTCCGCCGGCGCCGCCGTTCGAGCCGTTAATTGTGATCGGAGAGGCAGAGATCTCAGAGGGCTTCTTGCGCAAGCAGCGTCAACGGCTGCGCAGGAGAGCGAGTGAGTTCATTACCTCAGTTGTGGAATACTCCAGCAACGAGGGGGATTGCTCGCCCCTCGTCAAGACTCGATGCATTCGCAGAATTGTTGACGCCTGCGTCGCAAAGGCCGAGCTCGAAAGGCGCGTAGCACTTCGGAGAGAGTCAGAATTCACACAGCGTTGGGAGTGGTTGCAGACCTCACGGAGCATCATCGATGCGGCCGAGAGGGCGGTCAAGGCCCTCACTCAGTTATCCGAATCAGCGGTGACAACCAGTGAGTTCCAAACCACGGCCGCCACACTCAAACGGCTGCGCGAACAGATAGAACTCGCCGAGGATCGAATGACCGCCTCGCAGAAGCCGACCTGGACTGATCAGACCCAGCACCCTGGAGGCCGAAGATGTTGACCGACAGGGCCGCACGACTGTGGGCCAGTTCCGCAGTGGCCTACCTGCAACAGCTATGGGATCGCAAGGATGCCGACATTCCGCAGGATCCGACCGCATGCTCAGAACTGCTCTTCGCCTACTATGACTGTTCCGACGAAGACACGCTCAAACCGGAAGAAGCACCCGCATGGCTGCGGAGCTTTGCTGCACGTTTCCCTGTATTTGCCACCAGCTGGGAGACACGATTCATTCTCTACGGACAGCTCAAAAGCTTGGCAATGGAAAAGAGGGCCGTCGAATCAAAGGGCGAGACCATCGAACACGTTCTTGGCGGGGTGGCGACAGACGTCGAACCGTCCGACTCAGAAACTGAGGCTCTGCTAGAAATCCTGTCTGCGGAGAATGACCTCGTGCCCCAACCGAGCGACAGTTTCCTCAGAACCATGGAATCTGTCCGTTCACCGTGGACTGACAGAGATAAGGAGTTCCTCAAAAACCTCCATTCCAAACTCCGCTCCTCGGGTCAGACAGCACCAGACAGAAGCCTCGCAGATCAGGTCGCGGCACTGATAATCGCAGGAATTGAAAGCACTGAATCTGAGTCACGTAGCAGAGCGACCAGCCAACGTCTGTTGAAGGAGTTTCTCGAGGATCTCACCACCGACCAGCGACGTGCGCTCATGACATCGGTGCAGAAAATCGTGATAGAGGACAACACTGATGGCACCGAGGATGCAGAACCCGATCTGCGTTTCCAACTTGAACAGATGATCGACGAAGATCGCGATCCGTAACGCAGGATTTGGAGGATGAACTGGATGACACAACACCAGCGCAACACGTTGTCGAGACCAAAACCAAAATCTCTGAGCCCCCAAATTCGGGCCCTCGTCTTTGTCATAATTTGGATCGTCGGAATCGCTGTTTCCGTTGCTCAGAACGCCAATGTAGACGCCTATGACACCGATCTGCAGAATGCGGTTCGCCTGTACTCAGAAAGGCATCTTCCGGAAGCATCACG
>JAAESQ010000538.1 GCA_024229275.1 bacterium | reverse complement strand
GTCCTCTGGTGACGTAAAGACCCCCAGCGTCCAGCTGCGGGTAGAACTTGAGGGGGTTGTAGTTTTCACTGATGCCGGCGATCGCACCCTCACCACAGACCAGCATCTCGCTGTCGAGTTCGAGCCACCAATCAATGCCTGAATCAGTCTTGAGTTCGTCTAGGGCCTCGGCGCCGATTGCGTGAATATTGATCACCGAGCAATCGCTTACGGTCGGGAGTTCGGCGACCGCAAATCCCGGCAGAACTGAAACAGCAGCGACAAGTGAAATGAACAGTAGTCTCATTGCTTGAGTGTAACTCGCTGCAGGAGATTCCATCGTCACCTTCAGGAGCTACTCCCCCAGGCAGAAATGTCTCCCGACTCGAAATCGTCCCAGAAGACAAAGTCCGACTCCTCATCAGCGCCGACATCAGGCAGAGAGTCGCGAAGCTGTCTGTCGATGTCAGTGTCGGCCAATCCCGGTTCAAGAAGGACACCGAGGTCGGTCGCAGAAGCGTCGCCTGTGAGATGCAGATCGCCTGCCGAAATGTCAGTAAACCAGATCCCGGGCGCCGATTCGATGTTGCCTGCAAGGACCGCTTGCGCGCCATCCCTCGGCAGCAACCATGCGCTCACCAAATTGTTCATGACCTCAGCAGCAGTGTTTGGAAACCGCCATTCAATCGAAGATGACAGAGGATTCGCTGTCGATGCCACGGTGTTGTGGACCACACGAGCGCCATGCGCCTGCTCGAGCCCAATTCCGGTGTCGAAGCCGTCCGGGGACGCAAAGAGCCCACTATCAGCGGCGGCTACGAAGTTGTTGCGAATGATGCCGTCGATGTGACCCATGTACCCAACACCTGGATACGGATCATCTGGGTAGATGCGGTCACTCCCTGAGGATCCGAGTCCGAATCCTATCCCTCGCGCGCAATCAACGATCACATTCTCCTCGACTACCGTATCCCGGCACGATTTCCAGAAGTGAATGCCATGCTCAGAAAGGCCATCATTGCACCAGAATCCCGAGATCCGATTGTTCCGCACAATCCATCCCTGCGCCTGATGCACATCGATACCACCGGTGTAGCAGCTGTCACGGATCTCAGGCCTCCCCGCGTTCGTGAGTTCGATATCACAACACTCGATTGTGCCGTTGTCGACCCAACCGTCGCCAGAAGGATTAACCTTAATTGCCTGTTGGCCTGGATCGACAATTCGAACGTTGTAGATCAAAATCCCTGAGATTGGGTTCCCCGGTGAGCCGCTCATGTGAATAGGATGGTCGTAAGCTTCTCGAAGAGTGATGTCAGCAATGGTGATATCTGAGGTGTAGATGCTGACCAGCTCGTTTGTGCCGTAGTCACCGTCGAGTATCACGGCATCCCGGTTTCCTGAAGCCGACCTCAGTGTGACATTGGGCGTATCAAACGCCAGACGGTAGTCGAAATCTCCGCCGCTCATGTCGTACAGGCCGTCGTGGAGCAGGATAGTCGTATCAGCGGCTGCGGCAGCAACGATGTCACGAAGGTCGCCAGCCTGTGCGGGGTAAACATCAATTGTCGTGCCGGTGGGTGGTGGCAGTGATCCGCAGGGTGCCTGGGCTCCGGCCATCAACACAGAGCCAATCAGGGCAAGCAACAGAAGAGTCAAGCGACCTGGTTTGAACCAGGGTATTCTTGCTGAGTTGCTACGCATGACTTCTCCTCCCAAGACAGTCTGGTGTGGACACAGCCTTTACCGTAGCTCTCGGTGCCTCTTCATTCAGTCACCGGCGTCACATCAGACAAGACCTTGGAGCATCTCGATTCGATCTGTGTCTACCTGCGTAAGAGGGTCAACGACTCAACCTGGCGCGTCTGGGGCATCATGTCGACAACCTGGACCGTGGTCAGTTTAAAACCACCTTTGATAAGCAGCGCGAGATCTCTCGCAAGGGTCACAGGGTCGCAAGAGAGATAGGCTACCGCTCTCGTGGGTGAGTCGATAATCATCTCAAGGGCTGCTTTCTCAGCGCCAACACGGGATGGATTGAGAATCACGGCTGCGGGTTTCTCGGAACGCAGATGACGCAAGACGCGGTGTATCGGATTGGCGAGAATTTCAACGTTGCCGACGCGACCCATCTTGATAGTGGCTCGAGCGTCCGCCACTGAACTCCGAACCCCTTCCACACAAAGGACACGTCTAAAGTTTTGGCGAAGGGCGAGACCATGGGTTCCAACGCCGGCGTAGAGATCAACCAGGAGTTCACCTTCGCCGAGGAACTCCGCCATTCGCGAGTGAATCTCGGGAAGAATTCCTAGGTTGACTTGAAAGAACGACCCCGGCGAAACCCGCAGCGAGAGTCCGGCCGAATCCACGTACACTTCTCGCACTCCGACAACAGGATCGATGTGCCCTTTGATGACCTGTGGACCACCACTGGTATTGAGGTTCACGGCAATGCCGGCAACGTGGGGGCAGGCTTTGGTGATGGCTTCGATGGGGAGTTGAGGCAAAGTCGCAGCTTTGACCACAAGGGTCAAGTGCTGCAGGGTAGGATCACTCCCGCAACGCAGATCAATGTGTCGCAGCTGAAAAGGAAACCGTACAGGAGAGTTCAGCAGGTCCCGCAAATGGCGGGTAGTCTCGAGCAGCTCTGGCACAAGCACGCCACAGTTCGGTGCGTCGACAACCTCACGCCCACGTCGCTGGAAGTAACCCAGCCGCGACCGTCGGTCTCGGTCAGTCGACACCGTCATCTTGGCTCGGTTCCTATAGCCCTCGACTTCGGGCGAGGGCAACGCCGAAAGCAACTGGCGATCACTGAGTCGCAGTTCCTTCTTGAGTGCATCTCTGAGCCAATTCGCCTTGCGCTCCAGCTGTACACGATATGGCTGACGCAATAGCGAGCACGCCCCACACTTGACGCCATCGGGGCAATCGACAATTTGGTCGGCCTTGTTCATCATCATTGCTGCCTAGCCCTTACCGGCCGTATCGCACTATTCTGACAACCAGGCCTTCCACTACCCATGGGAGTGATTTCTCAATAACGCACACCAGTATGATCAGGACAATTGGAACAGCGGCCGCTCCTAGCCACAGACCATCAACTTGGTTCCTTCGGCAAATAGAACCTCAATCCTACCCGGTCTGGCTTGCTTGATGACCAGTCCAATGCCGAACTTCGCATGGTCAATAATCTCGTCGGTCCCAAAGCTTCCCGTCATCGAGTATGGCTTTGCACCGGAAGTATCGCGCCCCTCTAACAGCCGCTGATACTCGGTTGCCCGTGCGGGCTTTTTCGCAGCAGTTTTGCGCGGCTTTGCGGTTCCAGCTTGACGGGATTTGGGCTTGGCTACTCGGTATGCATGAACATCTTTGCAGGACTTGCACTTTACTCTATGTGGGCGGTCGCCCTTGAGCGACATGATCACATGAGCGAGCAGCAGATCGCACTTGAGGCAGAATGAGTCGATGTCCTGAGAGACTTGCAATTTCGTCATGGATCCTCCTAAGTCTCGAGTCCGAGATCTCGGACCGAGAAGACCGTAATTGTAAGACAGTATTGCAGAATTGCACTGCAATACCAATGAAACTCTGCTACCAGAGTTCTCGTCGTTGGCTGTCGGAGTCTGTCTGCGGCGGGCGGCGATACGAACCGGTGACCCTCACCAGCAGCGTATGGGCAGCGCATGCTCTTGGTTTGTCCGCCAGATAGTAGACCGGGCAGCGACCGATCTCGACAACCTCCATACCCAACTCCCGAGCCTTGGCGACCGCGTCCCGATGGCCGGTGCCGAAACTGAACCACACCCTTCTGCAGTCCGCATCGTGAGCGACTTCGACCGCCCGCGCCGCGGATCTCGGCTTGACCCAAATGATGGTGAGATCGTCGCGATCTTCCGGAAGCTCTGCCACCGACGTGTAGACCTTCCCACCGGTGGTCGGCCCTCGCGACTCGCTGAGCCCCCCGAGGTCGAGGCAGTAAAACCTCTTCCCGGTCTCGGTGAAAGCGTTGTACGAGTAACCGGGAAAGCGCTCTTCGGAGGAATCTCCGATGAGTAGAAAACCCTCTGCGCTGCGGATTGTTCGTTCGAGTGGATGCACCAGATTGATGATATCAGTACGTGACCCAGACCGGCCGAGCCGCAGGCGACCAGCGGTGTCGACTTCAACTTCAATCCCGATGACGAGGATCAGGTTTCGAACACCCACGATCCCAACATGGCCAGACTCCAGGAGCTGAAGCTAGAGTGCTATTCAAACAACCTTGTCAGGGTCAACCAGAACATCAGGCTTTGATGACTACGATCGCCATGTCATCGCTTTGCTCGGCGCCATCGCAGAACCGTTCTACGTCTTCGACCAGGATTCTGACTATGTCATCGGCGGTCAGATCGTCGGCATCGATCCGGGCGAGCAAGTCGCGCGGGGCGTCGTAGCCGAGTAGTTTGCGTTCGCGATTCCTCGCCTCGGGCACACCATCAGTGAAGAGAACGATGACGTCACCTTCGGCGAGCCGCACTGATGTCGATTCATACTCTGCGTCTTGAATCACGCCAAGCGGAAACCGGGCCCCTGGAGATGTGAGGTACCCAACCTTGCCGTTCGATCGCTGCAATGGCTCGCACAGCCCAGCGTTGGAGAAGGTCAGTTTCCGGTTCTCGGGATCGATGACCACCAGGCACAGAGCGGTGAACATCCGACTCCCCACCTTGTGGAAGAGCGACCGGTTGAGACTGCCCATGATTTCTTCCACCGAACCGACCTGCCGCGCTCGCAAGAACACCATTCCGTCCGACATGACCGCGTTCATGGCGGCACGCATTCCCTTGCCCGCCACGTCCGCCACCACGACGCACAACCGCTGAGGTTCGCCTTCAAGCCAGAAGTAATCGTAAAAATCACCGCCAAAATCAGAGGCTGGAATCCACGCTCCCGCGATATCGACTCCGGAAACTTCGGGCGCAGCCTGGGGCAGGATCGCCATTTGCGCGTCGTGGGCCGCCATCAGCTCGGCCTTCATCCGGACGCCACGGAGGCGACTCTGCACGACCGCTGCGGCAATGCCCGCTAACGCGGCCGACCCGATCAGTCGAAACCACCACGTCGCCCAGAACGGCGGCTTGACGGTGAGTGTGAGGGAAGCCACTTCTTCGTTCCAGACACCGTCGCTATTCGAACCACGGACGCTGAACACGTAATCTCCCGGACGGAGGCCGGTGAAAGTGGCAAACCGGCGGTCGGCGGACACCCATGCCCAATCGTCACTGAAGCCCTCCATCCGATAGGCGTAGAGGTTCTTTCCGGGCGAACTGTAGTGGAGAGCCGCGAACTCGAAGGTGATGACATTGTCGCGGTGGGAGAGTTCGATGTGGTCGGCGAAGGTAACCGGGCGATCGAGCAACACACGTCCATTCACTTTTTCGCCGATTCCGACGGATTGATTGAAGAGCTGAATGTCAGTGATGACGACGTTGGGGACCTCCGAGTTGATGTCGATCTCGCTCGGGAAGAAAGTGTTGAACCCGTTGATGCCGCCAAAGAACATCTCTCCGCTGGTGCTGCGGTAGGCGGAGCCTCCATTGAACTCGTTACTCTGAAGCCCGTCGCGTACGTCGAAATCGCGAAACGACTCTGTGCTCGGGTCAAACCGAGACAGCCCTTGTGTCGAGCTGATCCACAACACGTCCTGTTCATCTCCGAGCATTGCGTAGACGGAGTCGCCGGCGAGCCCATCCTGCTGTCGGTAACGCCTGAATCGCCCCGTCGCGCGATCGAGGCGGTTGAGGCCGCCGCCGAACGTTCCGAACCACATCACCCCGTCATGATCCTCGTAGGCGGCGAAGACGTGGTCGGTGGCGATGCTCGTGGAGTCGCGCGGATCGTGACGATACCTAACGAAGCGGGAGCTGTCTGGGTCGAGCCGGTTGAGCCCGCCGCCTTGGGTCCCCACCCACAGCACGTCCTCACTGTCCTCGAATACAAACCGGATGAAGTCGTGGCTGAGGCTGGTGGAGTTGTCCGGATCATGACTGAAATGCGTGAACACGCCGGTCTCGGGATCGAATCGATCGAGCCCACCGCTATAGGTGCCGACCCAAATCGAACCGGAGCGATCTTGGAAGATCGACCGAAGCTGGTCGTGGCTCAGCGAGTCCGGGTCATTGGGGTCATGGCGATGATGTGTGAAGCGACCGGTTTCCCGGTGGAACTGGTCGAGTCCACCGCCGTGGGTACCAACCCAGAGCCGGCCGTCCCGGTCGCCGAAAACCACGCGCACCGTGTTATGACTGAGACTCGCCGGATCATCCGGTCGGTGGAGGTAGCGTCGCCAGGTGCCGGTGCGACGATCGAATCGGTTGAGGCCGCCGCTGTCGGTCCCGACCCACAGAATGCCGTCGCGGTCCTCATGGAACGACCACACGATGTCGTGACTGAGCGAGTTCTCATCATTGGGATCGTTCCGATAGCGGTGAAACTTCTTCCTAGAGACGTCAAAAAAGCTGAGACCACCGCCATAGGTGCCCACCCATAGCACGTGCGATCGATCCTGGAAAACGGAGAAGACGCGGTCGGTGCTGAGGCTGTAGGTGTTGACCGGATCATGGCGGTAGCTCGTGAAGGTACGGCTGTCACGGTCGAAGCGATTGAGTCCACCGCCGTCGGTTCCCACCCACAGGGTTCCCTCGTGGTCCTCGCACAGCGATTTGACGAGGCTACTGCTGAGGGCGGTAGGGCTATCGGGATCGCTTGAGTAGTGAGTAAACCGGTTTGTTGCCCGGTCTAGCACGTCGAGCCCACCACCGTAGGTACCGATCCACAAAGTTCCGGCACGGTCCTCGTGGATGGCAAAGACGTTATTGCTGCTCAGGCTGCGCGGGTCGTCAGCCGAATGGCGGTAGACAGTGAAGACTCCACTCTCGGGGTCGAGACGGTTGAGACCTCCGCCGTTTGTGCCGATCCACAACACTCCGTCCCTGTCCTCGAAGATCGACCGTACATCGTCATGGCTGATTGTGCCGGATACGTTCGGGTCGGCGCGGTGGTGAACGAACCTCCCGGTCTCGCGATCAAAACGATCGAGACCTCCGTCCTGGGTCCCGACCCACAACCGACCGGAGGTGTCTTCCAGGACACATAGGACGGAATCGGCACCAAGACTATCCGGGTCGTTTTGGTCGTGCCTGTATCGAACCACCTTTTCGGTCGAAGGATCGAATCGGTTGAGGCCGCTCGCAAAGATGCCGATCCAGAGAACGCCTTCGCGGTCCTCGTAGACAGCCTTGATCTGGTTGTAGCTGAGGCTCTGCGAATCGCCGGGCACGTTTTTGTAGACGGTGAACCGATAGCCGTCAAACCGGTTGAGGCCGTCCTCTGTGGCAAACCACATGAACCCCGTCCGGTCCTGAACCATCTGTTCGACGATGCTCTGGGAAAGCCCCTGTTCGAGAGAGATGTGGCCAAAGTCGATGGGTTCCTGGCCGGCAAAGGCACCGACAGCGAGCATGGCGAAGGATGCTCTCAGCAGAGCGGACGCAGCCCAACGTATTGATTCCATGTTGTTGAGAATCAGTCTACCAGTCTTAGAGGATCCCCGAGTCGGGAAACTCGACGACGGCGAAACGACGACCCTTTTCATCACTCTTCCCCCGTCCCTAGCCTCGTCAGTCTGAATGTCGACCCCATGCGAAGGAACAGCGATGATGGGGTAGCCTGGTCAAGGCCGCGAGTAACGGAAAACGCGCGCGGACAGGCCACAAGATCCCGGATCTTAGGTTCATGCGCAGACGTGAGGGAGGGACTGAGAATGCGCCAAATTGTAGGATCTGGCATGGCTCTCGTGGTTCTGAGCCTGTGTGCCATCAACGCGGGCGCCGCTGTCCCGCTGATCTACGAACTGGATGCTGCTGTTGACCCTGACGCCGGCCGACTGACCGTCACCGGGCACGTACTCATCCAACCCCACCTCGTCGACCAGGGCCAACTGACGTTCCTTCTCCACGAGACTTTCGGAATCTCCAGCCTCAGTATCGATGGCAGTAAAGTAGATTTTGCTACCCGAGAAATCGGTCGGACTGGAATCCAACCGGCATCGCAACAGGTCGTCGTCACACTCCCCTCAGAGAGATCTGGCGACGCGCTTCGCCTTGGATTCTCCTACTCCGGCGCCCTCAAGCAGCTGCCCGAGTTCGGCACCGAAGCCGCGACCGAACTCGGCTATGGCCTCGACGACGCCATCAATCCGCGTCGCGTTGAGTTGGCCAGCTACTCCAGCTGGTACCCCCAGATCGCCGAGTACGGCACCCGCCTTGAATTTGACCTTGCGGTCAGCTTTCCGAAAGTGTGGACCGTGGTGGCAAACGGAGAAGTGCTGGAAAGAACCGGCAGCAAAGACCAGCTGCGAACCCGATGGCATGCCTCGGGCGCGCTGGACATCGTCGTCGTCGCATCCCCGGCGTTCAAGGTGACTCGGATATCGGAGCAAGGATACGCAGTGGAGATCTACTCGTCCCGGCTCCCTGACGCCTTTGTCACGCAAGAAGCTGAGGGCATCCGGCGAACGATGACCATCTACACCTCACTTCTGGGTCGGCCAGGAGCACACCGAGGGACAGTTCGCAGCGTCTTCAGCCCTCGCGACGCGGGTCAGGGAGGCTACGCCAGAGAACCCATGATTGTCACCTCAGAGGGACGTATTCTCGCCGCGCTGAAGGCCAGCCCGGACCTCTCCCTGCTTCGCGGCATCGCACACGAGATCGCCCACTTCTGGTGGTCCTTCGGCCGTGGACAGGGTGACTGGATCAACGAGGCGTTCGCTGAGTACTTCAGCTTGGTTGCGGTCGAGCGAATCCAGTCCCGCGAGGCCTACAATCGGAGGATCGCGCGCTATAGAGAAGCCGTATCCAAGCTCCCCGCCAATGCTCCTCCGCTTGCCGATGTCCCCGCATCCAACGATGGCGACGGATATACCATCCGCTACTTCAAGGGCGCTCTGCTGATCCATGCAATGCGTGAGGCGATAGGCGACGAGTCGTTCTGGGCTTCCTGCCGCGACTTCTACAACTTCAATAAAGGTGGTGCCATCGGAACCGAAGAGATGCGGACCTTCTGGAGTACTGCCTCCGGCGATCACGTCAAGGTATTCGACGCCTGGCTTGAATCTCCGGGCGGCCTCCCGCGAGCCGGCGAAACACCGTCACCCAAGTAGCATCCCTCATTGTTCCAGTCACTGTGTTGAACTCGACCACGCCCCGGTATCGCCTGACTCAAACCCGTCTGCGAAGATCACTGAGGATGAGAGTTTGATGAGTCGGACAAAGCGGACCTCCAAATCCTCTGCACCGCCACAATAGATCCGGAAGTCGGCGCCTTCAGTCAGGCCCGCTGAGAACACGGCATCGCTGACGGTAAACGTAGCGGTCTTGACTGTTCCAGAATCGGTATTGCTCACAGATGGCGTCTGAGTCATACCAGCGGTGGAGAGATACTCAACCCGCCAGTTCGAAGTCCCTGTGTCGACGAAGGTCACTTTGATTCCCATTGCCGGAGCCTCGCCAGACACAAACCCCTCGTCCACGAAGAAGTAGAGGAAGTCCTGTCCACCAGCGATATCAGTCCGGCGCCCCTCATACGCAGTGCCGTTGTCCGGGTCAAGCACGCCCGTTCGGACATCAGTTCCCCTGCGACTCTGACCATCGGGTGCAACGTCACTGTGAACCAACCACCGCTCCAGGTTGCGCACCCACGGTTTATTCGGCCAAGTATGAGAGTCATCTTCGAGCCAATAGCGATCCTCAGCTTCTCGCAATGCAACCCAAGCATCCGGTGAGGTTGAAGCGCTTTGTCCGAGCGAAAGTCGAACCCATTCCCAGTGTTCAGGATACGTCGCCATGTAGCTTGGACCGGGATACACATACAGCCAGTTGACACGCATCTGGAGCGCTTTGAGGTTCGACATTTTCACTGCATAGTAGGGATCTGTGGTTGAGAAACCGCAGTCGTTGTAACACTCATTCTCAGTACCAATCACGCGTTTGCCATCGAACAACTGCCAGGATTCATCAGTGACCATGTGTCCATCGGCCGCAATCGTTGTGCCGTAGGCGGGAATGTGACTGAGATGGAAGTTTGACAACTCGGTGATTCCGTTACGAATACCCAGGCCAGCGCTGACTGCGTCACGGGCGAGTAGATCATCGAGCTCATCCCAGCGACTCCATGGGTAGTCCTCGCCGGTGAACACCAGTTTGTGCGAGTAATCGTCAGCCGTGCTGGTGTTCTCACCGTTGAATATCTCAACCATGTCGATCATCGCCTGCTGAAACCATGTGTTAAACGTAGGGAACGTCAGCCCGTCACCGGCGGCGGCGTCGATGATTTCGAAGTCAAACTCGCACCACGTGAAAGCTCCGGGTACATAGATGAAGCGAAACCGTGGGTCAGCACGCAGGTTCTGATCGATGAAGAAGTGACGGTAGAGATTCATGAGATGACCCCATACGCACGAATCCCAAATCGGCAGATGTTCCTGGTCGTCATAATCGGGCCATGATTGAGTAATACCGCACTCGGCAACCACCCATTCAGGCGCCCAGTCAACTCCACTTGCCCAGATCCGCATCCAAAAAGGACTCTGGTCGGCAAGCTGATCGGCCAACGAGGGAAAGTTCATTCCCTGCGCCGCCCCAGTAGTGCTCGTCGAGTAGACTCCTTGAGCTGGATTGAGTTGCCGCCAGCTCACGTCAACACTACGAACATGAACCTCGAAGGCTGGAGCTATCTCTTCAGAGTAGAAACCGGTCCCCGGAGATGCCTGCACCCAACTCGGCATGCTCCAATCGTCACCGTCGCTGATCGTCTGGCCGTGCACCGAGAGTGCTCCAAACACCAGAATCACTATCGCTGCAAAGACTTCACGCAAATGACCCATCGTTCAGAGAATTCTATCGCAGACAGATCGTCGCCAGTTCGGGAAGACGACGCCGTGCAGTGGCCGGTTTCTCACCGAGTTCTACAGTTCACACCCGCACCTGATGGCCCTATCGATTTCTTCTGACGATCAGAATAGTACGGTCATCGACGTAAGAACCACCACCGACATGAGAGTCAAGCGCATCTTCGATGAGACGCGCAAATCGCTCCGGTTCATGCTGACCATGCTGCGAGCAGAGCTCGGAACAACGATCGACACCAAACTCTACTTCGCC
>JAAESQ010000537.1 GCA_024229275.1 bacterium | reverse complement strand
GCATTACGTCAGCACTCACCCAATAGATGTCACGGTATGTGGCATAGAAGAGGTATTTGCCATCAGGAGAAAGCGCCGGACAAAAATTTGTCGCCGGTGTATTGACGTCATCACCGAGGTTAATAGCCTCACCAAAACCGCCATCCGGAGCTCGAAAAGCCACGAAGAGGTCTCCCTCCCCTCCCTGAGCATCCAACCGCCCATATGAGTCGAAGACAATGAAGCGCTCGTCCGGGTCGATCCAGCCATGGACACCGCCCTTGGGCTCATTGACGCCTCCGCCGAGCAATACTGGCAAACCATAGCCTTCACCATCGCGCGGATGCCTCACGATACCTCTGCGGCCATCGATGGACATGGAGAAGGCATACAGATCGCCGTTCCGCGTAGTTGAGACGAACATACCACCCTTGTGAAAGCGCGGTTCGCCCCAGCCATCATCTTCACGATCTGCAACCCAGATTCCGGGGCCGGGGGGCTCACCTTCCGGTGGCCGACTCCCGAAGAAGATCTTGGACCCATCTGGCGAGACGTGGGGTTCGTTCGCTTGAAATCCTTGAGCAAAGGGAGCAGGTTCCGGTGCCGTCCAACCGTTTTCTCTCCATCGGGATACCATCAGGGTATTCCCGCCGTCAGGCTCTAGCCGACGAGTGAAGTAGACCTCACGACCATCAGGTGTAAATGATATGGAAAACTCGAACCCCTCGGCAGAGGAAACGATGCCGGGAGCGAATATTTCAGGCACCAGACCCGGAGGTTCTTGACCGAAATATGGACCATCGAGACCTGTGGGCTGCCCGGGCTGATGGATCACCAGAGTGTTCGTCTCCCTTGCAGCGTCAAGGCGATGTCCTTCGATTTGGCTAATGGCCGCGCGAGCACTCTCTGCTTGGGGGTTGAGTTCAAGGGCTTTGCGGTAGTAACGCTCGACACTCACTTGATCGTCGATCCACCAATGAGCCTCGGCAAAACTATCCCAAGCGTTCCAGGACTTCGGGAAGGCCTCGGTGTTGATCTTGAATACAGCCAAAGCCTCAGGTATTCGGTGTTCATCTCTCAATAACTGGTATCCGAGAGCGTTGATCTCACTCTCGTCAACGTAGAAGGCGTTGTCACCACGAATCTCAGCCCAGCGTTCCACAACAGCTTCAGCACCTGCACCACGAGCCGCGCTACCTATTTCATTGGCAGTCGGGATCAGTCCGACTCGCCACATTGTTTCCAAGTTCCTCATGTGCTGTGCGGTGATATCTTCAGGCGTCAGAGTGAGTTGCTCGGCTACAAAGGAGAATCTTTCGTCAAACGGAAACTGATCCATGAACTCGCGAAAACTCAGTCCCTCAGTCCTTGCTTTTGTCGCAGCTTGCCAGGATTCAGAAAGATAACGATGCTGTGCGGATAGGAATTCGTGGCTGAAAACACGTCCGTGACCAGCGATCACTGTTTCAACTCCCCCGTTGTCCAACCCTACACTATCCAAGACCTCAATCCACCGACGCACATCCAGCTCCGTTCCTCCCGCCAGTACGCCCAGTGCATAGTCAAAAAAGAGGTCACCGGTAAACAAGGTCTTGAGTTCTGGCACGTGAATCACTAGGTCGCCTTCAGTATGCGCTTTACCGAAAGAGTAGAGTTGGATACTGATATCGTTTCCGTGGAGCGTGAGCCTATCTGAAAAGGTCAAGGCCGGAGTTGTCGGGTAACGCCCGTTTCGAAGGTCTTCTATCAAGGAATGGTTGAAGCTGAGGGTTTCCGCCAGAGCCTTTACCTCTTCGGAGTCAGCGGGAGCGCCGGCCAGATCCACCTTCTGGGATTCCAGCCAAACAAGTCGTCTTTCGATCCAGCTTTCGTGTCCAGCGATGAATGTCCTCATCCGATCTAACACGTTCTCGTGGCCTATGATCAGGGCGTCGGAGTAGCTCTCGTTACCTCCCACGTGGTCGAAGTGGCCATGGGTGTTGATGACATAGCGAAAATCTTCCCTACCAATCTCGGCTACGATGCGGGCGCGCGTCGCCGAGGCCATCGTTGACGAAAGACCCGTATCTACGACTAAAAGCCCTGATGAATCTTCGATCACGCAAGAGGTATTCGGAGAAGCGGCTGTGCCCGGACTCAGGCAGGTTATGCGATCCGTGGGGTGGATCACACGGCAGGAGTCCCGTTCAGTAGCCTGCGCCTGCCCTCCGAAAGTGGCAGAGACGACACACAAGGCTCCCAAGGCCAACGTCCTGATCATGATTCCTTCTTCCCGCTGATGCATTTCGGTGACCGTGTGAGGTCCATTTCGTCGTGGGAGCTATGCAACCGCGACGATGCGGTTTCAGTCAAAGTTCAGCGCGATCGACTCAACAACCTTCGCACACAGCACCTTTGACCTCAGGCTCTGAGGTCACGAGGAATCGCGCTCCCTATCTTCACGGAGTTCTTCCGCCCTGCGGCGGTACTTGTCTGCCTTGCGTAATTCGTCATTGTGCTCAGCGAGACGGGCAAGCGCAATGTAGACCTCGGGCTCATTGTGGAATTGTCGCTTCGCTCGTTTGAGTAGCTTGTTCGCCGCTTTGAGGTCGCCCTGTGCAAGTTCCGCATCAGCAATAGCTATCAGCGTAAATGGGGTCGCCTGTCCATGAGCAGCCGCTCTGAGCGCTGCATCAGCCTCTTCTTCGTTGCCGATCGAATGATGTACAAACGCAATGTTCTTGAGTGCCGAGGACGACCCTGGTTCGACAATCAGTGCACGTCTATACGCATCGAGCGAACCTTGTACATCACCAGCTTCAAAGCGTAGGACACCGAGATTAATCCAAGCGAGCGCGAGTTCTGGATCCATCTTGGTTGCTATCTCCAGATGCTTCTGCGCCGCAGCAAGGTCTCCGTTCCGGATAGCCCTGCCACCAAGATTATTGTGATACATCGCGCTCGCGGTGACATCATCGATAAACCGATGATCTTTATATGCGGAGTGTACGTTGATGAAGAAGTCGTACAGCAGGAGTCTGTCGTCAGCAAGGAATCCCGCCACGATGTGGCGGTTTACTACAACCAACCCGTCCTCTCGATTGACTTCCGGAGCGCGATCTACTGCCACTAAAAAGGTACCGATTCCCATCGATCGCGCCAAGCCGACGAACAGGGAGGTGAATGAGAGGCAGTTACCCCGCTGTTCCAAGAATGCCTCGGGCGCGGTAAGTGTCAGTTGATCGTCAAGCTTGAACTCAAACACCTCACGATTGAACAAAGCTCGCTGCAGCTTCTTGAGCTTCACCTCAGATGGAAAATTTCTGTACCGGTTTTCGATTTTCTGTGCGAACTCCAGCATCTCGGGCGACTGCTCAAACGGATACACAACATCAGCCTGCGAGAGTTTTGCAAGTTCAACTTGCCTCTGCCAAGCGGCTTCTCCGTAGCGCCACTCTTTGCCGCTACCGGCGCAGCCGACTAATGCCAACAACACGAGTAGAGCTAATACGTGACGTCCAATCTTCACTGTCATTTCCCCTTGCTTGTACTACGTATTCTAAACGACCGAGTTATTCCCTACACAGTCAACCTGCCTAAATCCAACGTAGTAGCTCACTTCAGGATTCCTGAGCAAGGTTTCTAGATACCTCAATCAAGACCTGTTTCCGCTTTGATTACCTGTATCTTGCCCCAGTACAAGGCACCAAAACTCTTCTGTTGCGGCTACTCACGCAGCAATCGAAGTGCTTCGGCCTTACCCCGATACTTCAACGCCTTCTTCTGATTTCCAGCAGAATCGGCGAACTCCGCAAGTGCTTCATAGACCTCAGGCTCTTTCGGATAATGTCGCTTCGCCCTCCTCAAGTAGCGACTCGCGGCCTTGCGGTTCCCGAGTGAGGTTTCCGCGTCCGCCATGGCAATGAGTGCAAAAGGAGATGCCTGACCTTGGGCCGCGGCCGCAAATGCAGCGTTTGCCTTATCCTCCTCCCCCAAAGAACGATGGACATAGGCTACGTTCGTTAATGCAGACGGCATCCCCGGCTCTGCCCGCAAAGCGCGCTGATAGCACTCTAGGGCGTCCCGCATTTCGCCAGATCTATACCGAAGAACACCGAGATTGACCCATGCCGATGCAAGCTCGGCATCCAATCGTGTAGCGATTCTGAGATGTCTGTTGGCCTCATCTAGATTGCCCATCCCGATCTCAACGCCACCAAGATTGCTGTGATACATCGCGGACGCCTTGACATCGCCGATATATCGCTCGCTTTCGTAGGGATCTTGCGAGGTCATGAAGAAATCGTATAAATGCAGCCAGCGCCCTTCGATGTAGCCCGCCACAATGTGCTGTGTAACGACAACAAGACCTTGATCCCTCTTAACCTCTGGAGGTCGTTCCACCGAAACCATGAAAGTCTCATACCCAAGCGAACGAGCCAGAGAAACGAAAAGCGACGTGAACGAGAAGCAGTTGCCTCGGCGTTCGGCGAATGCTTCGCTCGCAGTTAAAGTCAGCTTATCGTCACGTTTGAAGTGGAATACTTCCTTGTTGAATAACGCCATCTGCAATCGGGTGAGTTGCGCGGCCTTTGATCTCAACTGGTGTTGCCCTAGGATCTTGGAGGCGAATTCCCTCATTTCAGGCGTCGTGATGAACGGATACACGACCTCATCTGGATCAAGACCTTGTTTCTCGACTCGCTCCTGCCACTCAGCTTCGCCGATATAGAGCTTCTTCCCAGAACTCACACAACCGGCGCTGAGAAGCGACACAATTGCGAGACATCCAAAGACTCTGAGCGTCGCAGTGTTGTTCATCGGGTACTAATGTCCATGATAGCGCTTTCTGATGCGCGTCGAACAGCAATCAACCATCACCCGAACCAATACCCCGCATGGTATTCTCATCTGCAAGACAGAAGTCGGGAACAAGAAGTCCCACGTCAACGATGATGCGGCTGAGTCCCCGACAATTGGATGATTGGTTCTATCGATTGCGGGGGGCGGGTCGGATCTTAAAAGTAAAGAGCCTTTGTGCCCATGGCATTCGTCCGGTTGTATTGGCTGTGACAGTCTCGCTCTGTTGGATTCTGCCAGGTCACGCGGATAATGGTACAGATCTACGGTTCGATCGCATCTCAATCGAAGATGGGTTGTCGCAGGCTGGCGTCCTCACTATCGTTCAAGACAACGCCGGATTCCTATGGATGGGAACTCAGGACGGCCTCAATCGATACGACGGCTATGAGATCAAGGTCTACCGAAACGATCCCGATGATCCTGATTCACTGTCAAACAACTTCGTATACGCCATCTTCCTTGACCGCAGTGACCGACTCTGGATTGGAACTCTCGGCGGGGGCTTGAATCGCTATGATGCCGCCACAGATTCGTTCACAAAGTACCGCCACGACGATGAGGACTCAGAGAGTCTGAGTGATGACCAGGTTCGCGCCGTTTTCGAGGACCGCGCTGGACGGTTGTGGATTGGCACCTCAGGCGGTCTTAATCTCTTTGATCCAGAGATACCGTCCTTTGTGAGGTATCGGCACCAACCCGACAACCCTCACAGCTTGAGCCACAACATCGTGCGTTCGATTGCAGAGGACGATCATGGGCGTCTTTGGCTTGCGACTTTCGGGGGCATCAATCGTTTCGATCCCCGAACTGAAAGCTTCGAGCGATTCATGTCCGACTCGAGTAATTCGCTCAGCCCGAGGCACGACAGGGCGTATGTTGCTTACACCGACCAGAGAGGTATTGTATGGATTGGCACTGAAGGCGGACTCCATAGATGGTCTCCGAATTCGCAGGGATTCATCTCGTACACACACGATCCGAACGACTCTTCCAGTATCAGCCACAACGCTTCCATCGCCATCTACGAGGATTCGAACCATCAATTCTGGGTAGGGACCGAAGGCGGCGGCCTCAATCTCCTTGATCGCGAAAACGAGACGTTTAGTCACTTCCGGAGCTGGCCTCAGGATCCGACCAGCATCAGCGGAGACCACGTCTATTCGATCATCGAGGACCGGACCGGCTTGCTCTGGGTAGGCACCTATTCAGGAGGAGTCAACAAGACCAACCCGAGACTCTCAGCCTTCGCTCACTACTCCCATCGCCCCGGAGATCCGACAAGCTTGAGTCACGGATTTGTTCGAGCCTTCGCTCAGACAGACGACGGACTGTGGGTCGGCACTCGTGCAGGAATCGATCTCATGGATCCGGATCTCGGGACTTTCCAGCACATTCCGATTGATCTTGACGAAGTAAGGGCGATCGTAGCTGCACCGGATGAAACGCTGTGGATCGGAAGCCGAACGAACGGTCTATGGCACTACCATCCGTCGACCGGAAACACAACTCATTACCTCCATTCAGAGCGTGATCCCAAAAGTTTAAGCAACGACTCGGTAGGATCGCTGCACCTGGACTCAGTTGGCCGCCTGTGGATCGGCACAGGAAGCTGCCTTGACCTTTTGACGAGTCCAGGTGAACCCTTTGAACACTTCTGTAACGATCCAACAGACCCACTCAGCCTCGGCAGTGATCATGTCGGCGCCATCTTTGAAGACCGCCTCGGAATCCTGTGGCTTGCAACCGACCAGGGACTCAGACGTTGGAACTCGGAAGAAGGCACTTTCACACACTTCGTTCACGATCCAGTCGATTCCAACAGCCTCAGCAACGACTCCGTGGTCTCCATCTTCGAGGACAGTTCCAACGCACTCTGGGTCGGTACGATGCAGGGACTCAACCTCTTCGATCGCGAGTCAGGAACTGTCCAACGATTCAGAGAGCGTGACGGCCTTCCCAACGAGGTCATCTACGGCATCCAGGAAGACGCGGAGGCCAACCTATGGATGAGCACCAATCAAGGGCTGGTCAGGTTCGACCCGCGCACAAGATCCTTCGACCTCTTCGATGCGCGCGACGGTGCTCAGAGCCGGGAATTCAACAGCGGGGCCTCCTTCAAGTGCAGATCCGGACGGCTCTATTTCGGAGGAGTGAACGGTTTCAACGTATTTTCGGCAGCCGGTATCGCGAAAGATCCGTATCCGCCGAGCGTTCAGATCACTGATTTTCTCCTCATGAACGAGAGCGTTCCTATCGGCACGAAAGACTCCCCTCTCCAATCCCATATAGGTATGGCTGACGAAATTGTACTGGACCACACACACACCGCTTTTTCCTTTCAGTTCGCAGGAATCCACCTCGCTAACCCAGCAAAAAACGGCTACCAGTACCGCCTCGAGGGATTCAACAGTGACTGGATAAGCACACCTGCCGATCGCCGAATCGCCTCATATATGAATCTTGATCCCGGGGACTACACTTTCCAGGTGCGGGCGTCGAACCGAGATGGCGTTTGGGCCGATGGACGACCCATCCGCGTGCGCATCCTTCCGTCTCCTTGGAAGACTTCGCTCGCCTACGCCCTCTATGCGCTGGCAGCCGCATCCGTAGTCGGCACAGTGGTATGGAAACGCGCTCGCAAACTGGCCCGTGAACGGCGGACTGCAAAGACCTTGAGGACAAGTGAACAACGGCTCAACCTTGCCCTGACTGGGAGCGGTGATGGCCTCTGGGACTGGGATCTATCCAGCGGTGAGGTGTTTCGCAGCCGTGTTG
>JAAESQ010000536.1 GCA_024229275.1 bacterium | reverse complement strand
TTTTGACAAGAATCGGTGTCCGTCTGCAACGAAATGTTAGGCATGGCATAACGGCAGTGAAGTCGTTTGCTTCCAATCAAAAAGGTTCACACACACGACTACTTGAGACGCTCCCTCATGGCGGCGCGGTATTCGACACTCTCCAGACAGAACTCGCGCTCGCGTAAGGTCAAGGCGTAACTGAGCTGAGCCAGCTGTTCCCTAGCTTCCACAAAATCACCGAACACGTCGTTGAGCTGTGCTTCGCACTGATGCGCCCTAAGGTCAGCTTCACTGATCGCCGCCCAAGAACGCTGAGAGGATGTCCGGATCAGTTGTTCGTTCAAGAGCTTGAGCCTGGCATTCTCGGATTCAAGTTTGTCGTAGCGATGAAACAGAGCTCTCGAGGCACCAATACCACACAAGGCAAGCGATAGGAGAAGGCCAAGAACAACCTGAAGACGGACACGGGTTTGTCCGTTGCCATTGCGAACAGCCCTTTGGAACAGAACAAATGTGAGGACCGCCATCACGCACCCAGTCAACACGAGCGCTGTCCAAAGAGCTTCCCATATGTCGATCCGATCCAACAGATCGGCCACGGCGCTCACTAATGAGTCGCTTGGCACAATGATCAGCAGAACAAGCAAGACGACAAGAGCGGCTAGAAAGAGCGTGCTGGGTGCGGAGAACTCTGGGTTGAATCGCTTCATGACATGTTTGACTCGTACCAACCGGATTGGTTCCTCGAAGGTTGCCTAACGCCTGAGTTCAGCGGCGCCAACGTTCCGGCGCGCTCTGGCGCCGGACCTGGGAAAAGCATTGCCGACGGCCGAAGGCCGGCATGCAATGGTTTTTACAGGAGTTGGTGTCCGTCTGCAACGAGATGTTAGGCCGTGAAACCTTTATTTTCATACACTTAGACCAGACTGCCCCACCCTACGAGGCTGTGTTCCAACAATGCCGTAGCAGCGATGCAACACCGATTGCCTGGTGATGGCACCAAAAAGGTAGAGCGAAGGTCAGGCACATTCATTAGGACGGAGCACTCCGGCAAGCCTTTGGTTAATCATCGACAACGCCACAAAGTGAGAACGGAGAAGCTACAAAAGACCACGATCCGTGCTGGATAGGACAGACCTGTTCGAAGTAGGCAGCCTTCGCGACTGCTCGGAGTAGAAAACTCGCGTTCGGACGCACGAGGGCGCGTCGACAAAGACGATGGGTTAGTGAAAGCAGTCATTCAGGGTACGTCCTGCCGAGAAGCCAATGATTCCCTGGTAAATCGCGAGTCGAGGCCGTTCAACCCACAAGTTGATTCACCCGAGCGGAACGTTGCCGCGTTTTCCAAGGAAACATAATGATCCTGACGCCCCAATGAGCCTAACGTCTGAGTTCAGCGGCGCTAACGTTCCGGCGCTTGCGCCGGACCTGGCGAGAGTATTGCCGACGGCCAAGGGCCGGCGATAAGCAATACTTTTGACAGGAGTTAGTGTCCGTCTGCAACGAAATGTTAGGCCGTGACATCCCAACCAGAAATCCCCAACTTGTCTCTCTGAACTTGGAGCACCTACGACCAGACATAGCGAACTAGGTCTTTGAGCCACTCGATTAGCTCCCGCCCCAAGGCGAACGACAGAAGCGCTGAAGCACCGGCGACGATAACGAGGAACTTCCAGGGTAGAACCTGATCCAGCCACCAACACGCACCCAGCGCCGCGAACGCGCCAAGAAGAGCGCCCCAGATCGCAAAGAGAACCCGGTCGACGAACGAGGGATTGTGTCGCATTTCTACTTATGATCAACGAGAACTCTGGAACTATGGTTCGGGATCTCGCATCCACGGAGCCAATGATTTACTGAACAATCGAAAGGCAGAGACGCTCGGCTCATACGCCGCTTCGCTCTGTGCGGAGCGTGGCTCGATTTTCCAGGGAAACACTAGGTCCATGGCCTCGGCTGTGCCTAACGCCAATTAGCGAGACAGTGAGTTGGGGTGTTAGCGAGACACTGCAGCTCGATAACATGACGCGGATAAAGGGCCGATTCAACCACTAAGACCTCCTGCAGCAGCGAGATAGCACCGAAAAGCCGTTTGGGAGTGGAGTGTTAGCGAGCTTGAAATCGCCCGATAACACGTAGGATGTTAGCGAGCAACCCACTACTCTTCAACTATTTAGACCCTTTCAGTAATAGCAAACGACGCTTCAATTCGCAAGTTTAAGGGCAGTACTCCCGGGGAGCCTAACGCCTGAGTTCAGCGGCGCCGATGGTCTGGCGCTTGCGCCAGACTTGGCGAAAGCTTTGCTGACGGGCCTTTAGGACCGACATGCAAAGCTT
>JAAESQ010000535.1 GCA_024229275.1 bacterium | reverse complement strand
CTCCCATTGGATCCTCCTTTGCCGGGTGCGAATGCCGGCCAACAAGCTTGAAGCTAAGGTGCCACGTTTCGCATTGTTGCATTGTCGTCGGCTGCGGATGAGATTGCGCGGTCGCAATGCAGCAACACGGGTATCTCCCTTGGTAAGGTGAGGGTATAATTAAGCCATAAATACCGCAGGGGGTGCCGAATGAACCAAGAAGACCTGTGGCGTTCGTTTCCGACGACGGCGACTGAATTCGAGGCGATGTTTCCAGATGAGAAGGCGTGTAGACGCTACCTCGTTGAGGTCAGGTGGGGTGGCCGGCCCCGATGCGGGAAGTGTGACCACGACCGGGTCTGGGAACTCACGAACGGCCGGTTCGAGTGCCGACAATGCGGTCACCAAACCAGCGTCACCGCAGGAACGGTTCTGCACAAGACCCGGAAGCCCCTCCGAATGTGGTTTCGCGCCATCTGGGAGATGAGCGTTCGCAAGAACGGCATCAGTGCAAAGGAGCTTCAGAGAATCCTCGGGTTTGGGTCGTACGAGACCGCGTGGACATGGATGCACAAGCTGCGGAGATGCACCCGACGTGAGGGTCGAGACCGGTTGGACGATGACGTCCAAGTCGATGAAACATATGTGGGTAGGCGCTGCCGAACCCATGGGCGGGGCACGAGCAAAGCCCTGATCCTAATCGCTGCAGAGCGCGGAGGACGAACGCGACTGGAGCACGGCCTCAGCCTCAAGGAGACTGATATGGCTGGGTTCTTTCTCCGCAATATCGCGCCGTCTGCGACCGTCACCACCGATAGCCTCCAGAGCTACTCTCAAAGGGCCGTCGCGCCTCGAAGTCATCACCGAGTCAACCTCAAACAGCTGGACATCAAGAACGAAGATCCGCTCCATCAGTGCCACCGCGTTGCGAACCTCCTCAAACGGTGGCTACTTGGGACCTATCACGGAAGCGCAAGCCGCAAGCACCTCGCTGCGTACCTGGACGAGTACGCGTTTCGTTTCAACCGGCGTAAGACCCGCGGCGTCGGGAGGATCGCTGCTCGACTGATTCAGCAGGCCGTCGCCGTACGACCCATCACCTACAGGACCATCGTTCACTCGCCAGTTGCGCCCTGATTCAGACTGACCTGAGGAAAGGAGATACCCGTGTTCTCGCATTGTGGGCGTCGGGATTGGAGATGGCGGTGTCGAGGCGGTCGATGTGGGCCCGGAAGGCGGGGTCAGACTGCTCGAGCCGGAGACCGATGAGCAGCCAACGATGAACCGTTGTTGGATGCTTGTCGAGCTGGCGCGCGATGTCGCACGACCGCAGTCTGTAGCGTGCGACGGCGAGGGTTGTGAGCT
>JAAESQ010000534.1 GCA_024229275.1 bacterium | reverse complement strand
CCTACCTCACGGGTCGAGGGCCGGTGTTGCTGCTGGGTCGCCCGAAGTTGTTCCCCGAAGCGCTGCTGAAAGCCATCGACGGGGAACTCCGAGACGCCGGCCGAACCGAGGGTGTCACGGGACGCTTCAAATTTCGTTGCGACGATCCCTTCGAGGAACCGAATGAATATCGAAGGATCCGTGACACCTATTCAGGCCGATGCTTCCCGCCTCCCGTTTTCCCTAATTCCAACGGCCTGACCGACGATTTGCTGCGCGACTACAAGGACTACGTCATCCTCCGAATCGTCAGGGGACGCTATCGAAGTTTCGTATTTGCCTATGGATCGGGTTCGTTGGGGACGCTGGCGGCCGCCCAGACGTTGATTGATAGAGAACTCAACGCAATGCTCATCTCGATCGGAACCGTCGAGTACCTGCACAAACATCAGTACGTCGAGATGTTATTCCAGGCCGAACAGCGTTCAACACCGCGGCGGCCGTGGAAAAGTGAGTTCTCCCCCAGCAACATCCGCATTGAGGTGCGGCCGGTGCCGCCCGTCCCTGTAAGCGCAACCGACTTCCTGCAATGGCTGCATTCGGAGAGCGATAATTTTTCTATCGGCGCCGATACTCAGCCACTGTACCAACGTCGGAATGACCGGCCCAGGTCTTTCGATTGTGTCCAGGTGCACCCGAGGCGAGAGGACGGACCGAACAGCAACGCATCGCGACTTGGGGGCTGGGCGATGGTGGGTGG
>JAAESQ010000533.1 GCA_024229275.1 bacterium | reverse complement strand
GGGGACTCCTGCTGAGTTGTCACGTTATCTCGGACGTGGGCAGCGAAATGTGGGGGAGAAAGATCATTGTTAGTGCCAGGCACCTATACGTGAGCCGCCAAGATCGCAAAGCTCGCTAAGGCAAGGAGGAGAAGGGTAGGGCGAGGACCTACGCTAAGTCGGGGCTAGTTGGATCAGAGCAGGCAAGAATCGTTGATATCAATCAGTGGCCAAGGTCATCCCAGCGTGAAATGCTCTCGTCGCCCTGTCCGCGCACTACACGTGGCCGTTGGCCACGGTGCCCCACCAGGGCGCGAGTAAGGCGCAGAGAGCGCAGAATGGGATTTCTGCCGATTTATCACACTTTTCGCGGGCCTGGATCTTGAAGCTAGGGTGCCTGCAGATCCGGAGCGGTCGCTATTTCGCATTGCGTCGGTATCGAAAACCTTCGTCTGGACTGCGCTGATGCAGCTCAACGAACAGGGTGTTCTGAATCTTGAGGCTGATGTGGGCAGGTATATCGATTTTGACATCCCGCAGACGTATGAAGAACCGATTCGTATCTGGCACCTGATGACGCACACCCCGGGGTTTGAGGACAAGGGCCTCGGCATGGCAGTACGTAATCCCAGCGATATGCCGCCGCTCAGGCAGTATCTAATCGAAGAAATGCCGACACGTGTCCGTCCTCCCGGCGAACATGCGGCCTATTCGAACTACGCAACTGCGTTGGCTGGATTCATTATCGAACAGGTAAGCGGGCAATCCTGGTCCGACTATGTCGATGAGCAAATCCTGCTTCCACTCGGGATGACATCCACCAATACGCACACAGAAATGTCAGCTGAACTCCTTGAACGGCATGCCATTGGTTACAGGTACCGTAGCGGCAGGTTCGTGCGCAATGATCCCGAGTACATGAAGGACGCGCCGGCAGGAATCATGAGTACCACGGCCGACGATATGACCCGCTTTATGCTTGCTCATCTGAATGGTGGCGAGTACGACGGTATTACTCTCCTGACCGAGATTAGCGCACAGGAGATGCAAACGCCGTTGTTCGATCCTCATGAAAGCCTCTCGCCGTTGCTGCACGGTTTTTATCGTTCCGATCGCAACGGGCAAATCGTATTCGGCCACGGCGGAGACATTAGCCAGTTTCACAGCAATTTGAGTTTGCTGCCGGAATGTGGACTTGGAATCTTTGTTTCGTTTAATTCTGATCCTGCCGGCGCCGCACGCAGCAAACTCATCGCGGCATTCATCGATCACTTCTTTCCATCTGATTTCCTACGGGCAGCACCGGAAGCAGTGTCTGTGGATTTGGCGGACTATCAGGGCGAGTACATTCCACTTCGAAGCAACTGGTCGAGCATTGAGCGCCTCGGTATCCTGATCAACAACTTGTCCGTGTCCTCGCAAGAAGACGAGCTTCTTCTGAAAACCAGTCGGGGAACCAGCCGTTGGACGGCGACATCAGCGGACCATTTTGTAGACCGTTACAGAGATCGGTACCTGGTATTTGAACGTGACGCCAGCGGTGCAGTTACGCACCTGGTTATCGGCTCGCCGCTAGGAAGCTCGAAACGCGTCCACGGACTCGATGCACCGGGCAACATCAAGAATCTGCTAGTTGTGATGACCGGAATCGCCGCTTTTGGCATTTTCGGATACGCCTATCGTGCAATTGCACGCGCCCCGAAGGCCGGTCGATTGCCGTTGGCTGACGTTATTGTTGGATGGCTGTTCGCAATACTGCTCGTCGGCCTCTACTTTCATCTTGGCAAGATGATGACGGGAGACATGGATGTCTTCGTGCTGGGAATGCCCAAAGCAGCACACATCAATCTTATCTTGATGAACGTAAATGTCCTGGTGGGAATCGCGGTGATTGGCCTGTCGGTGCGCCAGTGGGTCAATGGCAGTGGCGGGATTGCGGCACGAAGCAGGTACTCGATTCTGGCTTTCGCCGCATTGATCTCCATTTGGATGGCCTGGTACTTCAACATGATGGGCTACTTGTTGAGCTAGGGCGCACTTGAAGACCGATGAACAGGAGCCGCCGAGAGCTGGGCCATACTCCTTTTCGAGGACCCCGCCCTGCACCAGGCCCGGCGTAACCGAGTAGGGCTTCCCGTACTTTGCCATGGACCTAGTCAGCGGGTAGTCGAACACCGAGTACTGTTTGCGGTGCCTCACGTGGCACCCAAGTGTGTCAAGACAGAATGCGAGGCGGTATCGGTGTCGATAACACGAATACCCGGGTGCCCGGCACCTATTCCGACTCAGATTTCTTGCACTCATTCTGTGCCTGGTGTCAAGACGGGCTACGGCGAGGAGGTACGAACCTCTTTCACGACGGCACGTACAATCTCCTCGAGGTCTTGTTTTGATTTCACACCAATCTTCGAGAAGTAGAGCGGTACTGATCCGCCCCGGTATTCTCAGCTTCGCCTTTATCCTGACGTTTGCGACCGGCTGCCGCCGAGAGATTGTGCCCGAGCCATATCGACCAACCAGCGACCACGACGCCTATCGCCATTCCCTCGTGGAGATGGGCTTGGACAATTCGGCGTTGGGTCGGGACTGGATCATGGCTGCCAAACGATCGTTGGATGAGTCGGTGTTCGTGACCACACCCATCAGAGAGGCGCGCTACGTCGACCACGGGGAGGCCTTTGCCATCGCTTACGGTTTCGACGTGCCTCGAGGACGTCAGCTCGAGATCGCTGTCACCTTCGAGAGTGTTGAGCCATCTCGAGTGTTTGTCGATCTCTTCAGAGTCAGCGGTGAGACGAGCCCCGAGCGGGTCCACGTAGCCAGCGCCGATCGAGACGATCTTCGTCTCAAGTTCGAGCCCCGTTGGGACGGTCGTTATGTGTTGCGGGTGCAGCCGGAGCTACTCCGAGAGGGACGTTGCGAGATTGTCATTCGCCAGGATGCCGCTCTCGCGTTCCCGGTTCAAGGCAAGAATCAGAGCGCAATCGGAAGCCGCTTCGGCGATCCGAGGGACGGCGGTCGACGAATTCATCGCGGCGTCGACATCTTTGCTCCACGTCATACCCCGGTTCTCGCTCCTGCCGATGCCTTCGTCCATCACGTTGGAGAGAACCGTCTGGGCGGACGCTGTATTTGGCTGCGCGACAGAGAGCATTCGCGATACTACTATCTCGCCCATCTCGAGAGCTGGATAGCCACGGAGAACACGTGGGTCAAGCAGGGCGATCCGGTGGGCACGGTCGGCAACAGCGGTAATGCCCGCACGACACCACCTCATCTTCACTTTGCAGTCTCGGCGAACCGGTCCTTTATTGACCCCTATCCCTTTCTTCGCCGCGGGGAGCCTGAAGCAACTCCCATTTCCGGGAATCTGGAATTGCTGGGCCGGTGGGCTCGATCACGGGCTGATCTCAGCTCAGCCACACCTGCGGAAATGAGCATCCCACGCTACACTCCGATGCGCATTATCGGTGCTGCCGCCAATCGATTCCAAGTACGTCTTCCAGGAGGCCAGGTCGATTGGTTGCCGGCTCGTCACATCGAGTCAGCTGTCGCTTCTCTCTCTGAACACTCTCTAGGGAAT
>JAAESQ010000532.1 GCA_024229275.1 bacterium | reverse complement strand
TGTTCATGCAGCTTTGGGTGGTCCGGACGGTATGGTCAATGCGGGTTACACCCACTACGACCTGCTGAACCGGGGTGGAGTCCTCAATCTCACATATGGATTCTCGAGCTGCGGTGGCTCTGAGGATGTCTCAGCATCCGATCCCGGAGACGATGGATGCACGACTGAGTTTGTCGGTTTGGGTTTGGATCCGACGTTCAGTACCTGGAGTTCGACTGGTTTCAATCATCAGCTGCGACTGACCCTCGGGCTTCCGATTCAAGGCAATCATTCATTACGCCTCCTGACTTCGTACCGATACGACGACGTCAGCTTACGGCGGGAGGCGTTGGAGACTGATCCAGATCGGTATGGCAGAGCTGATCACCGTAACGACTTTGCTGTGAACCTTTCGTGGGTTTTCAACTCTGTTGACGATCCAGTCTTTCCGACCACCGGAGTTTTGCTCGAAGCCGGAGTCGATCTCAAGTATTTGAGTGCTGACATGACGCAATGTGACTTCACTGACGAAATCACCTGCGTTGACAGTGATGCTAAGTCGTACCAATTGGCCGGCCTCGCTACAGGCAAACGATACACGCCAGTCGGTGAGAAGGGTTCAGTATGGTTCGGCGGCGAGCTGTTGCTTGGTGGATCTCGAGTTCGAAGCTTACCGTTGCCGGACCTCAGCTTGGCGAGCTACGACACCTTCGTGTGGTCTGGCGCGGTCACGGTTGGATACGGTTCGTTTCTCAAGCGCAACAGGAGCAACGGCCGTTGGCGTGATCTTCGTTGGGACAGTAGTCTGCGACTGGCTGCCAACGGTATTGCCGATTCCCCTTGGGACGGTCGCGTTCCGGGTTTTGGCCTTCGCATTTCCACCGGCTTGACCTATCGCAATACTTGGGGCGTACTGCGTGCACAACTGTCCTACGTTGCGGTGGAGGCTCGGTGAGAGCGCGCTGCCTCCTACTCGCTGCGCTGTTGGTGCCGCTCTTGGTGGGAGCGGAGATGCCGATCCGCCTCGTCGGAAACTCGGCAGGAAAGATTGCGATCACCGAATTCCCTGCGATTCTCGAGGAGGAGGAGATCACACGCCAACTGACCAGCGGTCTGACGACCAGCTTTGTCTTCAGGGCTGAAGTTAAAAGCGAGAGTCTGGTTGGCGGTGCTCGAGTCGATGTGCGCTATGAGCTGTGGGATGAGGTCTTTCAGGTTGTAGCAGTTGGTATCGACGAACTGGGGGAACGTCAAACACTTCCTGACATAGCAGCTCTCAAATCGTGGTGGAGCGAACTGAGCCTGACCGTGATTGAGAGAGAAGGAGAGTCGGCTACCGGAAAGGACTTGCGACTCACCCTGGATGTTGTGCCATTTTCGCTGTCAGAACAGGACGATACCCAACGCTGGTTCTCTCGCTCGTTCGCGGCGTCGCAAGGCGGCGCCAGCTCTCGAATCGGAGATGCAGGCGAACGCAGTGGGAGTTCCCTCGAAAAGGTACTTGGAGTGCTGATGGCGACGTCCATTCAGCGGAGCGCGCTCTCGACTTATCGTTGGACAAAATCGGTGCCGAGAAGTGGGGCAGAGTGAAATACGCGACTCCGCTTCTGTCCGTCGTATTGCTCGTCGTTGTCGCCGCGCTGTCATTTCAGCTTGTTCAGCGCCAGCTGTCGGAAGCGGCCTTTGCATTCACGGTGAATCCGGAGGTTCTCGCCCAGCTGGAACAGTCTCTCGCTGACCAGAGAGAGCTGGCACGCCTTGAGCCTGATCAGACAGCAGCCTATCGGCAGCGTTTTGATGAACTCGAGCAAACGGTGCATCGTCTGCAGATCCTGACACATAGTCGAGATCGCATGGTGAAGCGTTACGAGACCATTCTGCTGGTTGTCTTTGCTGTTATCGTCTTGGTCGTTGCTGGCGTTTCGGTGGTCCGGCATATGCGTCTGCAGCCTCGCCTGACAAGACTGCAAAAGGCTCTGACCGGTTTGGCCGCAGGTCGTACGGATCTCGAGGTTGAAGTGCAAGGGCGCGATGTCGTCGGCAGAATCGCGGCGATGGTCGAGGAGACCTCGCGTGTCATGGCCGGTGACAGACGGAGACTTGCCGCACTGAAGAATCTTTCGTCCTGGCAGGAAGCAGCACGCCGCCACGCTCACGAAATGAGAACGCCGACTGGCGCACGGCTCGAGATCGAACGGATCCGAGACTTGGTTCGCGGAGGACTCGAGGCCGACATTGAGGCACTCGACAATGCAGCCAGCGGTGCTTTAGACGAATTGGATCGTCTTGGTGTGTTTACTCGGCAGTTTACGAGTTTTGCGCGCTTGCCGAGACCACAGCTGGTGCATATCGACCTCGTTCGGGTGCTGACTGAGTTTGTTGATACCTACGAAACGGCCTGGACCAATCTGCGCCTTGAACTCGATGCTGTTCCGGGCTACGAAGTCGCTATTGACCACGAGATGATTCGCCGAGTACTGGTAAACCTATGCGACAACGCCTCGCGGGCAATCGGCGATTCCTCGGGCGAGGTCACTTTGAGAGTGTCGGCAACGCGAGATGATGTAGTGCTGGACGTGATCGATGACGGGCCAGGAGTGGACGAGTCGGTACGTGAGCGAGTATTCGACCCCTACACCACGACCCGGACGATCGGCGAAGGGATGGGCCTGGGGCTTGCTATCTCGAAAAAAATCCTGCTCGAACAAGGTGGTGATCTGGGACTCCATGAGTCGTCGTCAGATGGAACTACGTTCCGCTTGACGTTGCCTCATCCGGGCGAAAGGAATGCGGAGCCATGACTCGAGCTCTCGTTGTTGAGGATGACCCACGGATCCGTGCCAATCTGGTGTACCAACTCGGTCGTCAGCAGATAGAAGTCACAGCGGTAGGCGACGCCGAAACTGCGGTTGTCGAGCTACGCAAGGAGCGACCAGATCTGCTGCTGTTGGATGTGCGTTTGCCGGGAATGAGCGGAGTTGATCTTGTCCGACTTCTGGTCACAAAGGACGAGTTGCCGGCTACGATCATTGTTTCCGGTGAGGCTTCGATCAGCGAAACGGTTGAGGCACTTCGCCTGGGTGTTCACGATTTCATCGAGAAACCATTCTCTTCCGAACGTCTCGAGCAGTCCGTGCGCAACACCTTGGACCACGCTTCGTTGCGACGCCAAGTCGCGCTGCTCGAATCTGAGCTGGCAGGAGATACGACGCTTCTAGGCTCGTCCAAAAAGATGGATGAGCTCCGGCGGCGAATTGCTCAGGCAGCTCCGACGGATGGACGCGTACTGATCCGTGGAGAGAGCGGAACAGGAAAAGAGTTGGTCGCCAACGCGATTCATCGGGGAAGCTCAAGATCCGAGCAGGCCTTCATCAAGATCAACTGCGCGGCAATACCGACGCATCTTATTGAGGACGAGCTCTTCGGCCATGTGCGCGGCGCGTTCACCGATGCAAAGTCAGCAAAAGCAGGGTTGTTCGAGGAGGCGGATGGGGGAACGCTGTTCCTGGACGAGATCGGCGACATGGATCCCACCCTACAGTCGCGACTCCTCCGCGTCTTGGAGGACGGACGCGTTCGGCGTATCGGCGACACTCGCGATCAAGACGTCGATGTCCGCGTCATCGCAGCAACTCACACCAACCTGGAAGCGGCGATTAGCGAACGCGCCTTTCGGGAGGATCTGTACTTCCGCCTTGCACATCTTCCAATCGAGGTTCCGGCATTGCGAGAGCGGCGCGACGACATACAACCTCTTTTCGATCACTTCATCGAGCACTACTGGAAGCGTCACCGAATGCGATCTCGTGGTGTCGATGAGGACGTCTATGGAATGCTTGAGACCTACGATTGGCCGGGCAACGTGCGCGAGCTGAAGGCGCTCTGTGAGCGGCTCGTCGTATTTGGTGGTGACCCAATTACTGTTGATCAACTTCCGGCCGAATTCTCAAATACCGAGAGCCGTTTATTGGTGGCTTCTTCGTCGGAGGATGAAGGCGAGGAAATCGTTACGTTGCGAACATTCAAAGCTCGGGCCGAGCGGCATTACATCGAGCGAGTACTGAAAGAAACCGGTGGAAACGTCTCGGCCGCCGCACGCCTGCTTGATGTGCAACGAACGCATCTGCACCAAAGAATGGTTGTCTTGGATGTTGATCGGAGCGGGGACAGCGACTGACAGTCCAAACATCCTCTCAGAGAAATCCGAAAACTGCTGAATGCCTGCTACTGCACTGTATCGTTGACCCGTTACTCACGCCTTTCAGGCGTAGTGCCAAACCGAGATGAGCTGATGGTTGTAACCGGAGGAACCGGTAACGGCCTGTCGCAGCTCTCTTCGGTGTGGTGCCCTAAAATTCCGTTATCCCGTAAAGCCGCATAGCCGTCCGCCCCGTTCGTCCCGAAAAACCGAGCTAGCCTCCGTTGTTACAGACACCTTACAAAAAACAGACCTGCCTCGTGGAAGACTGGAGTTGGAGGTGAATCCAATGCTCAGATCCGACAGAGTCGCTTCAGACCTCTCCACCGGAAAAGCTGTGTTGGTCTGAGGACCATGATCAACAACTCAACAAGTTCGAAAGGAGTTCCCCGATGAAATCAACGACAACAACTCTGGTTTTTGTTTTGGCAGTTTCATTCCTCGGTGGTCTGTCCCCAGCGGCGGCTGAGAAACCGAAGGTTGAGCTGGCCATACTGCTCGACACCAGCAACAGTATGGACGGTCTCATTGATCAAGCAAGGTCGGAACTCTGGCAAGTAGTCAACGAACTGACCGAATCTACTCGCGATGGGGAACACCCCGAACTCTTGATCGCACTGTTTGAGTACGGCAACGACCGCCTTCCTTCAGAGGGCGGCCATGTACGTAGGGTCCTCGCATTCACTAGCGATCTCGATCGCGTATCTGAAGAGCTGTTTGCTTTGACGACCAACGGCGGCAGTGAGTACTGCGGGAAAGTCATCTCCGACGCGATCGACGAACTCGAGTGGAGCTCTTCATCCAAAGTGCTCAAGCTCGTATTCATCGCCGGCAACGAGCCGTTTGACCAGGGCACCCTGAATTTCAGGGCCGCGTGCAAGGCTGCGATAGGGAGCGGTGTTGTGGTGAATACCATTCACTGTGGTGACCATGAGACAGGCGTGAAAGAGCACTGGCGGGAGGGTGCACGTCTCACTGGCGGCGAGTACCTCAGTATCGATCACAATAGGGAGGTTGTTCACATCACGGCGCCACAGGACGATGAGATCGCTCGACTCAATATCGAACTCAATGCTACCTACGTAGTCTACGGAGCAGAAGGGGCCAAGGCTCAAGAGCGCCAGATGGCCCAAGACCTCAACGCACAAGGCATATCGTCGAGCACGATCTCGGCACGGACGAAAACCAAGGCGTCGGCGAACTACGTCAACTCAACATGGGACCTGGTGGATGCAACCAAGAACCAGGCTCTGCAGATCGAGGAAATCGACACTGAGGATCTGCCGAAGGAGATGCGCTCGATGACAAAAGAACAACGGCTACGACATGTTGAGAGCAAGCGCGCCGATCGAAAGCGTATCCAGGCCGAGATTCAGCGACTGAGCGACGAACGGGATCTCTTCGTCGCCGAGCAGCGGCAACTGCAGGCCGAAGCTGGTGAGGACACCCTTGACCAGGCTATGATCAAGGCGATTCACGAACAGGGAAATGCGATCGGATTGGAGTTCTGAGACTAATGACCCGCGTGCTCGTCGTTGAGGATGATGCCCCGATTCGGAGGGGTCTTGTTGACGCCCTCCAGATCTCGGGCTACGACACCATAGAGGCCAAGGACGGTCCCGAGGGGATGGATCGCGCTGTGAACGGTGGTTGCGACCTCCTCTTGCTCGACCTGGTGTTGCCGGGAGGTGATGGATTCTCGATTCTCGAAGAGGTTCGCTCTACTCGTCCAACGTTGCCGGTGATTATTCTTACGGCTCGGGGTGCAGAGGATGATCGAGTTCGTGGTCTCAAGCTTGGTGCTGATGATTATGTTGTAAAACCGTTCAGCATCAAAGAGTTACTCGCACGAGTCGAGGCAGTATTAAGACGCTCCGCTGAGAGGCCACTGGATGTTGACTGCCTATCGCTGACTGGTGGGCATGTGGATTTCAAGCGGCGTGAGGTCAGCTTTGAAAATGGGGAGCGCGAGGAACTCTCCGACCGCGAGATCGAGTTGTTGCGGTACTTGGTTGCGAATAGGGGACGAGTCATCTCTCGTGACGAAATCCTGGCCCGAGTGTGGAGACTCAATCCCGAGGGCCTGGCCACTCGAGCGATCGACATGCACGTTGTTCGTCTGCGTCGCAAACTTCGAGATGACTCCGGCGAACCCCGGGTCTTGCTCGCTGTGCGTGGTAAGGGCTACATGCTGGGGAATTCGTGACGCGTCCCTGGCAGATCTGGATTCTGTTCGGCGCAGCAATGGTTCTGATTGTCGCTGTGATGCTCTGGGGGAGTATGACCATTCTCCACCTTGATAGCGAAGCCGAGCTTGCGCGGGAGCGAGCAGCGATTGAAGAGGACGTAAGGTTGGCGCTGTGGCGCCTCGATTCTAGCGTGGTGCCGATCATGGCTCGTGAGAATGCCTATCCCTTTGAGGCCTATCGTTCATTTGCACGGGCATCCGCACAGAGTGTCGAAT
>JAAESQ010000531.1 GCA_024229275.1 bacterium | reverse complement strand
CCGATCGGTCCGGTAGCCCCACCGCAAGCAACGATACGCACTCGAGAACGTTCAGGTCATCGCTATCCGTTCGGACCTGGAGGAAGATCGATTCCCATTCCCCTCGGTCCGCTAGATCCTCGACCTACTGAGCAGCTCGGAGTACTGTACACCTACGCCATCGAGATTGAGTTTCCAGCGGGAACCACGGCGTGCCCCAACACCCTCAAACAGTCTATGCGCGACACTGTGGTCTATGGGGATGGCACCGTGGAAAAGAATCCGCAACCCTCGCCCCCTTCCGACCCAGGTGGTTTCGACTCGACCGGGTGGGCGCCGGATCCTCCGCCGAACGGGATCAACCCGAACACCCAAACCAATGCGGACGGAACGAAGTCATACCTTGACACGCCTGGGTTAGGTATTAGGGATCGAAGGCACCTGCCAGCTCGTAAAGACACGACATACCGATTTGAACTTTTCGATTGCAACGGAACGCGTCTGGACTGCAAAGAAATGACCTACACGCTTCGTATCGACCGAAGGGGGCAAGTCACCATGCAGAGCATG
>JAAESQ010000530.1 GCA_024229275.1 bacterium | reverse complement strand
TATGTCGCCAATCGCCTCGAGGCGCACCTCGAAGTGACCGGCACTCGGGATCGATTGCTTCTTATGAGTGCTGACCGACTCTTCTTCCAGATCGTACTGGTATCCCTGCTCGAGCGCGTTTCGGCAGTCGAGTCGTGTCGACTGGTCTTGCACTTCAGCGACCGACGACTCGATCCGATGGTGACTCTCACCCGAGAGCAATGGGAAAACGCGACTGATTTTTCCGTAGAAGGATTCTGGCGGTTGGTCGAAACCGAGAATGCCGACCGTCTCTGGGAGGAGCCGTAGCATGATTGATCGCCGGAAGTGGCGCGCACGGGTGATCCACATCCTACTCGTGGTGGTGTGCGCCGGCGTTTTGGGGAGCTGTTCGGCTCAAAGATGGGTTTCTCCGCGCAAGCACTGGTATCCGTCCATTGCCAAGTTCTTCAAGTATCTCGAGGATCCAGCGAACGCATCCGATACTGTCGAGTTTGAGGCCTTCACGGATCTCTTCACTGACGAGGCACGAGATGATCTCCTCGTCATGTTTGGCGGACCGGAAGCGTTTCGCCACGCTGTGAGCGAGCAGGGTAGCGTCGAGTTGCCCTGGCCGGGCCACTTCCGCCGCTTTGCCCTTGGATTGGGACGCTACCTCGCGGCGGTTCAGTATGACAAAGAAGGCCGAGTAGCTACCGCCACGACCATGGTGAGCCGTGAAGATGGTGACTTCCGTATCGATCAAGCACGGCTCTATCGTTTCAGGTTTGACTACGACGGTTCGAAGTGGAAAATTAGCGGGTTCAAGTTCGTGCGTCGAGATCCCACACTCGCCAACGTCCAGCCCGGGTATGTCTATACCGTCGCCGGTTTCGTTGTGTTCAACGCCCTGGCACTCCTGCCGTTCCTCCTCCCATTCCTGTTCATCATTATTAAACCAAAGGTATTAGTTTCCTGGACATTCGGCTGCTACAAGGCGGTCTTTGCAGTATTCATCGCGGTGCTCGAGATGATCTTGGGCTTTCGCAAGGCACTTCTCCGCCGAGTCTGGGCGCCGTTCTTTACCTTGGTGCTCTGCCCCTTGGTTTTTCTCGGTTTGTTGCGCGGGTTCACCAGTATCGCTCCTCGCATCTTCAACTCCCATGTTGGTTTCCTGCTCGTTCTACTGCTCGTTGCGTCGTTCATGAGTCTGGCGATTCTCAAGGAAGTGTTCGACTTCTACCACGCCAAGGCAGCGGGCGTTGCGGTGCGCGATATGCAGCGAGATCCGAGAGCGGTGATTCTCGGTAGGCGGCAGCCACACTTTCGGTTCGACGCCGAGACCTACAAGAGAGTGACTGTCTCACTGGTGTTGATGGTGATGGCCTTTGGTGTGATCGGTTTCCTCCCCTATCGCAACAAGTTCAGGGTCAGCGTCACCTCAGAAACCCAACTGGTGTTCTCCGTGGAGGGCCGTGTCGAGACCGCGGCTGCGACGACGGTTTCTCGCCTACCGAGTGTCCAACAGCAGTACGTACTGGCAGAGGTTGGCGCCGGAGAGAGCTTTCCGATGATCGAGGAGGTGAATTCAGAAGAGGGTGTCTTCTATCGAGTGGCTTTCAACCGACGTGCACTCGGATACCTTCCGGCCGAGGCGGTCGAACGGATCGACCAGACTCTTGAGTTTCGTCTCGAGGGAGACTACATCAACTACCTCGAGCAGCTCGGCTACGTGTTGAACGTTTCAGATCCTGCGTCGGAAGTGGATCCCGAGGCGAGGATTTTGGCGAACGCATTTCTCGACGAAGCGACGAGGGGTATTCGAAAGGCAGACCTTCGGAGTTTGACCCGTTCTATCAACGACCTGAACCGGGCAATCGAATTCGACCCTGTGTACGGCGATCTCTATCTGCATCGTGCTCTGGCGCTGGCTGGGGTAGGTCGTTTTCTCCGCGACGATGCCGTTTGTAACGCGTTTGGCTTGGCGGGGGACGCAGTGGCCAATCCCGACAAAGTCAACGTGCTGTTCTACCGCGCGGCGCAGAATGTGGACATGGCAGAGCGCCTCGGAACTGATGCTGGAGCGACACAGGCAGTGAGAACACTGATCGGCATGTACCGAGGGAAACGGCTAGAGGCGATGGCGGTGACCGAAGGACAGCATCCCCTCGTGCTTTTGTCGCAAATCTACGAGGCGGCCGAACCCGCCGCCGCGATCGAGGCAGCCGAAGCTCTGTTGCGGGTCGAACCGGACAATGCACGAGTACTCAACGATAGGGGCATCTTGCTGGCTGCGCAGAATCGGAGTGTCGCCCAAACAGCCTTTGATCAAGTAACTCGTGTGAGCCGTGGCCTTATTGAGGGCAGAACCAATCTTGCGACCTGCAAACTCGCAGGCGACCGAGTTCAGGGATTGGCCGAGCTGAACGAGATCATCGCGAGCGAATCGGATTTCACGCATCGCGCGCGTTTCGTGAGGAATCTTTTCTGGGTGAACGCGATCGCCATAGTCGTGTTTCCCCTGACTGCGGCATTGGCCATCGTCGGTGTCTTCAGATTGGCGCGCATGGGGATTATGACGAAGGTCGCCCATCGGTCCGCGATAGGAGCTGCGATCCGCCTTGCCTTTCTCCTTGTGGTGCTGTTGATACTGAGTTTTCAATCGGTGGCGTGGACTCTCCCCTCCTATGGTGAAGTTGGTCCGTTGCTACCGTGGATGTTGACGCTGATCGGGCAGTGAGAAGCTCAGGCATGCGGGTCGCAACTACGTTGCTGAGCTTCGTCGCCGTCGAGGGCGTTCTGATCACTGTACTTCTCGCTCTGTCGATCACTTTCTGCGTCCACCTGGTCTTCGTGTTCATGCCTGCGCCGGTGAGCGCGCAAATTGTGGTGAACCAGGCTGCACTCGCCCAGGATCTTGAAGCACTGTCGGTCGAGGATCGACTGCGAGCAGCATTCGAGCAGGATGCTCATGCGCTGTGGTTGCGGAAGAGCCAGGAGAGTCGCGTTGGTGTTGCCAATCGATTACTGACTCAGGCGATGTCACGGGATGCGGAGCGATTGAGTGCTGGAGATCACCCGAAGGCTGCTGAGGTTGGCACCGCGGATTCAAACGTGATCTACCTCGGTTGGCTTGGGGACCTCCTTAGATTCGACCTGGGCACGGCTCGAAGCGGGCAGAGCGTGGTGGATGAGTTGAAAGAGAAGGCGCCGCTGACCTTTCAGCTCTCGCTTGCGGCCTATCTGGCGGCAATCTTCGCGGCTACCTGGGTCGCGCTGGTTCGTGCGTTCCGCCCGCGCGATTCGGCCGTGCAGATCGGGCACTACCTGACCTA
>JAAESQ010000529.1 GCA_024229275.1 bacterium | reverse complement strand
TCCTCTTTGACAAATTTCCAGCCGCCGAAGAAGCGCACGAGCATGCGCGATCCGGTGCTGGCGTAAGTTTCCTTGCGCCCCATCGCGTCGACGATCGCCTCGCGGGTATTCTCGGTGGCCCAGACGGCCGTGTAGCCGCCGGCAGCCTGCTGCCAGCCCATAGTAGTGAGCGTGGGATCCACGGGCGACTTGATCACGACATGTTCAAAGCGGTGCGGATCCGGCTCCACCCCAGGATGCTTACCGAAGAAGTTGTTCTCCGCCACGGCGGAGAGGGAAGTGTGGGCATCCGTTCCGGCGGCCATGCCGAACTTGAACGGGTTGACGCCGAGTTTCCTCTCGAGCTGCAGGCCAATTTTCAGAGCGGAGCGCGCATACTCGTACTGAAGCATCTCCTTCTTCTTCACCTCCGTGCCGATCAGGTTGCCGGCATCCCACGTTTCGTAGTCGGCAAACTCATCGTTGGGAGAAAGGAAGGGGTGCGCCTCGCCGTCGCCTTTGATCTGGGTAACCTCGACAATCGGTTCCAGCCGGGCACGCAGCTCAGCGATTTCCCGCGTCAGCGGTTTGCCATTGAAGGTCTCCACGGAGAACATCGCGCCGTTGGAGAGGTTGCCGTTATGCGGGATGGCCAGAACGTCCGCTCCGGTCCGTTTCTCGAACGCGTCAAGGGCCTTCCAGAGATCCTCAGGATTCTTGCTGTCATACTGCGAAAAGGGAACCGTCTGGTTGGCTACGGATGCGTCGTCGCGGAAGATCACGTTGCGGTGCAGATTGCCACCGTTAGGCACGGCCGTATACTCGTAGCCGATAAGCGCCGTGAATCGCCCCGGTTCGTTGTACTTGTCGGCCAGCTTGGTGTACTCCTGCCAGGAGTCACGGATGAGCTTGTCGGCGTTGAGAGGAGGATCCTCATCGCTCAGCGTCCCAATGATATTCATCACTGTTGCGAACATTACCTCCTTGTCAGGGTTCTTCAGCCCTTCGTACCACTCCTTGCCTTTCGGCTGGGAGGTGATGATCGATTCCCCGCTGAGCAGCTTGGGCATCAGACCGTACATCTCAGCGTGATCCGAGATTACCAGCCAGTCCAGTGGTCGGGAAAGCTTGGCGCGGAGACCGTTGGTTGAGGTGATTTCTTCGCCGCAGGCGAAGCGATACGCTTCTTCCTGGCCAAGCCTGCACATAGTCCCGGCATCCACGGAGATCTCGGTATGGAGGTGCTGGTCACCCCAGAAAACCCGAGTAGGATACGTGCGACCGGCATAGGGCGAAAATTCCTTCCCACCCAGCCTCTTTTGAACTGCCTCTTCCGAATGATTGTATTCCTGGGCCAGTACTGGCTGGCTAAATCCGATCACAATAGGAATTGCGATAATAACGCTTTTACATAGTTTCGTTTTCATTTTTCGTTCCTTTCTGGAGTTAACATTTAAGTTT
>JAAESQ010000528.1 GCA_024229275.1 bacterium | reverse complement strand
CTTCCTGTCCTGCCGTATAGCCGTTCGCCCCGCATAGCTTTCTTCCGCCTTCGCGCACTTCGTGGTTCAAAAAGTCCTCTTACTGCTCGAACAGATGATCTTTGTCAATTGCTGACATCTGTGGTCATCTCCCCGCCAGAAATCACCATTTGCACATTCTCTTCATGGAATCTGTAGGAGGCTCTTTTAAGAAGTCGATCGACAACCTTGCGGTACAGGCGCTGACGATGGCGGGTAGCAAAATCCTCCACCACCCGATCACGAGAGTCTTCGTAATTCATTTGGGTAGGCCGATTTCGTTCGGCTACTTCTATGATGTGCAGAACGTGATTGAGCTGGAACGGCACCGTTGGGCCGGTTTCTTGCACTTCCAGCACATACGTACGCACTTTAGGATCGAAACGCTCGAGTTGATCAACAGAGGTCCATCCAATCTCGGTAACGATTCCCCCGATACGGCGTGCAACCTCGTCCAAACCTGTCTTCCCAGCCATCATCTCTGTCCGAAGTGACTCTAGGTGAGCCATTTGCCGACTAGGATCTTTCGCAGGAGGTGCCGCAAGTGACCGCAATCGAAGCTTCAGGGGCGTCTGGAATAGGAATTTGTTGCTTTCGAAATGGCGACGCAGGGCTTTTTCATCTGTTTCAGCTTCATCCCTAACAAGAGCGTCGAGACGTTCTTTCGTCATCGCGGCCTCGATTGAAGGTCGAAAATCGGCTGCGAACGCATTGTCTAACTCGGATCGGTCGAAAAAACCTTCACTCCTGGCTTTCTGAGCAGCTAACTGCAGATTGAGTTGGAATCGATAATGATCAATAGGGGCGTCCAACAACGGTTCAAGTCCACCCACGGAGTCATGTCTCGATTCGAGCCGCTGAAGGAAATCTCCCGCTTCCAACTTATAGGTCCCGATGCTGAGGATGACGGCGTCGGGAGAAGCGTTTGCGAGCACTGCACCAAGTTGACTATCGTCAATGATCTTAGATCCTTCAGGAACTTCACATTCAGCCACGAGATCGGCAACCTCCTGGTATCTGCGCCGTTCTAGCAAAACTCTGGCGATCATTGGTCTCACGTCCTCTGGTTCGAGGGTGCGTTCATCCATAACCCTGGTCACTCTGAATATGGTGACTCCTCCAGGTACCGCGATGGGATCACTTATCTCACTTTCCACAAGCGAGAAAATGATTTGATTGAGAGGTTCAGAAAACCGGCCCTCAGAAACCCACCCGAGACGTCCTCCAGAGGCCCGAGTTTCGGAATGAGAATACTCTCGAGCAAGTTCTTCGAAAGACTCGCCGGCCAAGGTCCTCTGCTTCAGCTCCCTGAGATGAACCTGGCTTGCATCGGGTGATCCTGTAATTTCATCTCGCAGATAGATGTGCCAGAGGAATCGTTGAGCTTCCCTTTGAAAATCCTCTTCATTGTCCTGAAAGTACGTGTTGGCTTCTTCTTGGGAAATCGGCTCTACCGTCCCCAGCTGCTCCTTCAGATAGAGCGCCAAGCTTGTATCTCTCCGTCTATTTGCCAGCTGTGCTTCGACTTGGCGATGTATCTCAATTCTATCGTCTTCCCCCGCGAGCAAGATACGTTCCAGTACGAGCTCCTCGGTTTCCCGTTTGTAAAGGCCAGACAGCGGCGCGTCTTCTTCGGGCTTGGATGATGAGAGCGCGGCAAGAACCCTAGGCTCTACATCTGTAAACTTCACAACCCCGTCTTCATAAATGGCAACAATGTCGGGATCCACAACAGAAGGTGCGCAACCGATGAGAATGACAACAATGATTGCGGAAACAATCTCTTTCATAGAAGCTCCATCAATGCGTCAGCACGCTGCTGCACTCGAGGATCGCTGCATCGCTGTCGGATTCTTTCGCGCGAGATCTCTGCCTCTTCGACGCGATCGAAATCAACGTATGCAGCCAACCTTGCAAGATGTGCACGCCAGTACGTAGGACTGAGTTCAAGAGCGCGATCAAGTGATGTCAGCGCTTCGTCCCAGCGAGCTTGGCGGAGCAGGAATATCGAATAATTGAGGCGCGCTTTCGGATCAAGCGGTTGATCCTTCATCAGTTTCAGAAACTCATTTTCAGCGGCAGCCAAGTCCCCCATACGAGCGTATGTAATCGCTATCGAAAGGCGGGCTTTGTAGAATTTCGAATCCTCGTCGAGAGCTGATGAAAACTCCCTGAGGCACCGTTCCTGTTGCCCAAGAGCACTGTACATCTCGCCAAGGAGATAGTGGCCGTTCGGAGTTGAGTTTTCTCCATTGATCCGTCCTGCCATCTTCACGGCTCGATCGGTAGAACCACTGCTGAACAGTGCAGCGGCCACTTGGAGAAAGACTTCGCTGCTTCGTGTGTCAGTCACACCTGTTCCGTCGGCCAGTCTTGCCGCGTCTTCGAGTTGACCCAAGCCAAGAAGTGACAGGGCCAATAGACTTCGGTAATAGGCATTGTTCGGATCACGCTCAACAAGGCTCTGTGCTGTTTCCCGCGAGGCAAGGTAGTTTCCGCGGTGCAATAACTGCTTGGCCGTACTCATAAGATTGATATCAGAAACCCGATCCTGGGGTGCTGTACCGTCTGAAGTCAAAGTCTCTTCGATATCGCCAGGATCATCTCCATCAAGACTGACGTAGCCGAGAGCCGCAAGACGGCGACGTGTCTCTTCATCAGGCACCACGGCGGCATCAGCCGCTGATGAGCTACTGTGACTTGAAATGAAGCTCTGCAGCTCTGAACGAAGCGTCGAAACCAAATCGACATCAGCATCAATCAGATTGTTGAGCTCTGACGGGTCATCGTCGAGATCGAACATTTCTTGTCTGGGGCCATGAATGTACTTGTGCCGGCCTCTATACAAGGCTCGGAGTTCCCCCCAGCCATAGGAAAGCCTCGGTGATAAAGTCTCGGCGTAGTAGGTATGACCTTCGTCATCAGTTTGACCGTCGAGTAGCGGAAGCAATGATCGCCCTTGAACACTTGGCGGAATTGGTAGATTTAGCAGTTCTAGCACGGTGGGAAGCACATCTACTGTACCGACCCGCTGGGTGATACGTAGCCCTCCTTCGCGCCCAGGTACACGGAGAATGAAAGGAACGCGGAGAGTAGTGTCATAGGTGAGCAGAGAATGAGTTTGCTCGTTGTGCTCACCCAGGCCTTCTCCATGGTCGCCAACCACGATCACCAGCGTACGATCTGCCACACCGGCGTCTTCGAGCCGTGCCAGTAGACTCGCCAGGGCCTGATCGACGTATGAAATCTCACCAAGGTATAGGTCGTGAGCAAAAATCTCATCGAACGGCGGCGGTGGAGCATGCGGGTGGTGGGCATCCCAATAGTGAACCCATGCAAAGAAGGGATTGTCGAGATTGCTGTCAAGCCATGGAAGAATAGCGTCGTTGACCCACGGTGCGGGGCGCTCATCAAAGAAGACACTCTGCCGTTCTATAGTGCGCTGGCCGCTCATATCCTCGTCAGCAAGAGTGATGTGATCGTCAAAATACTCAAAGCCCTGGTCTAGCTTGAATCGTCGGGTCACTGGGAATGCGCCAACAGCAGCTCCTGTAGCCCATCCTTCAGCATGAAGGATTTCGGCCAGGGTCAATGCCTCTTCAGGAAGTACAAAGAGGCCGTTGTCACGAACCCCGTGGGCAAGCGGATAGGCGCCGGTGAAGATCGTCGAGTGTGATGGCGTAGTAATCGGTACCGCGGAGATGCAATGTTCGAAAAGCGCCCCATCGGCGGCCAAACGGTCCATTGTCGGTGTTTGAGCGGTTGGATGTCCGTAACTTCCAAGGTGGTCAGCACGAGTTGTGTCAAGAGTGACAAGGAGGACATTCCAACGTTGCTCAGCACCGCATGCCATGAATGCGATCGCGGTGAATACTACGAGAATCAGCCTTGCAAAAATTGTCATGGCGCGATAACTAGATTCTGCTCGGTAAGGACACGTGTACGCATGAGCTGTTCGAGTTCCTTCCGTTGATAGGCCAGGTGCTGCGCTCTCAACACACCGCGAGCTTCGGGGAATTGCATCTTCCTTTCTGGCTCCCGATCGAGCACATGAAGGATGAGAAGAGTTCGACCCTCCTGAACGGCCGGTGTGGTTTGACCCTTCTCGAGTCCAATCAGCGCACGGGTGGCATTGCGTCCCAGCATCCAGGCTTGGCCAGCTGTCAGCCATCCTGTTTCCTTTACTCTGGCGAACTTTTCGAGCTCATTCACAACCTCCTCAAAACCAATGCTTCCTGACGCGGCTCTCTCTCCGAGGTCGCGAGTATTCCGATACAGCTCTTTGGGATACCCTCGGTCGATCTTCAGCGAAAGTATGCGAAGCTGAATGCGTTCTGGCGCGATGAGTTTGTCGGCTCGCTGAGAGTAGAGTCCGTGCAAAACTTCCTCTTCAGGCTCCGACATTTTGCTATTCACCCAATTGTCGAGCGCGATCCGGGCTTTAAGCTGGCGACTCTTCCAGTGAAGTTTGACCTTTATCTCGGGCGAATCGAGTAATCCCCGCTTTTCCGCTTCGAGGGAGCGTGCTTCGAGAAGGATACGACTATTGAGCTGCCGTCTAAACTCGTCGCGAGAGAGATCTTGCGCTGTTCGACCTTGAGCGAAACGGCGCAAGTAGGTATTGAAATCCGCAAGAGTTATCCCTGTCCTACCGTCTATTCCGGCTGTTTTGGCTATCATCGTACTCTCGCTCATCTCGGGAGAAGCTTCGATGATGACATCCTTGGGTTTGGCGGCTTGCAGAAGTAGGTCGTCGAGAGCGCTCCAAATGACATCAAATTTCTCACCACGAAGGCGGTGAGAAATCTGCTCATTCACATCTTCAAATTTCTGCTCACGGGCTTCCTGGACACTTTCACAGCGCAATAGAACAAGCCCTTCTTGAACCTCGAGCACCTGAGTAATGTCACCCGGACCCATACCCGAAACTGCCATAGCCAAAGGTGGAGCAAGCGCATCAAGAGGCACCAGACCCATCCGTCCACCGCGATGCCGAGTCGCTGAATCAGACAGTTGCCGAGCCAGCTCGTTGAAAGAAGCGTCATTGAGGGCTTGCTCCCGAATGGAATGCATTTCCTCCTTGAGTAGTACGCGTTCTTTGGTTGTGGCCTCCTTCGGCACTTGCTTTGTGATGTTTTCGAGACGCCATTGTTTGGGCTTGAGGTAGCGCAATCGGTCATCCTCGAAATCACTTCGAATCTCGTCATCCGTGGGTGTTGAGTCTTTGAGCGCTTTCTGTCGCAATCTCTGCGCAGCGATCTGCCACGACAAATGACGAAGGCGAAGAACGGATTCAGCATCGTCAGCCAGGTCCTCATCATTGAATCGTTGACCGAGCACTTCGAGCAGGACCATCTCCTCAAGCAGGCTCTGACGTACACCTACGTCTTCAAGGTCGGTTGATGGTGTTCGAAAATCATGCCAGGTTTGGAGGTCATCTTGGCGGAGTGTCAAGTCTCGAGTAGACGCCACGACTGGATTGTCATCGACTTGAATCGATGCGAAACCGACCGAGAAAGCAAACAGTGCCAATACGTAACAAACCGGCCGCGAAACGCGGCCGGTTTGTAGATCGTTGATTAATGGCACTTACTTGACGTCGAACGACATCAGTTCTACAGGCAGATTTGAACCAGTAACTCTGAAGATTGCGTTTGCTGCGGGAGAAATCGCTGTCCCAGTACCGGCAACAGTCATAGTAGGCGGGCTAAAAACTCCACCGGCTAGAGGTATGCGAACTGCATGGAAGCCCAAACCAGGATCAGTGGTACCGGCAGTCAGAGCGACTCCATCGCACGTGCCATTAAGAGCGGTGCTGGTGTCGCAACCAAAAGCTGTGTAGAAAGTGTTGTGAATACCACCAATGAAGGAGCCGCTATGACCTGTAATAGCAGTTGGCACGGGAGCTGTGGCCAGGAAACTCGTGACAGTTGTTGACGGTATTCCGCTCAAGTACCACCGTTGCAGAACCATAGCGCTCGCTGGGTTGACATCCCAAATGCTTGCCACCACACCACCACCGAAGTTCTGCGCCATTCGAAAAGTAATCGTGGCCATCGAGTGCGGATCGACAACACCAACAGCAAAGCGATTACCGATTGTCTGGTCAGTTCCGGCGTCGCGCTTAAACGGCGTGTCATTGTCGTACTGCAGTGTGTTGACTGCTTGTTTGCCTGGGTTGGGTGGTGTGACTTCACCGCCTGCTGTGACCTTGTTCAAGCCACCTGCTGGGTCATATTTTCTGGTCGGCTGATCGGCATTCGTGGTAATGCCTACCAAACAAATCGCTGCAATAGCTACGACAAACAAGCTAGCGCGGGATTTCAATCTCATCATACCTTCCTCCAACAAACAAAATTATTCTTACCTCTGGATGATGAGTATCCGCAATTGTGAACGCGGTGTCAAGCGAGAATAGGGTATGAGGGAACGACGAAATGGGGCCCGTTTAGGTGGATTCATAGTGGCAAGGATGGGAGATGGCATGTTGGGAATGGACGGCTCTACGGGACGAATCCGGCTTCGCGCATTCGCTGCGCCGTGACAAGCGGCTGTCCGGCAGGACAGGAAGACAGTTTGAACCGCACATCACACTGAAGGGAGCAGACGTTGTCGTGGGCAGGGGTCCGAACTGTCCAACGACTACCTGCTCATCTCAGTGGGACACCGTGGCCAAGGGCCACGCGTCAGAACACGAAGCACGCAAAGGAGGAAACGCTAAGAGGAATAGTAGGGCGGCTCAAAGAGCCGCTGGAAGTGGTGATGTCTCTTTTGTCTATCTTCTAACCTCTATCCCTTCAGAGTTTTGAACCTCCCCGGTAGGCCATTCTCAATGCATTCACCCCTGTTGCCTGAGCCGAACACTGCAACCGAAGAGATCCCGGCGATTCGTAGAATCGCCTCTTATTCTTCCTCCTTTGCGCTGTCTTAGCGATCTTCGTGTTCTTCGTGGTTCAAAACTTGTTCTGCTGCGCCGTTTCCCTGCCGCTTTGTTCTGCCGTATAGCCGTCCGTCCCGTTCGTCCCGTTCGTCCCGTTCGCCCCTTCTTCCACCTTCGTGCACTTAGTGCACTTCGTGGTTCAAAAATCGCCTTCCTGTCCTGCCGCATAGCCGTTCGCCCCGCACAGCTCCTGCCACTCTTCGTGGTTCAAAAAGATGCCGCTTCAGAGCCATGCCGTTGGCCTAAGATATGATTTTGCCGTTCCATAGCCTCTGTATGAACATCCCCCAGGGCATGATCCTCACATCGTCCAAGATGCGTTCTCGTCGCTCTGTGCACACAACTATCGACAACCTAGGATTGTGATCCTCTGCGAACGCCTTGAGTCCTCGGAAATCTCTTCGTTCTATCCGGCTCGAGCCCTTAACTTCGATGGCCACTTCGCCCTCAGCCAGTACGAAGTCGACTTCCTGTCCGGCCTTGGTTCTCCAGAACCTGATGTCGTAGTCGAGTTCGTTGTAAGAGGAGTGTGCAGCGAGTTCCATAAGGATCAAGTGTTCAAGAGCCTTTCCGAATTGCTCGCCGCGTTCCTCAGGTATCCTTCGTTTTGTGATTGCTCCTGCCACACCTACGTCGAATAGGTAGAACTTCGGAGCCCTGGTGATGACTTGGCGGCCAGGACGACGCGCATACGGTTCCACGAACCTCCCGAGTAGGGTATCGACGAGTACCTGGTAGTACTCCCGCACAGTTTTTGAATCGACACCGCAATCTCGAGCGATGTTGGAATAGTTGGTCAGCTCACCGTGCGAATAGCCCATGGCATCGAAGAACCTAGAGAAGGCTGGAATGTTGCGTGCAAGACCTTCGGCGAAGATCTCCTCTTTGAGGTAATCATTTGTGTAGGCTTTCAGAGAGCGGCGCGCGTCGTCTTGAAGATAATGAGTAGGAATCAGACCGTTGTTGAGCGCGCGTATGAGGTTCACCTCTTGCAACTCATAAGAAACGAGGGGAGCCATTTCGAAACGCCAGGCTCTTCCGCCCAAAAGATTCACCTGGCCTCGCCGCAGTTTGCGCGCGCTCGAGCCACAAAGCACGAAGCTGATTCCCTTGTTCTCTATGAGCCAATGGACCTCATCAAGTAGCTTCGGGACCTTTTGAACTTCGTCCAGAATCACCGGTGACCGGAGAATGTCGCGATCCAATGCCATAAGTTGCTCACGTAGTAGCGAGGGTTTTTTGGAGAGTTCGAGAAACAGATCTGTCTGGAGAAGGTCATAGACAATGCTGTCGGGAAACTTCCGGCGAAGGAAAGTGGACTTGCCAACCTTCCTTGCCCCCCAGAGAAAAGCTGACTGGCCTGCGGGAAGCTCGAAATCTAGGATTCGATCGATGTGAACCATTGCGTTCTTGGCTCCAAGTTAGTTAAACTATTTCGAAGTTCATTGTAGCATGCAGAATAATACGTGAGTCGTGGAACAGTAACCACGGAGAGAGCCACGTAAGTTTTTGAACCACTAAGCTCATGAAGATCACGAAGAAGACACAAAGAGGAATAGTAGGGCGGCTCGTTGAGCCGCTGGTAACGATTTCGCTCATCGTTTGAGTGTCCGTCACGGGCCATTCTCAAAGCACCCACCTGTTGCCCGAGCTGAGCACTGTAACTGAAGAGACTCCGGCGATTCGAAGAATCGCCCCTTTTCCTCCCTTGGACCTCCCCCGGAAAAGTGGACAGCAAGAAAAGGCTGGATACTAGAGAGGGAGGATGAAGTGAATCGAAGAAGGAAGTTCAGCGAGGAGTTCAAAGTTGAGGCGGTACGTTTGGCT
>JAAESQ010000527.1 GCA_024229275.1 bacterium | reverse complement strand
TCACTCGCACCGATCCGAAACCATGTCGTGGATCTCCTGCCCATCTCGTGGATTGCGCTGTTAGTGGCGATGACGCTAGTTGTCGCCGGATTCGTCATTCGCCACACATTCAACTTTCCACGAGTTCAGCTCCGATTGACATTGGCCATCGTGATTCCCCTGCTCGGCCTGTGGAGCTACTGCTGGCTGTCAAACAACGCGATCTACGTGATTGGTCGTACCGGCTGTGCCGTACTGCCTCTGTTCCTACTTGCCGTAGCAGCCGGCTCCGAAGCGCTACGTCCCCGTCTTCAGCCGCTCGTAGCAATCGCATTCGCCGGAATGGCGGTGCTCCCTCTCGAGACTCACTACCGTTTCGACTTCAAGAGCCAGGAGCGCATGATGACTGAGGTGATCCTCGCTCACCGTGCGCCCAGCGAACCAATCATCGGCACCTATTTCCATTGGGGTTTGTTGTACTACCTCGGCCTCTATGACAACGACGACTACATGGCATTCCCTTTGGAAGAGGCTGAGCATCCCGGTTGGTTCGATTGTGCCACCGCCGACACTCTGGTACTGACCCTGGACGCTGATGACCTCGCGACCCAAGCCATTCAGCGATCCCGCGAGAATCACACCGGGCGAATCTGGCTCGTTCTTCGCGACGAAACCTGCTATCGCCCTATCGGGAACGCACTTGACAGACGCCTCCCCTTACTCGTGAGCCTTGATTTTCAGGACATTAACTGCAAAATCCGCTGTTACGCCGTTCCGCCGTAGTCAGTTTGCAGTTTTTTTTAAACGCGGCCGAATCAACGCAAACCATTTCTGAGCCCGATCAGTCTTACACTATCGATGGCGGCAATAGTGCAACACTGCGCAGATGACAGCGAACTCGCTCGACGGGCGGCGGCTGGGGACCGAGGCACATTTCGGGTCCTGGTTGAGTCACACTCGGCACAGGTCTACCGCATAGCCCTCGGCCTTGTGCGCGACCACCACGACGCCGAGGAGGTCGTTCAAGAGACTTTCCTGCGAGCTTTCCGCGGGATGCAGCGATTCAGAGGTGATGCGAGTTTCTCGTCATGGCTCTATCGAATAGCGGTGAATGCCGGTCACGATTTAGGCCGAAAGCGGCGGAGGCGACAACCGGAGCAATCCATGGAAACTCCGGTCGCGTGGCCTGAGCCGGTCACTGACCACCCGGATGACGATCCGGAAAGATGGGCCTCTTCTCGCTTACTGAGGGCTGAAATTGACCGCGCTGTTCTCGGTCTCACGGAGCGTGAACGCATCATCTTCGTGCTCCGTCACGATGCTGGCCTCAAGATCGGCGAAATCGCCGACGTCCTCGGGAAGGCCGAAGGTACGGTCAAGAACCTGCTTTTCCGGGCGGTCCGCAAACTACGCCGTTCGCTCAACGACCATCTTGAGAATCTGGAGGTGCCTTCATGAGCACCAGGAAAACCGACCGCGACCTGATGGACGCTGTCTTCGGCGACGGCGAAACAACACAACACCACATTGCGGACGATCGCGAGGAAATGCGCCGACTCGAACAGCTGAAGAGCATGCTCTCCGAGCACGGACATCGTGAGCCGCCAGAGAGTCGACGCGAACACCTGTGGAGCCGTTTGGAAGACCGCTTGGACGAAGCGCCAACACGGAGTTGGCTGCTGAGTTTCCTGTACCTACGCCCGGCCCTCATGAGCGCCACGGCGATCCTCACTGTTGCCATAGCCGTGTTTGTCGTCTGGCTCGCAGCGCCTCAAGGGAATCTGCAGCCAGAACCTTCAATCCAGATCGTGGAAGCCGAGATCGAGGCCGGCGATCGACTCGACACCCTTATCCGCCGTGCGACACCACTCCTGATGGCCGTCTCGAATCGGAGTGATGACGACGAACTGCATGCCATCGACATCTCAATTGAACAGCGACTCGCAACCAAACTTGCAGCCGAAAGCCGAGTTCTGCGTGAAACCTCAGAAAGTGCATTGCCTCGCAGAGACCAGCGACTGGTCGCGGAACTCGAAGGCGTACTCATGCAAGTCGCAAACACCAATCCCTCAGTCGGCGGCAACGAGATCGCACTTCTGCGGGAGACCATAGAAGACCGCCAGCTTCTGTTCGAGTTTGCGTTGCGCGAACTCAAGAGATCAGATGCCCTGGCCCGCCCCGAAAGGAGCCGTGATGCTTAGTTCTAGACCACTACACACGACATTCGTCGTCTGTTTGAGCGCAGTCCTGATTGTGGCGATCTCGCCGACAACCTCCACAGCCGCTGAAGATGCCAACGCCTATCGAGCTGCCTACTCACAAATCCTGGACGAGAACTGGCGCGACGCGATCAAAGCGTTCGACCAATTCCTCAAGACTCATCCTAAGAGCGCCTGGGCCGATGATGCAGCATTTTGGGCCTGTTACGCCCGCGAGCGCAGCGACGAGCCGATGGCCGAGACCTTCAACTGCTATCAGCGTTTGATCAATCGCTGGCCTGACAGTGAGTGGATCGACGACGCCAAGCGTAGCTCACTGGCACTTGCTCGGAAGCTCTCCCGTCAGGGGCGTCCTGAGTACATGGAGCGCGTCAGCGGCTACGAAGCAGCCGAAGACCCCGAGGCAATTCTGGCGGTCCTTTCCGCCCTCGTCGATGTCGGCGACGAGGAATCTGTACAGGTCATTCTCGAGCGAATTGACAACACCGAGAACGCAAGACTGCGCGCTAAAATGGTCAGCCTTCTCGATGACGTCTCATCACCGATTGTCACTGAGCGTCTTATCGGTTTTGCACGAGATGATCCTTCCCCAGAGGTTCAGGAGGAGGCCATTGAAGCCCTTGAAGAACACCCCGGTGAAGAGGTCACTGCTGTTCTGGTCGAGCTCGCGAAGACGGCAGGAAACCGAGACGTCCGCGAAACGGCGATCGATGCTCTGAGCGAGCGCGACGATTCGCGAGTCATCCCTCTGCTGCTGGAGATCGCCGCCAGCGCCGACCCTGAGACTGCCGAAGAAGCAATCCATGCCCTCGGCGACATGGAAGACCAGCGCGCGTTCGATGCCTTGCGGGATCTTTATCAGTCATCGACCACGAGGCGAGAGAAAGAGGCTGTGATTGACGCGATCGCCGAGTACGAATCGAGTGCTTCGCTTGCGTTTCTCGAAGAGGTGATCTGGAACTCCGACGATCCCGAACTCGCTGAATCCGCGGTCGATGCACTCGAAGACTTCGAGCACCTGCCCGTCTCGCCGAAATTGGTTGAGATCGCTAAGTCGGATCTTGACTGGCGGGTCCGAGCGACTGCGGTCGAAGCTCTCGGCGAGATGGAGAGCACGGCTGCGGTCTCCGCACTCGGGGACATTCTGAGCACATCCCAGGAGCCCCGCTTGCGCATTGCCGCGGCGGAAGCTCTCGGTGAAACGGAAGACGACCGCGCCGTGCAGCACCTGATCGCCGCTGCTCGCGGTGATGCCGATGATCGAGTTCGGGCGGCGGCGGTTCGCGCCCTCGGAGAACTCGGCTCGGAAGGTTCCAGAGACGCTCTGATCAAGCTGCTCGACAAGTAGGAATCCAGGAGGAAGACATGACTCTCAATCGACGACTGCTGTCCGTTCTCATCGTGCTCGCTCTCGCCAGCACTGCATTATTCGCCGCCGTTGCGGTCAACTCATCCGCCCGCATCTCGGGAACCCTTGCTGCAGAATTCAACCGTGCATCCGCTGAGGTTGGCGATGGCTGGGTCGGCTATGCCTTTGAACGCCAGCGCAGTAAATACGGTCACCATGTCAGCGGGACGATTCACATCTCCGGTGGCAGGTGGCGGATCGAGGGCGAACCGCTGACGGAGCAAGTTCCCGAACTCGCTCAGTTGCTGGCGAGAGTCGACGACGACACTTCGGTCATTGCCGTGCTCGTCCATATCGACAGAAAGGGCAACGTTCGAAACGTTAGAACGTCTGACGCCGCGCTCCCGATCGGTCTTGAGGGCAAGCCCCTCGAGTGGCTCGGTACGCTCCAACCCGCCGAAGGCGTCGGCCTGCTCATCGAGCTTCACAGCGACGCTCGTGGTGTCGATGTCCGAGAGGATCTCATCGACGCCATCGGTTATCACCAGCACTCTTCGGCAACTGCATTCCTGACCAAGACCGCGCAATCCGGCGCTCATCTGGAAGAACGCGAATCTGCAGTCAGTGCCTTGGGTGATTCCGGAGACTCCGCTGCGGTGCCCGTCCTTGCAGAACTTGCCATGAGCGACCCGTCCATCGACCTTCGTGAAGAAGCCGCCGAAGCATTAGCTGAAATCGGCAACGATGAAGCGATCGATGCCCTGGAGAAGATCCTCAACGGAAACGGAGACGGACGCGTGCGAGCAGCTGCGCTCGAAGCGCTGGCCGATGCAGAGGCGATTGAAATCAACAAGATGGGCAGCCTGATCAAAAAGGAGCGCAACGAGGATGTACTCGATGAGGCGGTCGACATTCTGGCTGAGGACGGGGGCGAAGCAGCAGCCAAGATCCTCGCCGACACCGCACGCAGCCATCCCAACTCAGACGTTCGTGAGGAGGCGTTGTCCGCCCTGGCCGAATCCGGTAGCCCACTCGCCGCTGACGCCATCAAACACGCCATTGAAAACGACCCGGACGAGGACGTGGTCGAGGAAGCCGCTGAGGCTCTCCTCCTCGTCACCGATGGCAGCGGCCGTGAACAACTCGAGAACATTGCACGCTCACATGAACGTGAGACGGCCCGCCTCGCCGCCGTCGAAGCGCTATCTGAAGATCCCGGTCCCAACACTGCCGACGTACTCGTTGACGTAGCTCGAACAGACTCCTCCGAAGAGGTCCGCGAGGAGGCGATCGAGGCGATTGCTGAGCTCCCATCTGAAATCGCCACCGGCCACCTCGAGGGGCTCGCACGCGATGCTAAGAGCGCTGAGACTCGCCTCGAAGCGCTCGAAGAATTGACCGACGTTGCGCCGATATCGGCTCTCCCCCTGCTCGAGGCTGCCGCATGGTCGGATTCCAATGTTGAGGTACGTGAGGAGGCCCTCGAACTCCTTGGCGAACTCGAGAACGGCGAAGGCATCTCAATGCTGATTAAGATTGCTCGCACACACCCGGACTTAGAGCTCCGCGAAGAAGCCATGGAAGCCCTCGCAGACATGGATGACGCCAGGGC
>JAAESQ010000526.1 GCA_024229275.1 bacterium | reverse complement strand
TGCCCACGTGAAGTCCATTTTCGCTGCCGCATCGATCTCCGGGTTTGAGAAGTAGCGATTGCGGATGAACTGAAGATACTTCGCACCGGCGTGGATGTTGTTCTCGAGGAGATGGACATCTGAAACCGCGACGTTCTTGTCTGCCGCGGTGCTGGGTTTGATTTGCATGATCCCTACGGCTCCGGCGTGACTTCGCTTGGAGTTGTCGAGGCCCGACTCCTGGTAGGCCTGCGCAGCGAGGGCGAGCCAGTCGAAGTTATACATCTTGCCGTACTTTTGGAAGAGTTCTATGAGCGTGTCGAGTTTTGCCAACTCACCTGCCGAGAGCGGATTCTGGATCCATCTGGATTTGTCGAAGTACCTGGTATGCAATATGTTGCCCATCAGCGTTCCCTTGCGGTTCTTGGCCACAAAAGCGTTGAGGCTGTCAAGCAGCAGGGGATTGGTTTCTCGCAACGCCCAGGCGATGCCGCCTCCGGTATGGACAATGACATCGTCTCGAACCGTAGTCTGAGTCAGGACCTCTGCCCAGGCCTCGGCGATGTGTTGATCTGCGACTGTGAGATCGACGATGCCTGCGTTGACCAACTCAAGGATGTCCTCAGTTCCGAGGGAGGGGTCAGCATTGAGGATGTGAATCGGCGGTAGACCCTTGGCCTGGAGCGCTTGGCTCAGATTCTCAAGATGGGCGATGTACGAGCTTCCTGATCGTACCGGGACAGTTTTTCCCGCGAGGTCGTCAAGGCTTCTAATGGGAGGTGTGCTTTTGGACTGGACAACAACCTCACGAACATTGCGAAGGTAGGGGTTGGTGAATGCGACTTCAGCGACTCTCTCGAGCGAAGCGGTCAGGCCGGCAGCAGCGACGTCGCCGAGCCCGGCACGCAGAGAAGGTAGTAGCTGATCGAAAGGCACGGGGACGAAGAAAACGCGTATTCGGTTGTAGTTACCCTTAACCGTTTGGTTGAGGAAAGTCTCGTACTGCTGCATGAGTTCATACTCGAATCCACGATGCCGTCCCCGGTCGAAGAAGAAGTTGGTGCGGCTGTAGCTGACGAGGACACGGATGTGTCGGCGCTCGCGAATCTCGTCCAGGTCGCCGGTGAACGGCTCATTGGTACGTGTGAGAAGGACCTCGCGGTCGACTTCTTCGGATGTCGTCGGGGCAACAATCTCTTGGGAAGGGTCCTGATCGCCGGTCACGGGAATGCACAGACAACTCAGAATCGTAAACATGCAAAGGGTCAAAAGGGCCTGATTGCTTTTCATTGTGCGATATCTCCCTGTCCGCGCCCCTCGAGACCGCTGATCATCTCGAGAACGGTGTCAAGGCCGAGTGCGAGCCGAACGATGGTCTCGAGATCTTCGGTGACCATGTCCTGTGCATGGGCCAATCGATTCCTCAACTTTTCAAGACTGGCCACTCTCTGGCGGGCGACGCGCCGTGAGGTAAAGCCTACTTGGTC
>JAAESQ010000525.1 GCA_024229275.1 bacterium | reverse complement strand
CCGCCTCCCCGCGCCGAAATGTGCGCTCCGGATCGCGACGGCAAGTTTGTAGATATCGTATTGTTCATAGAGTGAATCCGGCCTCACGACATCGATCATCAGCTGCATCTCAGACAACGCACCGACCCCTGACGTCACGCTGTCAATCACGGATCGGCCGATCTCTATGTCCTGATCGAGGTTTGCGATGAACATGGGAACGATCACATCATTGGATCGCACTTCATCGTTGAGGTCTCTGAGCTTCATTGTCGCAACATCGTTGGGCAGCAGCAGCTCATCCTCCATGAGGTTCCAGCCACGGAGTTTCAACCCACCGTTCTGATCCCGCACCAAATACACCAGGTGCTTCAACTCCATCGCGAAAGGCCACTGATTCTCGACCCGAATGGTCGAACCGCTCGCCCGGAACCGCATCGGGGGACCGCCGGCGATATCGGCAAGCCGAATCTCAGCTACGGCATTGAAAACTTCAGGAACGCGCTGGGAGTCCGACAGGATAAACGGCCTCAGTCGGACATATCCGGTCAACCCCATGTTGTTGTTGATAGTGCTCGACACCAGTTCCTTGGTCGGGACGTCCGCCGAGAGGGTCAGCTGGATCTCGCCGGTATCGACGTCGATGCCGTTGATGATGACCTCCTCTATGTTCCAGTTGGAAAGGTTGAACTCCACTTCTGGAGTCGCCGGCAAAGGCATGAGCCTTGGGTGGGGGTCCGAGTCTCCCTCTTCCCTCAGTTTGGTAATCAGAAGAGCCTCCAGCACATCGAGATCGCCGCGATCTCCTCCAGGCGTTAAACGTGCCTGCATCAGGACGTTTCGCCCGCCGGCCTCTCCGTGCGCGTACTCCAGATGGAGAAAGTACCCGCCCTCGTCCGGATCGAATTTGAGTACATACCGATGTGGACGGTAGTAGTAGATGTTCGAGTCCTCATTGGCGTCGGGGTAGACGGTCAGGCTGAAACGGCAGAGGTCCTCAAGATCGAGTCCGGAGAAATACTCAAGCTGCAGGACATTCACCTTAGAGAGATCCTTTGCAGGAACCGCCGGGCCCAGAGCACCCAGGTCTTCTAACTCCTGGCGCGTCTCCTGTTCGACTTGACTGACTGCCTTCATGTTGCCCGCGAAAATATGTGAGGTCACTAGATCTCTTCGGACCTCCTGCGCAGAAACTGTAGATGGGACGAGCTGTGCTGGGAGCACGAGAAACAGAACGACGACAAAGGTCTTCCTCATGGCGACCTCCTTGTGATCTTGAGATAGACAGGCAGACTCTGTCCACCATCCGGGTTTGTTGCCACGACCGGTCGTAGTCGCGGCGAAGCCGCGAATCCGCGGTCGAAGTCGACGATGAGCACAGAATCCGAGGCGAACTCGGCCTCGAACTCGACTATCTCGTACTGCGGGGTGCGCGAGGTTCCGGCGTTCAGATTTGCCAGAATCTCGATCTTTACGCCCTCCACGAATCCGCTTCCCATCAGGGTTAGCGTGAATACCTCGCCGGCAGCAACACTGCTCGGATCGAGAGACTTGACGGCCACCGGCAGCGTTACAGGGATCTCCGGTTCTGCGTCAGCATCGACGCATGCATCTTCGGAGGACAATTCCTCTTCATCTTCATCCTGAGGAATCGATACTGCTGCAACTTCTATCGCTACCGGGGGGCTTCGCCGACCGCCACACTTGACTACGATCTGCCGCGTTGCCGGTTCCGGCCCGATGCCTGCGGCAAGGACGGCACGCAACCGGGTTGCGTTCACATATTCCGTCTTAATGGGCACAAAACGTCCCCGTTTGTCGATCATGACCTTGCACGAAAGCGAAAAGCCCTGCCCTACCGCCTCGAGCACCACCGACTGATAGGGCTCAATCGATGCCGGCTCGATGCTCGACAGCGCAATCGACGCCGCAGAGGCGGACTGAAGCGCTAGAGCGAGCAAGACGCTCGAGAGCATTTCCTAGTAAATTCCGGGGTTCGATAGCGCGAACCAATCTTGAGTCGAGCTTCCATTCGCCTTCACCCTGATCGTCAGCACCGCGGACTTACCCCAGTACGACTCTGGAATCGGCGCCGACACTCTGGCAACAGGATCCTTCAACGTGAGCGTCCTGTTCATGATCACCTTTTCCTTACGCTTGTCGCTAGGAAGCATCATGGTTGTGCTCACCCCACCTGCTCTGCTTGCATGAATCGAGACGGTCAGATGGACGCCATTCGTACGAGTTACTCCCTTGAGGAAGCCTGCAACGGCCTCGAACCGCGTCGCCTTATTTGGGAAACTGATCCTGTAGACGCCTCTGATATAGCCGTTGTCGGTGTACTGCGGATGGAGTTCGATCACCTTCTCGTGGTCTTTACTATCGTAAAGTGCCTTCTTGCCCAAGAGTCTTGCGAAGCCCTTGCTATTTGCGTTTTCCTTGTCGTTGATCTTCAGTTGACCCGCGCCGGATGACCAGTTCGCGTGCAGTGCCTCTTTGTAGAGGTCCACAACGGGAAAGGAAACCATGACCATTGACGTCAGAACCGCTATCCCAGGAGTGGGCGTAGCCTTCCCAATATGAGCTATCGGAGGCCGAGGCGTTCTCCGCGGATAGACAGATGTTCCCCCGGCTTCGCTTGCTCCCGCTCCACCGCTGAAAGTGGGTGTATCCGGAACTCGCTGCGGTCGGACTTCAACTATCCGCGGCTCCCGTTGCTGTTCAGACGATTCACCAGAGTCGCCCCTAGGTGGAGCCAGCGAACTCGAGTCGCCACCACCGGACTGAGGCCTCCAATCACCACTTCCAATCCACTCCCAGGCAAGGTCCTTCTTGCGATGCGATGACGGTCTTCCCGTAGTTTCATCCACCAGGCTCACCTGAATCGCAGACGAGAAGACACGTCCGTCACCAGCAAAATGAACCCGCAACATCGTTGATCCATCGCCTTGAGGCAGCGGGTCAAAGTCGATCTCCATCCCCTCGACAACTCTCAGTTGCTGGTCATAGAGTTCAACTGCCAGGGCTACGCGATTCGGATCCTCAATGCCTCGCAGCTGCACATCCAGCACGACTTCTGATGCCGTCTTGTCGACGACCTCAACACGCCGAATTCGCCCAAGTTGACCCCCCGTCTGGTCTTCAACGAGGTCTTCGAGCGCCCCGCGCAAAATGCTCTCGAGGCTCGGCTCTTCCTCTTCTTCCTGTGCTTGGATGGCGTGTGGGCACAGTACCAGCCCTACTACCGCCAGAAGGATCAACGCACACCGCACTTGGTCCATAATCCAGCTCCCTCCTTCGGAAATCAGCGAGCTTTGGTTGTTACCTCAATAGGACCAACAATACGGATGAATTGTCGCTTCTGTCAACACCAGGATGTAATAAAAGTCACATCAAGGGACAGAATCTTCTCAAATTCTATTGCAACTAGGTATCACCCCGAATAAGGGCAGTTGAAAAATTATCCTGCCTCCGCAAGGAGCTCTTGAATTCGCGACTCGAACTCGGCTACGAGTTCCTCATGGTGCTTCCCAGTTCCTGGTCCGGAAAAGCCGGAGTGGATCCAGCGAATGGCGCCATCTCTGCCGACCATGATGGTCGTCGGGTAGGACAGAACTGCACTCACATCGGGCACGGACTTGGCGGCCTCTTCCTTGTCTGAGACGCCGGCAAGGAGCAATGGGAACGAAATTCCGTGCCGGTCAGCATACTTCTCAAGTACCCAGCGGTCCCGTTTAGGATCACCAGAGAACTCGAAAGCAAGACCTACTATTTCTAGACCATCCGTAGCCCAACGACGGTGCCACTCTGCGAGCAATGGTGCTTCATCGTTGCAATTTGGGCACCACGAGCCGAAGAGATTAACCAGCAAGACCTTCTTGTTAAACCGAGAATCGAGATTGGTGATTCGCGTACCTTCGAGATCATCAAATGCAAATGAAAACGTACGGTCGGTACGCGTCGGTGTCACCTGATCCCATGGATCCGGAAGGACAACCGTTTCCGTACTGATTCTGTCGGCTGTGAAGGTTGCGTGGTAGGAGTCGCGCGACCAAAAATCTCCCTCAAGGCTACCATCGGATAGTGATCGTGCATGGAAGAGAAAAGCGTGAGCACCGTCGAAGGTCGACAATCTCAGCAGTCCCTTTTCGTAGCAGCCATCCAGATAGCGATAGTCCCCTGTAGAAGTCAGTATCGTGCCCGCCACGCGAGACCCTATCTGTCGGAACTCGCCCCTTGCCTCGCTCTCTCCGCTCTGGTCCCGAAACACCAACCGCCAAATGCCGGCAACGCTCGGGACGGCACTCCTCTCACCCAGCTCTAGGCCGGATTCACCAACTGTACAGAAGCGGTTCGAGTGACCTCTCTCAGCCGACCAGGGGAGTCTGAGTTCGCCACCTGGAACAGTTCGTTGCCAGCTACCGACGATACGCTCACGGTCTTCAGAGAGCTGTCCTGACAACCTAGAGTCATACCACACCATTTCAAGGACGACCCTCTCCTCGTCAAGCCTCGCTGATGAAAAGGGAACCTCCTCTGTGTCGTTTACGGCTACCGCAACAAGACCACCGTTTCTCTCGGCGAGGCGGAGGCCGAAGGGCAGTTCCCCACCTGGCAACTCAAGCGTTGCTCGCCATTCACCAAGAAGGTCAGCTTCGGTCAATGACTGGGGCTGAGACGGTGCAAGGCCGCATGATAGGGCGAGCAGGCTGGCTACGACGAGCGATATTCTACGCATTGTTCGAGTTTACCTCTACTGTCGCCATACGTGGCGTCATGAGCCCAATAATTGTGCGGTAAAGCGGGTAATGGCCCTTGGTACGTCGGCCACAATCACGCAAGGAGCGCTATACTGATTCTGAGCCAAAAATAGCCGGGGGGTGTTACGTGTCCCGTTTGTCAGTTAAGCATGCTCTGTCCATTCCCATCTTTGTCATTTTCTCTTTCATTTGCGTCGGTCAATTAGACGCAAGTTCACTCGCCGATATCACAGCCAAGGGGAAATTGACCGTCATCAGCTATCCCCATCAGGACAATCCCTTTGTGTCCGTGAATCTCGAGGCAGGCGCTATGCCAAAAGTTGGAACCGTCGACAACTTCATCGGTGCCGATATCGACATCATGGCTACATTTGCTGAGCTCCTAGGAGTTGAACTCGAGATTCGTCCAATAACCATTCCGAGCTATGGCGAACTCATCCCATCGCTACTCCGGGGTGAAGGAGACATTGTTGCCAGTTCGTTCAGCATTACCGACGCTCGACTGAAACTCGTGGAATTCTCGGATCCGTATTTTGAAGCGCGTATGGCAGTTGTCGTACTAAAAGGATCAAAGGTCAAGACTTTTGAGGATCTCTCAGACAAGAGAGCCGCTCTGACACCAGGTTCCAGCCAAGAGGAATTGATGCTTGCAAGAGGTTTCAGCTCAGAGCAGATTCGTCACACAGATTTCATGAGGGATAGTTTCCTGGCTGTTGTGGAGGGAGATTCTGATTTCACGGTTGTAGACGCGCAACTTGCCGAGAGAGTCAGTTCAGAGTTCAAGGACGCCAAGATTGCGTTCTACATGCCGGGGGACAGTGGCTATGGATTTGCCGTACCGAAGGGCAGTGACCTGCTGAAATCACTCAACCTTCTCATCGCTAAGCTCAAGGAGAGTGGCGAACTCAAGAGGATCTTCGATAGCTACGACATCGCGCGTTAGGAGCCCGAAGAGACAGAGGTCGCCCAACTCAAGTTATGGTTCAGAGGAGCATGAGCAACTTCTCTATGAGGGCGGCGTGATACGGATGAGGCGAAGGAACTCTTCTGCGGCACCTCTACTTGGACGGCTCACCCGAGCATTTCGTCACCGCCTGACGGGCAGCTCAGAAACGTGCGTGGAGTGAAATCATAGGACCATCCGGACCGAGTGTCGGCATTACCACCACTCGTCGAGACTCGTGCCGGGCCAGCACTCCCTTGGCCACGAAATAGCCAATTGCCGAACCCACGAACACGTCCGAGGTCCAGTGCCTGTTCTCGTTGAGGCGGGAGTAGGCGACGAGTGAAGCCAACCCATAGGCAACGTAGGGTACTGCGCGCAAATGGCGGTACTCTGTTGCGATTACGGTAGCCATTAAAAACGCATTCGCAGCATGGCCCGATGGAAATGACAGGCCGGACTCTGCTTTGCACGACCTTCCCCAGTCATGGTCCTGACCCTCCCCGCAGGGCCGTTCTCGGTCAATCGTACGCTTGAGAGTCTCTGTGATAATCCCCGAAATCACCAGAGCTTCAGCAATCTCGATTCCCGTTCGGGCAGCCCGTTGTTCTTTCGCCAAACGGCCTGTCAAGTAGAACCCTCCGGCAATCGCGAGAACGGCCTCGCCGTCCCCGAGTGGTTTCACCCACTCCGAAACTCTGTCGAGTGGACTCTGCTCGTAAGTGGGTGTCCAGAAATCATCCTTGCCCTGCTGGATCACTCGTTGAATGTCCTCATCCAACGCGAACAAACCCAGAGTTATGCCGGACACGACGCCCGCGGTCCTCCAGTCCTCGCGCTGCCAGTGAACAGGTGCTGTCACGATCGACTTGAAGTCCGAGCTGAAGAGCGACAACGCGTTGGGTTGCTCAGTTCGTGTCCATGAGGAACTCTCGACGATCTCCGGTGGTATGTCCGGAGCAAGGGAAGCGACCTCGCCGGCGGCCGCTGTTGTGGCCATTGCGAGAGTCGTTATGTTCGCAGTAAGGATGAGAACGGCTATCTGCAAGCCTCCAGCACGCGTCCGACACGGCCATTGGCCGGTCGACTTTTTCGAAAGTAGGTACGCTTGAAATGTATGGTGCATCACGACGGTTTCTGGTCGTGATTCTACAGGATCTATCTCTAGAAAAGTACTATCATTCCACGCAATATATTGAGACTAAGATTCAGATCATGTCCCAGCGACGCTGGCCCACTACGGCTCATCAGCGTAGCGCTCCGCCATCGCCTGGTAGTAGTCATGAAGACTCTTACCCGCCTCAGAGGAAAATACTTCCGGAAGCACATTGAGTGACTCTATTCGGTCGATGCGGAAGTTTCGAAAGTCGTCCCGCAACTCACACCACGCGCCCAGAGTGGCCGTAGCGCCCCAAAAGAAGATACCGAGCGGTCGCAGAATTCGAATCGTCTGTTCGTCTTTGCGGTCTTGGTAAGAAATCTCCACTCTGCGCCGATCACGCAGCGCACCTCGGAGATCAGCCAATTGCTCGGCTCCTGGCAGTGTCCAACCAAAGTCCGGCACATAGAGAGCAGTTCGGTCTAGCCGTTCACGCAACCGCAGTGGGAGGACCTGCTCGACCTTGGTGACAACATCTGCCGCAGCTGAGGCGAGTTCCTCGCCGCACCAGCTCTGGACCATTCGCGCACCCAGGACGAGTGCCTCGATCTCCTCTACGTTGAACATCAGCGGAGGAAGGTCATAACCGCTATCGATTGAGTAGCCAACCCCGGCCTCTCCTCGAATCGGCACGCCTGATGCGACGAGGTCGGCAACATCACGATAGACAGTGCGTTCCGAGACCTCGAGTTCACGCGCAAGATCACGAGCTATCGCCAGACGGCAGCGGCGCAGAATTTGAACGAGACGAAAGAGCCTGTCGGCACGACGCATGTCCCATTATCGCGCCGCCGGCGTGTGTTTGCGAGAGCTGAGAAACGCCCGGAACGGCTCTGCCGCTCCGGGCATCGAAATCAGCTCGATGTCTTTGTCGAATGCCAAAGACCAAGAACTCCACCGGTCGGATCGGCGATGACCGCAAATTCACCGTGTCCGGCAACCGGCATCGGTCCCATATGGACAACTCCACCTAGTTCTTTCACACGCTCAACCGACGCGACGAGATCGTCGACACCGACGTAGGGCATCCAGGCCGTCGGGGCGTCTTCGCACGGTTTGGCCATAATGCCACCACCCGGTCCGCCGGTCTCCGGCTGAAACATTGAGTAAACGTTGCCTCCCTCCATGGGCATCTCTTCGTATTTCCAGCCGAAAAGGTCTCGGTAGAATCCTTTCGCCGCATTCGGATCGTCAGTTGTCATTTCCACCCAACAGAATTCGTTCACCATTGCTCGATCTCCTTTCGTTGCTGAGCGTCATCGCTCTGCCGTGATGGCCTATGTATAGCTGCCACCTACTGACACCGTTCTGTCAGTAGGTGAGCGGCACCTTGAAGTCTCCTGACACCGTTATGGCAGGAGGTCGTACAATTGCCCAGTTACTCCAAAAAGCAAGGAGTTCGTTATGAAGCAACAAGCTCTCGTCGCCGCACTGTTGTCTCTGGCAGTAGGCGGTTGTTCTACCCCTTCAGTCGAGGTCGCCGAGCTTGTGATCTTGAATGCCAAGGTCGCGACGGTGGACGAGGACTTCACGTTCCAACAAGCGTTGGCAGTTGCGGAAGGTAAGATCCTCGCAGTAGGGTCCGATCGGAACATCGAGTTATACATCGGCGAGTCGACGGAGATTTTCCGGCTGGATGGCCAGCTTGTGACACCTGGCCTGGTCGACGCGCACTGCCACCCATTCAATCTAGGCAACACCGAAAAGGAGGATTGGTTCAGTGTCGGCGACACATCGAGCTGGCAAGAGGTAGTTGACCTCGTAGCGAACAGGGTCAAACAGTTAGAACCCGGTGACTGGATCATCGGAGGGGGTTGGTATCAGGATGACTGGGCGAACAATAGTATTCCCGACCACGACTCCCTGAGCGCAATCTCTACAGATAATCCCGTCTTCCTCTATCGACGCGGTGGGAACTCCGCTTTCGTCAATCAAAAAGCACTGGAGATTGCAGGAATCGACGGCCAGACTCCTGATCCCTACGGCGGAATCATCGGTCGCAAGGCAAACGGTGATCCATCAGGCTTTGTCGTCAACATGGCCAACAACCTGGTGAAGAAGCACTTTCCCCCAGTAGACAAGCCACTGGCCTGGTATGAGGATGTCTACGAGAAAGCAGCTCAAATGTGCAACAAGGTCGGTCTCACTGGATGGCATGATGCCGGCATTGATCCGATCTACATTGACGCGTACAAAAGGCTGGTTGACAAGGGTCGCCTCACCGTTCGGGTGAATGCCATGCTTCAGAACCCCCGCGAAGGTGATCTGGAGACGTACTTCAACGAAAACCGAGTGATCAACTATGGTGGACGAGGCCTTCTTCAAGTGCGCAGCGTCAAAGTGTTCTTTGATGGCGCCCTCGGGTCCCGCGGCGCGGCTCTCTTCGAGCCATATGTCGACGATCCTTCGAATCGCGGCATCTTCGAGGTCCCACCTGATCACGTTCAGGCTGTCTGTGCGGCAGCTTTGAAGACTGGCATGCAAGTCTGTCCTCACGCACTAGGACCGAGAGCCAACAAGGCATACCTCGACGCCTTTGAGGCCGCGTGGCGAGATAATCCAGTCTCAGACCATCGTTTCAGATCCGAGCATGCTGAGATCATCCGTCCTGAGGAAATCGTCCGATTTGCTGAGCTTGGGGTCATCCCTTCCATACAGCCAATACACCACACCTCAGACATGGAGTTTCTCCCGGCCAGACTTGGTCAGAATCGCTGCGAATCCTATGCGAGTCCGTGGAGAGCATTCATCGATGCTGGTTGTCTACTCCCCTGTGGATCAGACTTCGCAATCTACTCCCATAATCCGCTCACAGGATTTTACGCGGCCATCACTCGCCAGGAGTCCGACGGAACACCGACTGATGGCCATTTCCCTGAGCAGAGCATGACTCGCCAAGAAGCACTCCGTGGCTACACCATTTGGCCTGCCTATGCAGCATTTCTCGATGAAGTTACGGGGACCATAGAGGTCGGTAAGTATGCCGACCTCACAGTATTCGACAGCGACATCCTGACGATTGAACCGGCGAAAATACTGTCAACTCAGGTCGTCCTGACGATCGTCGGAGGAGAGATAGTCTACCGCGGCCATTGACGTTCAGAATTCAGCGAATCGCCTCGCGGAATTCTTTGATTTCTCGTTCAAGGTCAGCGGCGGCCTGTACTGCTTTCTCATCTGTGAGGCGGGCTTTGAGCGCTCGCAGTCTGCCTTCGATACGTTGCACATCGTTAAGCACGGCGGATGCATCTGACGTCGTGTCGAGTCCACTGACGCCGGCGGCACGAGCGGCCTGACCATACTGCTGGCGTGCTGTAGCAAGATCTTTCTGTAAATTCAGCACCTCACGCAATTCAGCGGACTTCCCCTCTGGCAGCAGTCGAAGTTCACCTGTTGTAAGGAAATTGAACGCCAACAGAGCTACCACGACGACAACGATTAGAATGACTATATTCTTCATGCTTTGCCTCCTCCGACTAGCCTAAGTATACCGGCCCGCGAAACAAGACTTCACCCAAGGTACCACGGTGGCTGTTCCTGAAAGCCACCAACGCAATACAGGTCAGGCACGTAAAGAATTGTAAAAACGGAGACGGGGGCGCTGCCACATCGAACCAATTCACGAACCACTCGTAGATCCAGAGATGGTCGAGGCTGTAGCATGCGCAAACCGATCATTGATATTTATCGGGGTAACTGAATGACTCAACGAATTGCATTGATCACTTTGCTCGCCTTCGGTCTGTCCGTGTCGATTTCGGCACAGGAACATCACCAGAGTGAGACTGCTCCTCCCCATCGAATCCCTCACGCCCAGGCCGACATCGAGGTCGACGGCATTCTCGACGAGGAGTCATGGGACACCGCATGGTCATACGAACTCGGGTACGAGGTGGATCCCGGTGAGAATATCCCGGCAGTCGTCCGCACCGAGGTGCTTATGATCAATACCAACACTCACCTCTACGTCGCATTTCGCGCCTACGATCCTGACCCTGCGGCAATACGTGCGCACCTCTCGGATCGCGACCAGGCATGGAACGACGATTGGGTTGGCGTGGTTCTGGACACATTCAACGACGAGCGACGCAACTATCTTCTATTAGTGAACCCGCTCGGCGTTCAAATGGATGTAATTGAAGCGTGGCCCAACGGAGGCGGTGTGTGGGACGGCATTTGGGACTCTGCCGCCCAGATATCCGAATGGGGCTGGTCTGCCGAGTTGAAGATCCCATTTTCTACCCTGCGCTTCCAACGCTCGAACGGCCCCCAGATCTGGGGCTTCGACGCAATCCGCGGTTACCCCCGCAATATCAATCGGCAATTCGGCGCCTTTGAGCGTGACCGCGACAATAACTGCTACCTCTGTCAGGCGGTGAAGATCGAGGGTTTTGAAGGAGTCAGCCCGGGGAAGAACCTAGAGATCGTACCTACACTCACCGGCTCACGAACCCAGCACCGCGACGACATGCCGGACGGTCCGCTCGAGAACGGAAGTCCGGACTTTGAGGCTGGAATCACTGGCAGATGGGGATTCACCCCGAACTTGACCTTGAGTGCGACAATCAACCCCGACTTCTCTCAGGTCGAAGCCGATGCAAGACAGCTGGACGTGAACCGGCCCTTCGCCATTTATTACCCAGAGACACGCCCGTTCTTCATGGAGGGTGCCGACTTTTTCTCAACCACTCTCCGAGCTGTCCACACACGTACACTGAGAGAACCGGCATGGGGCGTCAAGGTCACGGGGAAGGAGGGATCTCATACGATCGGCGCTTACGTCGTCGACGACGATCTCACCAACCTCATATTCCCCGGCAGTCAGGGATCTGACTCAACATCCCTGGAACAGAGTTCAACCGCTTCGGTTCTTCGCTACAAGTACGATGTAGCCAACAACTACACGATCGGCGCTCTCTACGCTGGACGCGAGGGAAAGGATTATTCCAATAAAGTGGCGGGATTCGATGCCGATCTTCGTCTCAGTGACAAAGATCGAATCGTTCTTCAGTTCCTCAGTTCCAGAACACAATACCCGGACGGAGTTGTGTCGGATTTCGATCAACCTGAAGGTCAATTTGAAGACTGGGCCGGCACGCTACGCTACTTTCACGAAACCCGGACGTGGGGCATCTGGGGTGTCTACTCTGATGTCGGCAAGGATTTCCGCGCTGATCTCGGATTCATGCCTCGCGTCGATCACCGCGGTGGTGAAGTCGGACACAGCTACGTATGGACAGGCAACGACAACACTTGGTATTCAAAACTAGTGCTACTCAGTGCCATTTACTACCGAAAGGACCATGATGGCAACCTGCTCGAGAACGAGTATGCGATGCGATTTAACTACGAAGGTCCTCTCCAGACTCATGCGTTCATTCGCCCCAGCCATGCTCGCGAAGGCTACAACGGCGAAGAGTTTGAACTCGACGAGCTGAGCATCCACATCTGTATGACGCCGACCGCGAAAAGCCACTACTCCCTCAATCTCATAACAGGCGATGCGATTGACTATGACAATACACGTCCTGCGAAACGGCTCTACTTGAATCCGGGCTTCTGGTATCGGTTCGGGCGCCACCTTCGGATCGAGGCAAGTTACACCCATGAAGAGCTTGAGGTTGCTGAGGGGCAGCTTTACAGGGCCGCCATCGGCCAACTCAACGCTTCCTGGCAGTTCAACTCGCGTGCCTTCGTACGGGCGATCGTCCAGTATGTCGACAACGAATTCAACGTCGCTCTCTATGACGACGATGACATGGATCCGATAGAGCAGCACCTCTTCACACAGCTGCTGTTTTCGTACAAGGTGAATCCTCAGACAGTATTCTTCCTGGGTTACTCAGACAATTCAGCAGCCAATCAGCACTACAGCCTGACTCAAGAGAATCGCACCATCTTTGCCAAAATCGGTTACGCGTTTGTTCTGTAGGTGTTCATCGGGACAACGGGACAACGGGACGACGGGTCTACGGGAAGTACGGCTATGCGGGCCGGACGGGTGGAATGCCGGCCTGACAATACGGCGCCTCAAGGAATTTGTTGAGGTGACCCACAAAACCCAACGCACGTAGTGTGAAACAACGAAGCGCACAATCATCACCAAGAATTGTTTGACCGCACCTGGGTGTCATCCGTGTGGTTCGTGTTTCAGAGGTTCTTGCGACCTTACGCCTAGGAATCACTCAACGCACTGCGAAGAAACACCACCTTTGAGAAGGTGCTGTGTGGCCGTTCGACCAGTTGATCCGTTGACCCGGTCTAATGCACGTGTCCGTGCGTCAGTTCTTCCTCGGTAGCCTGTTCAACCGTGATCACCTTGATGTCGAATACTACATCCTTACCTGCGAGCAGGTGGTTGCCATCCAAGCGTGCCGT
>JAAESQ010000524.1 GCA_024229275.1 bacterium | reverse complement strand
GTCGTTCATGACTCCGTCAGCCTCAGCGGCTACTCACAACCCCACATGAACGACCCGAGTGACCATGCTTCGAAGCCACTACGCCCCGGTTACGCGTGGCCGCTCTGCATCTGTCCCTGAATCTGCTTGCTGAATCTGTTTTCTGCCTCTGCTTCTGAAACCTGACCCTGTCTCTGTATCTGACGTCTGCCTCTGTCTCAGCTACCCCGCCATCGCCCGCTGCTTCCGCCCAAGCCAAACCGCCAACGCGAGCCACAAGCCGGCCAGAGGCACGGCCAACCAGGCGGCTCCCGCAACACCAACGCCGAGCCAGCCCATCCCCGCCGAGGTCCATGCGCCGATCTGATCACCGGCACGATAGATAAAAGTGTCGATGAAGTTCTTCGCCTTATATTTGCGGTCGCGATCCACCACTGTGTAGAGCACCTCGCGTGCCGGCCGCGTCAATCCATAGTTCGATGCCCGGCGCAGCACCTGGAACAGCGCCAAGGCCGTCACCGTTGGAGCCAACCCCAGGCCAATAAATCCCAACAGGCAAACGACCGGCAAAGCCGACAGAGCCATCGCCACACCAAGCCAACGCAAGATCTTGCCCGTGACAAAGACCTGGAAAAGCAGTGTCAGCATGTTGACGGCCAGGTCGATACGAGCGAAGAACGAGGTCTGCAAACCCCGGTCGTCGGCGAACACGCTACCAACGATGGATGCCTGATTGAAGTAGAGAATCGTGGAGGTCACTGTGTAGAGAAGCATGAAGACGCAGATTCCGATGAGGTACGGCGAGCTCACGACTGCCTGGACACCATCGAGCACGCGACCACCCAGCTTCTCTGCGTTAGCTTCATGAGCGGTTTCCGACCACTGTTCCGCCTCCATGCACAGCCGCCGAGAGCTGCGCGCAGCCAGCTCCAGCAACACGATCGAGACAGCGATCAGGTGGAGTGGTTCAATGTGGTTCGCGAGCAGAGCCGGGACAGAAGAACCAAGCACCGCACCCACGGTGCCGCCAACGGCGATGAAACCGAAGAGTCGCTTGGCCTGCTCGTTGCGGTACAGATCCGCCATAAAGGACCAGAAGATCGACACGACGAAGAGATTGAACACAGACACCCAGATGAAGAAGAAACGGCCAAGCCAGACCAGCGAATCGCCTTCGACTCGCAGGCCGACAATCCAGAACAGCGCTAGGTTGGCCATGAAGAAACGCGAGGTGAGTGCGATGAAGCGTCGTCGCGGCAATCGCGACACCAGGAGAGAGTACAAAGGGTGCAGCATGACCATGCCGACGAGGGTCCCGGCGAATAACCAGTGCAGATTGCGAACACCACCGGCGACACCCATCTGATCGCGCAGCGGGCGAATTACGTAGTAGGCCGAGAGCACCAGGAAGAAGTACGCTGCCGACCAGCACATCGCCTTGGCCTCGTTGTCGCGGACATCAACGACACGCCGCAACAGACTCGTCACTGGTTTCCCAACACTCGGCTTCCGCCCTCCTCTGAAAATAATCGCTGAGAAATCACTTCTCGTGAGCGTGCCACGCCGCCAAAACCTTGGTTTCTTTCTCTTTAGCTAATCCGGCTCGGCGTTTTCCGTGACGTTCCGCCGAAAGTGAGTTCCAGTACTCGATCGTGTCGCGAGTTGTATCAGCCAAGGGCCTAAAGGTCAGTCCAGCCTCAAGCGCTCGTGCGATTGACGATGAACTGAACCCTGCGTACTCACCCTTTGGCGGCACCCAGACTGTCATCTCCGCCCAAGGTGCCACTTCATGCTGCTCGAGAAAATCGGCATCGACCCAGGTAAACGAAATCTCATTGTCTACCGTCGCACGCATGCCGTAGAGCATCTCGGCCATACCCATTGCTGATCGCGGCCCGACACCGTTGTAGGTGTTGAAGTTCTTGTCTTCAGCCAACCGAACGTACCACTCGCCGAGATCTCTGCAATCGATGAACTGAACTGGATCAGCCGGCGTTCCGGGAGCCATGACCTCTCCACCTTTGGCGACTCGAACCGGCCAGTAGGTGAAACGATCAGAATAGTCTCCCGGACCCACGATGAGACCTGGCCGAACCACGATGCATCGATCCGGAAAGGCCTTGCGTGCCTCTTCTTCACATCGTGCCTTTAACGGACCATAGTTTTCACCGGTGATGTCTTTGGTCGTCATCACTTTGGCCTCGTCCTCGGTGGAAATTTGACCCAGCGCCACGGTCTCATCGGCGCCGGGCGTGGCAGAATCTGCGTACGCCGATATCGAAGAGGTGTAGAGATAGAGTTCTGCCGCCTCCGCAGTGAGACCCGCGGAAGCAATGACCCACCGGGGAATCGAAGCCGTGTTGTCGATAACCGCGTCCCAACGACGCCCTTTGGCAACCTCAGCTTCGATCGCAGAGAGATCGTCGTTACGGTCGCCCTTGAGCTTCTCCACATCCGGGAACAGATGTGTGTTTGTCTTGCCTCGGTTGAACAGTGTCACCTCATGGCCTCGTGCCAGAGCGTAGGACACCATTGGAGGTCCAATCAGCCCGGTACCTCCAAGCACCAACAGTTGCAGTTTCTTCTCTGCCTTCGTTACACCCACTGCCAAACTTGCCGCGTCGGCACTACGGCCCACGGCCGCAGCCCCGCCCGCCAACAACGAGAGTTGAATGAAGTTTCTCCGAGTGGTCGTCATGGCATCATCCCTTCGTGTTTCGATTGAAGCCCAGGACACCCCATCGCCCGGGTCGAACTACTGTACCGCGCCCCGCCGTCTCACGCAGGTCAATTCTGGCGTCGTCAGCAGAGCTGATAACGCTGCCTAGGAGGTCTTGACTGCGAAGTGCAATACCCAACAGTCAACGATCGCTTCTATCCGGAGAGTTTATTGAGATTAGATTCTATCGAGGATCGGCTACTCGAGAATCGTGCTCAGATGTCCTGGCGTGCGAAGATCCGAATCGCAAGGGCCATGGGCAGCACAACCCATGCAAGCAAGGCAAGGAAACCCACTCCTGTCGCCAGCATCTCCGATCCCGCGAGCTTAACAAGTGTCGCACCGGCGGGGCCAAACAAGTGGGGGCCACCCACCTGAAGCAGCGACAGAACCCTCGCCACGTCGACTGGATTTCCCAAGAGTCCGAAGAGCAAGATCGGTTTGAGTAGTCTGGCAGGAAGATAGAGTGTAGTGCCGAGCATCAGCATCCCGTAAACCAGCTCGAAGAATATCCAGACGCCCATCGCGGCGCCAAGCGCAATCTGGCGACGCCGAGCAAGGAGCACGATCAGAATCGCCACACCGACAAACGCCAGTGCCTGTACGGACGAGAAAAGCACCACCGCCAGATACCCCACCGCACCCTCAACACCGATGGCGAGCGCAATGACAATTCCGGGCAAACCAAACCCGAGACCGGACGCAATAAGCACTGTGAGCGAGAGTCCGAAGTACTTACCGAGCAGTACCCGCGCCCTCGAGATGGGCTGCGTGAGCAGGATCTCCAGATACTCACGGTTTGTAAGAAACGAAAAGACACCAAGAAGCAGGGCAAAGAGGGGAACAACGAAACCGCTGAGGTTCGCGAGGCTAGCGGCTGTGCGGATAAAATCCTGGAACCCGGCGTACCCTGAGGTCACCATCCCGAAATACGAAATGAGTAGGGTCATTGAGGCGAACAGGCAGGCGAACGACACCACCCAGCGATTCCGTCGATGGAGCTGGAACTCATGCCAGGCAATGCGCAAAACGGGAGAAGTCACATTGCCTCCTCGTCCGCCGTGTGTGCTCCCGACACACGAATCCTCCCAAAGACCACGCCATTCGACCCAACCACCGGAAAACCGGACCCTGGCCGCGTCGCGTAGAACCTGACCCTGATGTCCTCTCCAGTGGCAGCCAACGAAAGATCCCCAAGTTCGGGATAGCCCTTCACCACCAGTGAGAGATCCTCCTCCAGGTGCTCTGCCCTCATGACAAGCTCTACGAGATCTCCCTTACGGACTTCGACGACCTCAGGTGACATCCCCGTTGTCGACACCAAGATTTGAAATTCCGCATCCGCCTTCCCTCGTGCTCTGCGGAATCCGATCCAGTCCGTCAGCAGTTCCTCCGGATCAGTCCGAACGGAATCAGCGCCATCCACGCTCGCAAAGCACAACACTCGGCCGTTCATCACGGTTGGAAGGCTGTTTGTGAGAAGGAAAACAGTCTCCTCGGCCGCTACGAACTCTCCTGATTGGTAGTCGCAGAAGAAGATCTCTGTGGGTGTCAATGCCTCTTTGTGTCGCATCTCGTCACAGCTTCTGAGAAGGCAGGCGGGCGAATCGAACGTCACGAACTCACCGTCATGAACGTATCCGCATGCTTCGTTCACTCTGTCGATGACCATGCTGCATTCTCGACAGGAGTCGACTCCGCGGACCACAGAGGGCGCCACCTGCCCGGAACAACCGACCCATGGCAGCATCCCAGCGAGGATGATGGTCGCGAACACAACGTTCCATCGAGACCGCAACTGGCACGTCCTCTCCCTCATGATGCAGTCTCCCCGTAGTCGAGGTTGTTGCGGAGCAGCGCGTCCCAGTCAGGAAGTTCAGTGTGGAACTCTTCGACGACCCATCCGGCCGCCTCGACAGATCGAACGATGTTGAGGCGATCCTCCGGTGCAGCCTTGAAAGAAAGCTGTACTCCGTCGCACTCGCACTCGGTCGCTCCAGCACCTTCGGCTGCTGCCACCGCCGCTTCCGCCCCGCGTTCGAGAACGACCCGCACCTTGGTGTGACGCGAAATCGTTGATACAAACGTTGGTACGCACTGGATTCTAGCCATCTCACCGTCCACGACAACTCCAACCCGGTCCGCAAGCCGAATGGCGCTGAGGATCATGTGCGATGAGAACACGAGGGTAGTTCCTACCTGCTTGAGTTCTCCAAGGATATCGTGCAGCCTCTCGATGCCCAACGGGTCGAGATTCAGAGCAGGTTCGTCGAGCACCAGAATCGACACCTTTTTGAGCAGTGCCACAGCGAGCCCCAAGCGCTGCACCATACCGCCGGAGAACTCTACTGTTCGTCGGTCCGCGTCACCGACCAGCGCAAACTGCTCCAACACTTCGTCCACTCGGTGCTTTGGAACTTCCCTGAGGTGAGCGAAGAGTTCGAGCACTTCGCGTGCAGTGAGTTGATCCGGCATAGCAACCCGCTGCGGGACGTACGACAGAAGCTGCCTGACGCTGTTCGGTGACTCGGACAGATCGATTCCGTCGATCAGAATTCTGCCTACCGACGGAGCATGCAGACCGACGAGGGCGCGTAGGATCGTCGTCTTGCCCCCACCGTTCGGACCCAGCAACGCAAAGGACTCGCCGTCAGCTATTTCAAGGTCTAGCGGCTTGACGGCATGCACCGCGCCAAAATGCTTCTCGAAGCCCTCGAACCGAATCAACGGCCTGGTCTTGGACGTCACACGGACCCACCAATCTTGCGACTGCGGGCTGGACTCCTCCTACTGGTGAGCAGCAATACCCCAACGGGCATCATCGCAGTGGCAAAGAACACCGCTGCCCAGGTAGGGCTTGGGGTGTGTGAGAGCTCGCGCACCGCTTCCCAGGGAACCTCTTCGTTCTTGCTGGGAAGCATCAGAGGAAGCGGATCCTCCGCATCACCAAGACGGAGAATAGGAAGCACCTCCTCGGCCGCTCGGAGCAGCTCGGCTGCCGGGCTCAACAGGTAGAATCGGACCTCTGGAACTTGTGACTCGAGAACCTGGAAGACATTCTGGATGCTGAACGGAATATCTCCAACACCATCCCGGTCCAGATCGTACCCTCGGTATCGACTCCAGTAGTTACCCGCCTCTCGGTCAGCCCATTGCGTCTCACGGTCACTGACGTCCAGCAGGAGTTCACTGAGGTTGTTGATGAAGTTGTTGTGGAGGAACTTGTTCTTCTCGCAACCTCCATTGAGCTGCACGGCGAGATCATTGTCGACGACGTCATTCTGCTCGAAAGCGCTTGAGTTGGTGTTGTTCATGAAGATCCCGCGGCTGTTGTCAAGCAGGAGGTTCGCGCGAGCACTCACCCCGGACATGGACTGCAATAGGATCCCATAGGCACGGAAACCGCGACACCGAGCGAAGGTATTTCGCGTGAAGGAAATGTCCTCCGAATACATCAGCGCCGCCCCGGCTACATTGTTCTCAAACAGATTGTCAACGAACGCGTTGTGGTTCGAGTACATATAGTGGAGACCGTACCGGGCGTGGTGGATATGATTTCCGACAACCTCGGTCGAATCAGCAAACGAAAAGTAGATGCCGTCCCTGACGTTGAAGATTTCGTTTCTGAGGACCTGGTTGTTGGCCGAATTCCACAGATGAATGCCGTTGCCCCGATCGGCCTCGATTAGATCGAGACGGCCCTCGACGCGATTGCCGATGATCCGGGTCCGGTTACCACCCTTGACGTAGATGCCGTGCAGCGACTCTGTGATCGTGCAGTCGCGAATCGTCACGTCGTCCGCCTCGACCAACACGCAGGCCATGTCCTTCGTTAGGTGTGGTCCGGCTTCAGCAATGTGAATGTTCTGAAGTACGGTGCCTGGCGCGGTGATGTGCACAACATTGCCTTGGTATCCACCTCGAATCGTCGCCTGGCGCTCGCTCATGAGGGTCACCGGCACGTCGATCACGAGATTCTCAGAGTAGCTCGCGCCCTGAAGATGAATGGTGTCACCCGGTACGGCACGTCGCAGCACATCTCCGATCGACTCGCCCTCTGCAACCGCGTGCTCCGCACCAAGCACAGCCGTTGTTGGCAGGCACGCAAAGACGCACGCCGCGACTGCTACGTAGAGGCACCAATTGCCATTTGAGTTACTCACTGCGATTCCAGAGAACACCTGACAAGTATCACGTATTTCACCCTTTGAGCATGGGTGCCGGCACACAACTCGACCGGCACGAGGTCCTAAGTTGGGTCCTCGAACCAGGACCCAGGCAGCTCCTACGTGCCGGCCGTGAGCGTTTGTCTTGCTAGCCCTTCAGGCGCCCCAACTCCGAGTCGACCATGTTCTTCGCTCTCACTCCAGCGACACCCGTCTTCACCAGATGCTGCCACACCTCCTCAAGATCAAGGAAGAGCTGTTTGTCGTACTGGCCGTTCGCCTTGCGCTCCTTGCAGGAGTCATACAGCGTCATCGCACGGCCGAGCTGCTCCTGAGTGTCAACCCACTCTTCGTGGAGCGTCTCGCTGAAGCTATCGCCGTGTAGCTTGAATCCTTCGGTGATGTATGCCGCGACCGGGTTGATCACGTTGATGACTTCGAGAACTTCAATCTCTTTGTTGTGAGCCTTCGCTTCCCAGTCGTCGTTGGCAGTGATCTCTCGACGTGCGGGGATCTCAAGCGGCTCAGGCGTGTCAACGACCAGCAGCGGCTGCTCGTCCGCCTGCGAGGCTGATCCCGAGTCCGCCGGGGGCCCGCCACCACAGCCGAGCAGAACGCACGGTACGAGCAATAGAATTATGGATCTTTTCATCGCTTTCCTCCGTATCGAGTGTTAAAAAAGTCAAAGCGCGAGTCGCGACTTACGCCATGTGAGCCAAAATGCGCCGACAAGAAGTGCGCCAAAAACCACAAAGAAGTAGCTTCCGAGCGACGGATACGACCACACGTCAAACTGTCCTACCTGCTTGTATCCGAACACGGGCGGCATGAAGGGCTCCACGTTGACCGACGCTTTGGCGTCGAGATGCTGACCGTAGTAGTTCAGCTTGTACCAGAAGCTCCACAACGAAAACGCACCAAAGTAGAGCGAGATAACGACTATGTCCACCAACGAACGCAGCGTGCCGATCGCGGCCACCCTCAGCGTCAGCACGCCAATCAGACCGACCACCAGCGGGATCCACTTCAACTCTGTGAAGTCCGCCGGCTTGAGTTCCGCCATGCCGATGTAGTGGTTAAGAACATTGATCTCCGTGAGATCGTTGCCGTCGTCACCTCCAACAAGGTTGTGGCTGTAGACGTAGAGTTCGAGACCTTCCGGATACTGCTGCGCCACGAAACTCATGTTCCACAAAGGTATGAAGAACGTTGGTACCAGTGCCAGGACCGCCAAAAGGACGAGGACTCGGCTCTTGGCGATGAGTGGCTGGTCGAGAGAGGCCGTGAGCCTCCTGAGAATCTCGGGCATGGCGTCCCCATTTCGGCAAACCCGGCCGGCCTGATCCAGACCGGCCGGGAAGTATCGCGCGCGTTACTTGACTAAGAAGTACCCCTGCATCTCCTGATGGAGAGCGCTGCAGAAGTTGGTGCAGTAGAAGGCGTAGACCCCAGCCTTGTCGGCAGTGAAGGTCACAGTCTTCGTTTCACCAGGGTCGATCACCAAGTTGATGTTGTAGTCGTCGATCGCGAATCCGTGCAACTCGTCTCGAGTTTGCTCGATATTCGTCACATGCACGATGACCTTATCGCCGCGGTTGACTCGAATGACGTCCGGC
>JAAESQ010000523.1 GCA_024229275.1 bacterium | reverse complement strand
CCCACTTGAGCACCAGCGTGACGTCCTGCTGCTGCAAGGCGACCCGGGCATCGGTTACTACCGGGCCATCCAGGGTATCGCAATGAGCCAGGACCATCCGAGGTGCCAGAAGAGACCCCGTCACAAAAATCGCTACCATCATTGTTCTGTGAAATCTGCTGTTCTTCATTTGCATGCTAATCTCCTCGATTGTCTGTGTTTGGCGTCTCTGGATCGCCTTCACCCGGAGAAACGGATCAGCTACGACTTTTGTGACAGCGCGGTTGGAAAAGGGCGGCGAATCCGCAAGAGTCCAGGCAAAAGAGCCTGGAGGAACAGCTTTGCTGTCACAAAAGGCAGCTGGTGTGCGTCTTCGTTATCAGGAGAAAAGGGTCACGGCTTTGACTGACGAGGAACTGATGCAGGCCTACGTAGAGGGCGACTCAGGTGCTTTCGAGCGCTTGTACGCCCGCCACAAAGGCCGACTGTTCGGCTATCTGGTCGGCCGGCTAAACGACCACGCCGAGGCCGAGGAGGTGTTTCAGACGGTTTTTTTCAAGCTGCATCGCGCGCGCGCCAGCTATCGGACGAAAATTCCATTCTTGGCATGGCTCTTCGCCATCGCCCGCAACGCTGTGATTGACCATCTGCGAAGAGAACAGGTGCGGCGGGCACACATCACAGTCTCGAACGAGGCGGAGGCGATCAGTCCATCATCGCAGCCCGCGCAGATGCCGCTAAACTCAGCGCTGCCTGAAATGGCCAGTCTCAGTGCGGCCCAGCGCCAGGTATTGGAGTTGCGATTCAGTGAGGGGATGACCTTCCAGGAAATCGCGGAGCAAACGCAGTGGTCATCGACCAACGCCCGGCAGCTCGTCAGTCGTGCCATTAGAAAACTGCGCAAAAAACTGACCGGGAAGGAGAGGCACCATGAGGAACAGAGCTGACAACGACCTAGTGCGTGAATTCGTCGATTTTGTCGAGACGTCGCCGGTGCTTCCGGGGCAAGCGTTGGACGACACAATCAGAGAACGGATTGGTGCCGATCTGTCGCAACAGCGCTGGCGGGTTCTCGGCAAGGTGACCCTGATTCAGGTGGCAGCTGGGCTGACGACCCTGTGTGTCTGCCCGCAATTCGGTCTCGGTTTTGGCCATCTGCCACTCTTGCATGATGTCCACAGCACTTTGCCGTTGCCGTTGTTCCACCTCATCTGCGGACTGTTGTTCGTGAGTCTCGGCGGAGTATCGAGTGGGCTGGTCCTGTCGCGCAACGATCTTGTTCTGGTGGAGAGAAGACACTACCGCTATTTTCTTGTCTATGGTTGCCTCGTCTACTTGGCGTTGGTCAACCTCTCTCCAGAGGCTTTCGTTGCTGGCTCCTTGGCGTGGATTCCTGGAGCGGTGTTGGGCAACCTAGTGAGTTTTTCTCTGGGCCGCCGGCTGCGCCGCCGGCTTGCCTGAACTGCGATTCGTCGGAAAGAGAACCACATTCCACTAGGCGATTCCGGTGCCTCTGTGGGGAGTCAAGCCAAAAGAAAGAGTTTCTCCGTCGAGCATCTGCCCGAGTCGTTGGCTGGCCTCGTACACGACATACGTGGTGATGCTCTCACCGGGGCCGTTGAGAGTTGAGTTTACGGCTGCCGTTTGCATGGTTGACCTGTCCGTTTTCCTTAACGGGACCCAAATCTACGGACAGTTTCGTGGTATTCGTCAATGAGCCTCAGAAACTCTGCCTTCGACAAAAGTGATGACCTCGCGACATCCTCCTTCGGCTATGAACGAAGCGTGGTCGTCGGGGCTCGTGAACAAACGTCCGATGATCTCGCTGCACAAGTCGCTTCCAAATCTGAGCTTGAACTCTTGAAGGAGTCGGGCGGGGCGCTTGCGGAACCTTGCAAAGCCGAGCTCGTGCAGCGAGCCCAAGAATCGGGAATCCCGTCGCTGGGATCGACGGGAAGCGTAGTGCCGAAGGGTTAGGATGAGAATGCCTACTGTGAGGGCCGCACAGCTGCGACCAAGAAGCCCAACTCCACCTGCGAGCCCGGCCACATAGGTCGGACCGGATTGTGCGAACTCCTCCTCTGAAGCGATCTTCTCAAAGGTCTCTACTGCGCAGTTTGCGCAGCTCGGACTCGGTTCACCCGACTCGAACTCGGTTAGCACATCGTCGACCAACGTGTCCGTACGGTTCGCCCACTTCATGAGCATCTGGCCACACTGTCGGGCTTTGCCTTCGCGCATGTATTGAGCCTTCTCCCTGAGGGTCGCGAGGGATTGGCCTGTAATCTCCCGGCAGTCGACCGCGCCGGAGCTTTCCCGAAAGGCTTCGGCTAGCCGCACCGACGCACACAAGGTTGCTGCCGATCTCATCGCGTCGTCATCAAAGCGCCGTGCGGCCTGCAACCCAGCCGACAAGACCGCTCCGGAAAGCAAACCGCAGGCGTTGCCTTGGTGCATCATGCCGCCCGAAAGTAGATGTGAGGCTTGCTCCTCGAGCGGCGTTGCGATTCCTGCGCACCGGTTGTGGGTCGTGGTGGAAGCCTCGGAGCAGCTGACACCTCGCAGCCACCATTCCTTGGCTACGCCTCGAATGCGGTCTTCGCGCTTTTGCATGAGCTACTCCCTACCGCGATTCTACCGCCATTGTTTTGGGTGCCCGAGATAAGTGTGATAACTCGGCAGGAATCCTCCAGAGCGCTCTCTGCGCCTTACTCGCGCCCACACATCGGTGCCAGGTTCCAAGAACCTAAGATCTTTACATTGCGCCATTGATGGGCTTCAGTCAGTTTGCCTGACACCCAAGGAACATCGTCAAGGAACATACGACGAGTGATCACGATATGTAGGGACCCCTCCGCTGCGCCTACTCGATCAACCGATTGTGCTCCCTCAAGATCGCCCTTACCTGATCGTGCGGCAACCCGAACACAGTGTTCCCGTTGATTCCCACCATGGTCTCCCCGGCGATCAGGGCATTGGCAATCGCCTCCTCGACCGCCTCGACCGTCGCCAGCAGCAACGGGGTGATGGCGTCGTTCGGCAGCATCTTCAAATCGGAGATCTCGAATCGGTTTGCCGCACCCGGGTTTGCGGTGGAAAAGGCGACAAAGATGTCGCCCGAGCCGTTTGACCCGATGCCGCCCATCCGGGCGATCCCAAGCGGCACCCGCCGGGCGAGCCTTTTGAGCTGGTGGGGCAACAACGGCGCGTCCGTGGCGATAACCACGATGATCGATCCGGTGCCTGGGGGCTCCCGCGTCTCGAGTTTGAAAATGCGCTCGTAACCTTCGACGTTCCGTCCCACAGGAATCCCTGCGATGGTCAGCAGCTGCCGGTTGCCGTAGTTGGCCTGGACCAGCGCCCCGACCGTGTACCCTCCCTCTTCATTGGTCAGCTGCCGTGACGCTGTGCCGATCCCGCCCTTGAAGCCGTGGCACACCATCCCCGTACCGCCACCCACACCACCCTCCTCGATCGTGCCCGACGTCGCGCCGTCAAGCGCGGAGAAGGCGTGCTCGCGGGTGACGTGGAACCCGTTGATGTCGTTGAGCCCACCGTCATAGGTCTCGGCCACCACCGGCAGCGCCCAGAAGATATCGGCGACGATCGGGTCGTAGAGACTGTAGGTGTGCTGCCAGTCCACCACGGCGTCGCGTACCACGCCGACGCTGTGGGTGTTGGTGATCATCACCGGTCCCTCGAGAAAGCCGGACTCCTCCACCCAGGTCGTTCCCGTCATCTCGCCGTTTCCGTTGAGGCTGTACCAACCGGCGAAGACCGGGTCGTAGGTCCTGCCTCTGGGGAGGATCGCCGTCACCCCTGTGCGTACTGGTCCCTCACCCACGACGATATCGCCCTGACCCTCGATCAGGGTTGTGTGTCCGACCTCGACGCCGGCCACATCAGTGATGGCGTTAAACGGTCCCGGTGTACCGTCAAAGGGGATGCCCAACTCGCGTGCGCGGGGCTTCTCCATCATTGCGTCTCCATTTTCGCTGTACATCATGTGTGTCCGATACTCGCCCTCGTCGGGCGGCCCCTCCACGATATCCATGCTCGGTGGACCGGAGAGGGTCATTACAACCGACGCAAATGGGAATCCGGTGCCGCTGACAGTGATCTCTTTGAAGGTGCGTTCAGCCATGGCGGGTGTCGCCGTCGCGACGAACAGTGTAGCCGCGGCGGTGAATCTCGCGAACCAGAATGTGCCTATCGTTGCCGATTTCATCTATGACCTCCGTTGAGTACGTTTGAGTACGTCCACACCTCGAACCGGCGCTGTAGGGGCCGTATCGTATGCGGCCCTTCCTTCGTCGACGGCCGATCTGCGTTCGCGTGACGATGCTCGCGGTTGGCAGGAAGCCCGAACAATTTGACCTCCATTTCGACTATCACGCAACGGCTGTCAGCCATCAGCTTTCAGCTCCCCACCCACCCCGAGACCTTCGACGAGTAGGCAGAGGATTTCGAACATCATATAGGTGTCAGGTAGACCCGGGCGGTTGCTCGCCCAGGCCCCCCACAGATCCGGACGTGCGGGACTACCGCATCCGGCTCCTCAGAATAAGGTTTTGCTACGGGCGGCAGACCGAGTGATAGGCAATGGCCCGAGGTAGTGGATATCGTTTGGACAGCTTGCGAAACCGTAATATAGGTGCCTGGCACTAACAATGATCTTTCTCCCCACTTTCCGGAGCCAGGCACGTCCTCGCCTTACCCCGTCTTGACGCCAGGCACACTTTAAATGCATGAAATCTGAGCCGAGGCAAATCAGGTGAGGTCTGCTCAGCGACAATCCCTCGTGTGCATAAAAAACGTGCCGGGCACCCGCGCATTCGTGTTATGGACACCGATACCGCCTCGCATTCTGATTTGACATGGCCCTGGTCTCGAATCGTGAATCCCCTACTCAAGTTCTTAGGTTCTTGAAAGCCGGTAGTTTTTCTTAACTTCTTAGGTTCTTGGAACCTGGCTCCGATGGCGTCCTCCCAACTATCGGCGTGCCGGTTCAGATGAGTTGACCGGGATGTTCTTCAGATATGTACCTGCTGGGGCCTACACGGTCGGGTCCCCGTGGGCCGACCCACTCTCACGGCCGACCGTGCGAGACCGCCACAGGCAGCATGAAGTGGTGATTCAATACGGTTTTTGGATTGCCGAAACCGAGGTCACCAACGCAGCTGCGGAGCTGGGTGTGCGCCCGGAAGGGAACTGTCCCGACTGCCCAATGACCATCGCCTATTTTCAGGAAGCTCTCGATTTCGCAAAAAGGCTGTCGCGCCGGGCCGGAGCTAGCCTAGCTGCCACCGAGGACCTTCATCACCGAGAAGTCCTCTGGCGTTACCGGTCGCTCTAGTGCGTGTTGTGCCGCCGCAGCGAGAATGGGATCGGTCCCTTCCGCCAGCTCTTTCAACACCTGCTCCGCCCTGTCGCGCTGCTCCCTGGTGCCGAGCCCGTGCAGGAGCCAGAGAGCGGTCATGTGCCCGTGCTTGAGCGCGCGATCAGGCTCCCGCTCGAAGATGCCGATCATCTGCTCCACCTCCTCGTCGCTCGCCACCAGCCGCACTGCATCCTTGCCAAACAGCGTCGTCGTCTTCTCGGGCCAAGGGAAGGTCCCCTCGAGCCGTTTCGAACGCCTTATCGTCTCGAGTCGCAGGGCCGTGATGTCGAGAGCAGCGAGTGCTGCCAGGGTGGTCATGGCGCCGTTACCCTGGCTGCGGGCCTCGTCGTAGATCGCCTCGGCTCCCATTCGGATCAGGGCCATGCCGACCAGATCCTGCATGAGCGTTACATCGTCCTGGAGCAGCAGCCGGCCAAGACGGACAATCCTCCGGTAGTCGGCCAGCGCCGCAGCCGGATCATGCTGGGCATGGCCGCGAGCGATCCATGAGCGTCCCAACGTCAGCATCTGCGAGAGATTGGGAGTCTTGGTCGCAAGACCTTCGACGGCGAGGTACTCCGGGTAGAAGGAGCACGAGGCCTGGTCGACCCAGGGCTCGGCCTCGAGAAGCAGCGGGTCATCGCCGGGCAGGACCCTGTTCTCGGTCTCGCGGTACCTCCGGGTGACTATGCGATCTTCGGCAGCGGCCCACTCCTCGCTGCGCTTGCCCTCGCCGGCAAAAGGTGCAAACCAGGTGGCCGCGTCTCCCACGCCGTTGCCGAGCGGAGCAAGGAGGTCCAGGTCCAGCGCGGGCTCGAGCCGCACCGGGTCGGAGTCGTTGCCGGCCAGAAGCACCCACGGATGCGGATCGGGAAGGTCTTTCACCGCAATCTCGGGCGGCTCGGGAACGGTGCCCTTCGGCGGCCCGGGCCGCTCCTCGGCGGACCCAATGCCCGCGCCGAGGATCACCGAGGCAAGCACAATCGGTAACACGACACAGAAACATAGTCGCATGGTCGCCTCCCTGATTCAGAAGCTTTGCTCCGATCATATCTCATCGCGGGTCTTTGCTGCCGGTACAGCCATTTCCGGTGCCAGGGCCGACGTTTTGGCATTTTTTGCAGGTTCGCAAAAAGGCGCCACTGAAGGTGCCGGGCACCCGGGTATTCGTGTTTCTCGGTATTGACCACCAAGACCAGGCGAGGATTCTCTTCCTGCCTCCTTCGCGACTTTCCTGCACCCTTCCGGCTTCGCCTCGTGGCTACGCCGTGACAGGTCGGGCGCGAGTAAGACACAGAGAGTGCAGAGGGGGACAGGATCTCCGGGAATTCTCTATAAGGTCATCCACCCGTGGATGCTAGATTCCTTGGGTGCCACGTGAGCCTCTTGCAAAACTCTCAGTTATGTCATTCAGAGCACTGCTACGCCGCGTTCGCGGCGGAAACTCAGGAAAGGACACCAAACCTCAATACCTGTCACCCTGAGCGGAGCCGAAGGGTCTCCCGTTGAAATCGGCAGTATGT
>JAAESQ010000522.1 GCA_024229275.1 bacterium | reverse complement strand
GAAAAGGCCTTGGGAGTCGACGGCGTCAGCAAGGCGATGTACGAGAAGGACCTGGAGGCAAATCTGCGAGATTTGTCAGCCCGATTGAAGCGGATGGGTTACCGACCGAAGCCGAAGCGACGGACGTATGTTCCGAAGCCGGGTAGTGAAAAAGGGCGACCGTTAGGGATAAGCAGCTTCGAGGACAAGATTGTGGAACTGGCCGCGAAACGCGCGCTGGAACCGCTGTTCGAGTCGCTGTTTGACGACTGCAGCTACGGCTACAGACCCCGGCGAAACCCACATCACTGCCTTGACGCCGTAGGGCGGACCATCCAACGGAAGCGAGTGAACGTGGTCGTAGAAGCCGACATACGTGGATTCTTCGATCACGTGAATCACGAATGGCTGCTGAAGTTTCTCCAGCAACGGATAAAGGACCGGCGAGTCCTCCGCTTGATCGTCCGCATGCTCAAAGCCGGCGTCATGGAAGACGGGCTGACGCGAGCGGGCGAGGAGGGTACACCACAGGGGTCGATTATTTCCCCGCTTTTGTCCAATATCTACCTCCACTACGTTTTGGATATCTGGTTCCAGCGTCGAATTCGACGGCAATGTCGGGGCGAGGCGTATTTGTTCCGATACGCCGACGATTTTGTGGCCTGTTTCCAGTATCAAGCGGACGCCGAATACTTCCGAGAGATTCTCGGTCGGCGGATGGAGGACTTTCAACTGGAGCTTGCCGAGGAGAAAACGCAGATCCTGGAGTTCGGACGTTACGCGCGGGCAAACGCTTACCGCAGGGGAGAGAAGCCCAAGGAATGGGATTTCCTGGGCGTGACCTTCTTCTGCGGCAAGACCCGTCATGGTCACTTCAAGGTCAAGCGGAAGACTTCGCGTAAGAAGCTAAGGCAGTCCGTGGCCCGCTTCACGGATTGGATACGTAGATACCGAGGGCTATTGCCCACGGGCGAATTGCTTCGCAGGGCGAAAGCGAGGGTGGTCGGCCACCTGAACTACTATGCGATGACAGACAACTACGATCACTGCAAATTGTACGTGCATCTGGTCTGCCGATCGCTGTTCAAGTGGCTCAATCGCCGGAGCCAACGCAAGTCCTACACTTGGAAAGGATACTTGCAAGCACTTCGTTACGTAGGCTGGCCGAAGGTGCGAATACGAATTCAGATGAATCCCTTCAACTCGACACCGAATGTCTGAATGAAGAGCCGGATGTGGGAAAGCTGCTTGTCCGGTTCTGTGAG
>JAAESQ010000521.1 GCA_024229275.1 bacterium | reverse complement strand
GCTACGAAAAGAAAAGGTCGGCAGGCGAGCATCATATGGATGCTTGTCCAACGCCTGACACTCGGCGAATACTCGCTGTTCACACTCATAGCAACAGATCGCAGGATCGATGATTGCCTCGAAGAGCCAGTCGACGGCCTGCTCTTGTGCCAGAAAGTGATCAAGGCCCAGGAACTCTTCAAAACCTGAACGTTTCATGACCTCGAGCACTGGTTCTCGTACCCTTACGACAAAGACATCCCCGCCATTTGCTCTGTAGGTTTCAGTTACCGCTTCGAGAGCCTCAACACCAGACAAATCGCACTCGTGGACCCCGTGCATACGCAACAGCAGGATGTGTTGCCCAGGATTCTCAGCATGGTTCCTCAGCAGTTCGTCTTCAACATGCGCTGCAGCGCCAAAAAACAGTGATCCATGGATGCCAAACACTGCTACCTGAGGGCATGCGGGGACTCCCGGCCTGTGTACAAAGTGGCGAAATACGTCATCTGGCACAACCGGGAAAACGCGAGGCAAACTGGACTGGTACACGTATATCGCAAGCGAAAGCAGAACTCCCGCCAGAACAGCGAATTCAAGAGGAAGCACCAGCGTCGACAGAAACGTCGCAGTCATGATTCCCGTCTCTATGCGAGATGTCTTCACAACGCGTCGGACACCCTTCCAGTCAACCATCTGGTACGCGACTACCATGATCAATCCGGCCAGCGAAGCCCTGGGCAAGAACTGCGCGAGATCTCCAAAGGCGAGCACGCCGAGCAGGACAAAAACACCAGCGAAAACGCTTGAAAGTTGCGATTTGGCTCCACTCTGATAATTCACAGCCGAGCGTGTGAATGATCCAGAAGCCGCATAGCCACTGAATAGGCCTGCTGCAATATTGGCAACACCCTGTCCGACCAATTCCTGGTTGACGTCAAGGTGTTCGCCGCTCTGCCGGGCGATCTCCCGTGCAATCGAGATCGCTTCCACTAGCCCGAGGGCCGCAACAGCCAGCGAACCAGTCATGAGGGTGCGAATCAGATCCCAACGCCACAACTGCTCAGTTCCGAACGCCGTCAGTGTCGGCAATGTCCGCGGTACGCTGCCAATGACTTCCACTCCCAAGCGGTCCGCTCCGAAGATCGCGACGATCACACCAGCGGCTACCACCGCGATCAAGGATCCGGGAATTCTTTTCGAGAATCGAACACACGCAACGACTATCACTACGGTGGTGAGACCAATCAGAACACTGGGCCAGTGAGTCGTGCTGACCTTGGATCCAATGTCTGACACTGTGCCCAGGATATTGTGGCTTCGGGCCACGTCGACTCGAAGGAGATGACGAAGCTGACCGACAGCAATCAACACTCCGGCTCCAGCGGTAAACCCGAGGAGTACGGCGCGTGAAGCAAAGTTGACAAGCATTCCCAGGCCGGCAAGCCCAAAGACAATGCAAAGCCCCCCTGCCATGATCGCCATCAAGCTTGCGCTGAGTAAATACTCAACAGATCCGACCGCGGCAACCGGAGCGATCACGGACAGGACAACGATCGAAACGGCGTTGGTGGGACCGGTAGAGAGAAATCTCGAAGATCCCCACAATGCCCCAACGATAGTTGCAACTACAACTGTGTAGAGACCGTATGAAGGCGGCAAACCAGCAATTGCTGCATAAGCGATGCACTGCGGCATTGCGACAACAGCGACGGTGATGCCGGCTATGAGATTTGATCTGACTCCCGTAGCACGAAAATCCCGCACCACCACGGTCGGTCGAACGAAGTAGTCACGATATCGGCGGAGAAGATCCTTGCCGATCATCTGAACTCAACCCTTCTCATAGATACCCGGATCGCGCCGATCGAACATCCGAGTTCAGCGTCGCACGACAATGGTTCCGGCAACGACGTCATGCAAGCCTTGTTTACGCTCAGAAAAGGCAACCATGATGTAACCGATGCAGAAAATCATGGAACTCAGAAAATAGCCCAGCATACGCAGGACTGCTTTTCCGAGGCTCAACGATCCACCATCGATACAAATAACCTTGATACCGACCAGATTTTTACCTGGCGTAGCCCCTGATCTGACCCAGAAACCAATAAGGTAGAGCGAAGGAATCAACACAGAGATCGCGAACTGGATCGGTAGGAGGATCAGATCGACTGAAGGGACGCTCTGGCGCAACGCCGCCGCGAGCGCGAAAAGGCCAAAACCAACCGCCGCCATACCCAGGAACAGAATCGCCATGTCGATCAGATAGGCCAAAACACGAACCCAAAATCCGGCGTACTCGACCGCTGTTGAGCGTCGGGGAGCTGAGGCACGGGCTGAACCTGACATTCTTCGTGGAGCTGCCATTGGCGGAGGTGGAGCCGGCCGTGGTGCCGGAGTTGCGACTTCAGGCACAAGCTGCTGTTCACCTGGATGATGGGAGACCGGCGGAGGAGAAAGCACCTGCTTCGGCGCTGGTTCTGGTTGTCCCTCGGGGCGTGGGGACGAATTCAAATCAAGTCTTGGCGCTGATGGGGAGACTTCGCGCACCAGTCTTCTGTCTTGCACTTTGTCGTCAACCTCATCGTTGACTTGGACCTTGGCCATGTCCACGAGGAGAGTTGCCTGTGGATCCGGTGGGTCAGCAAAGACTATACGGACACGACCTAGTCGAATCTCGTCGCCGTCCCGCAACAAGAATCGATCGACGCGCTTCCCATTCACCCATGTACCATTCGCGCTTTCAAGATCGACGACGACAAATCCCTGGGAGGTCGCTTGCACAGCTATATGCTGCCGCGACACGGTCGGGTTCTCCAACAGAATCCGAGTTCCTTCACCCCGTCCGATAGTTATCTCTTCGTTTCCAAGCTCGATCTGGCGAGGAGGAATAGTGCTTTTTTCCTCTTCTTCGTAGATCGTCAATTGAGCCATCTTCACCCCCGGAGCTTGGTCGCATCAGCCAACAGACTCGGTGACTTAACCATTCCAAAGTATAACGGGTGTGCAGAACGCAACCTTCCGAGAGCGCATCTCAGTCAAACTCATCCCCGCAGCACCGGCCGAGTTAAGCATGTTGGGCCGCCCTCTGCCTTGAGCGATAGCTCATTCCCGGAGTAGTTGGTCACCGTGCAACCGTTCTCCTCCAGTCGAGCCTGAGTGATTGGATTGCCCTCAAGCATCAGGCAATTTCGGGGTGAAAGAGCCAACACATTCGGCCCCATGCTTTCGAACTCTTCCTCCGGAACCTCGACGAGGCTGCAGCCGCGCTGCTCAAGCACTTTCCACGCAGAAACTGGCGTCAACGGGGAATATACCACCGCAAGGTCTTCGTCGACCATGCTTAGTACTGACATGAGGTGCAGGCAGGCATCCGGTCCCTGAAAGTACGGTAGGTCGACACCGATCACATCGACATTGTCGGGCGCCAGAGCTGCTTGAAGCTGTGCAACCCCCTCTCGATTGGTGCGAAAACCGACTCCTGCCAGCAACGTCTCCTCATCCAGCCAGACAAGGTCGCCACCTTCAGCTCTTCCCTCTCCGGTTATTCTGGCGAAAATAGGAACACCGAAACTCGCCAGTGCATCTCCTATGGCCTCTTCCTCACCCTGTCGCAGTTTTTTGCCCATCGCCAAGAGAATTGCGCCTCGGTCGCATACCAGAACGGGATCATGGACATAGATCGCATCCGCATGGTCCGGCATTGACAGGTCGTGCCTCAGAACTTCCGCACCGTTATCGCGCAGGACCTGTACAAGAACATCATGTTCTTGCTGCGCCACTCTAAGATTTGGCCGGTCGAGATAGTGCCACCGCGATGGATCATCAACGGCAAAAGCAGAGTCGGGACGCCTTACCAACACACGCCTCAGAGGCGCGACCATACTTTGAGCACCAAATTCCTTCATTAACGGTTCCCTCCTGGGCTTGCTTGCTTATCGCCCCCACGTCATCTTATACGTTCAAAACGAAATACAACCTCATGTTCGCTGCAAGCAAGGAAATGTCAATCTTCAGACCTGATAGACTCGAAACTGGCTCCATCTCTTCATTCATTTAGACGCAGAGGAAACCTGAGATGCCACGCATCGCCTCCAAACCGAAATCGGAAGAGAGTTCAGAATTGCATGAACTGATCTCTTCGACCACTCGGTGGACCATCAGGCGAAAACTGATCCTGATTATTACTGGGGTGAGTTCAATTGGTGTGTTGCTTGTCGGTACAATGCTGGCGGCATTTCATCTGGTTTCCTATCATCGGCACATCGGCAGCAACATGCTGACCCAGGCGTCGATTGTCGCTAACAACTGTAAGTCAGCAGTCGCGTTTCGCGAATCAGCCGACGCTCAGGAAGTCTTGCGCTCTCTGAGGGCAGAGCCAGCTATTGTCGAGGCGTTTGTCTATGACAAGGATGGTGTGGTCTTTTCTGCCTATTCGAGAGTCGGGGTTCCCAAACCATGGGATGCACCGGAACCTCAGGATGAGGGATTCAGATTCGGTGCTGACCGAATTATGGTTTTCCAGCGAGTCACGCTTGGAGCGGACACCATCGGTTCGGTGTGCCTAAGCTATGACATGGACAGCCTCTATGGGTTCATGGTTCAGAGTGTCTTGTGGCTCATTCTCCTTGTACTACTCACAATGCTTGGATCCGGTTTCCTGGCCAGCAGACTGCAGCGAGTGATTTCCGGACCCATCGTTCAGCTCGCAAAAACTGCGCGGTCCGTGACCGAGACCAGGAACTACTCGGTGCGTGCAATAAAGGTTCGAGATGATGAACTCGGCCAGCTCGCCAACGTTTTCAACGAGATGCTAGGCGAGATCCAGACTCGCGACAAAGCATTGCGATTCACTCAGTTCTCTGTCGATCATTCCGGTGATGCTGCCTTCTGGATGGACAGAGACGGGCGGTTTGTCTACATCAATAGAGCGGCTTGCTCCAGCCTAGGCTATACAGAAGAGGAACTCCTTGACCTCTCGGTCTTCGACGTCGATCCGGACTTCCAACCCGGGCAGTGGGAGAAACACTGGCAGGAACTCGGAGAACAAAAGACCATGATCTTCGAGTCGAGGCATCTGACATGCGACGGCAGCGTGATTCCGGTTGAGATCACCGCAAACATGGTTGATTTTGAAGGGCGATTGTACAACTGCGCATTTGCAAGGAATATCAGCGAGCGACACAGAGCGAGAGAAGCCTTAAGGCAATCGGAGGAGCGTTTCCGCGGAATCTTCGAGAACGCCGTTATGGGTATCTACCGAACGACAAAAAACGGCAGAATCACTATGGCCAATCCAGCTCTTGCCAGAATGCTTGGCTATGACTCGCCGGACGAGCTGATGATGCGCAATCTCGAGATAGAGGGCTTTGCGGAGAATTCATCTCGCGCCAATTTCACGAATCGTTTGGAGAGACACAACAGAATCGTAGGCCACGAATCTGCCTGGGAACGTAAGGACGGTTCAACTCTCCACGTCAGTGAAAGCGCCCGTGTGGCTCTCGACGATGAGGGTGAAGTGCTTTACTACGATGGCACTGTCGAGGACATCACTGATAGAAAGCAGGCGGAAGAGGAGTTGCGGACGCGTGAGCGTTTCCTGGCTTGCCTCTCTGACGTTTCGCAGCACCTCATGAGCACAGAAGACCCATTCAAGGCTCTGCCGCAAGTGCTCCATGCTCTTGGGATCACAGCGGAGATTAGTCGCACCTACATCTTCCAAAACGAAATCATCGATGAAGACCAGCTGGCCTGTACTCTGATCGAGGAATGGTGTTGTCCCCCTCTCCAGTCTCGCACTGGCAATGGCCGGTTCAGGAAGCTGCCTTACTATGCGAACGGACTCGGACGTTGGGCTGAGGTTCTTGGTTCTGGAGACCTGATTTCGGGTGCGATGTCGAGTTTTCCCGACGATGAACAACAACGCCTCTCGGGGCATGGAATTAAGTCACTTCTGCTGATACCACTGTTCGTCGAGGGCAATTGGTTTGGCTACATCGGCTTCGACGACTGTGAAAAGGTGAGAGAGTGGATGGCCGTCGAGATCGATCTTCTTCAAGTGGCTGCTGCTGAGTTGTCTGCATCCATAGAAAACTATCACCTATTCATGAGACTGACGGAGCACACCCGTACTCTTGAGGAGAGAGTGGAAACACGGACGTCCGAACTCTCCAATGTCAATCGTGAACTTGAGGCATTCTCCTACTCGGTGTCTCACGATCTCAGAGCACCGCTGCGGAGTATCGACGGATTCAGCCAGGCGCTCATCGAGGACTACGGCGAGACCGTCGATGAAAGAGCCCATGACTATCTCACGCGTATTCGTGCTGCGGCGCAACGGATGGGTCACCTGATTGAGGACCTCCTGCGGTTGTCGCGTCTCTCACGAAAGGAAATGTCACCTCAGCTGGTCAATCTCAGTGAAATCTCCAGAGATGTTGTGGCAAACCTCAATGATCAACACCCGATGCGGACGGTGGAGGTCATCATCGCCGAAGGACTGGAGACGGAGGCGGATCCGAACCTGCTTCGCATAGTGCTCGAGAACCTCATAGGAAACGCATGGAAGTTCACAGCCGAGAGGGAGAACGCGAGAATCGTCATAGGCTCACAGAACAGTTCGAGTGGTGTGTTTTTCGTACGCGACAACGGCGCCGGCTTCGACATGAACTACTCCAACAAGCTGTTTGGAGCATTTCAGCGCCTTCACGCTGCTCACGAGTTCGAGGGCACCGGCATCGGGCTTGCAACTGTTCAACGGATTATTCATCGTCATGGAGGGAAGGTTTGGGCTGAGGGGCAGGTTGACCAAGGTGCAACCTTCTTCTTTACATTTGGCTAGTGGAGGAGCGCATGGAGAGAAAGAAGATCTTGTTGGTGGAAGATAATCCAGACGACGAGGCATTGACGATTCGTGCGCTCACGCGCGCCAAAGTCGCTAACGAGGTCATCGTCGTTCGCGATGGAGTCGAAGCGCTCGACTATCTGTTCAAAGATGGAGACGAGCCAGCCGCTGGTACCGATCTTCCTCAGGTGATCCTGCTAGATCTCAAGCTACCGAAGATCGATGGACTTGAGGTCCTCCGTAGAGTTAGGGCCAACGACAAGACCAAGTACATTCCGGTCGTAATCCTCACCTCCTCGGATGAGGAGAAGGATCTCGTCGAAGGCTACCGATTGGGGGCAAACTCCTACGTACAGAAGCCCGTCGATTTCACTGAATTTGCTGACGCTGTGCAGCAGCTGGGACTCTATTGGCTCCTAGTCAACCAGCTCCCTCCTGCAACAGCCTGACGTCTATGGCAAATCGGCTCCACGTACTGCTGATCGAGGACAATGAAGACGACGCTTTACTGCTGGTTCGTCATTTGAAGACCTCTGGCTTTGACCCGCGGGTCCGTCGTGTCGAATCGAGGACCGAGCTTGCCGAAGCCCTCGATCAATCGAAATGGGACATCGTCATTTCGGACTACTCCTTACCTGGATTTGACGGCCTCACGGCGCTCAAGATCGTCCACGATTCAGGAATAGACCTCCCATTCATCATCGTCTCAGGAACTATCGGCGAGGATGTAGCGGTGGACGCGATGCGTGCCGGGGCGCACGACTACGTTATGAAGGACAAACTCGCGCGACTTGGCCCCGCCGTAACCCGTGAGCTCAGAGAGGCCGAGGAACGTCGCGCCCGTCGGCGGGCAGAAGCCGCCTACAGAAGTCTCGTCGAAAGCTCACTCCAGGGATTCGTCATCATGCAGGACCGTCGCGTGGTGTTTGCTAACTCTGCCATGGCACAGATGCTCGGCTGTTCGGTCAAGGATCTACTAGGTCGCGACCGCGATGGGATCGACGAACTTGTCCATCCTGACGATCGCGAGCGCGTCTGGAACCGATATAGCAATCGGATCGCTGGCGAACCAGCACCGGATCGCTATGAGTTCCGCTTGCTCAGGGTGGACGGCGAGCCCTGTTGGGTTGAGATTTCCGCGAATCGTATTGAGTTCGAGGGCCGGCCGGCGACTCAAGCTACTTTTGCCGATGTAACCACGCGTGTGAGGCGTGATCTCGAGCAACACGCCATTGCTTCAGCTGCGACATCTCTTCGCCTCGCGGACGACCGGAGCGAGGTTGCGTCTGTCATTCTCGATCGTGTGCTCAACCTCCTTGATGGCAAAGGTGCAGCTCTGACGACTCTAGATCCGGAAACCAATGAGAGCGTATATGCATACGCGCGCGGAGCTTGGGTAGAGATCGAGGGCGAACGCGTGACTGTTACCAAGGGCATCAGTGGCCGCGTTTTCAGCTCTGGCGAGGCCTACATCAGCAATGATGTAGCTTCGGACCCCCATCTTGCGTTCCCAATCATTGCGGCTTCTACGAAGGCGGTCGTCGGAGTCCCCCTCATTGCGGAAAGTGAGACTCTCGGTGTTCTCCTGGTCGGGCGGAATCGACCGATTTCACAGGACGACATCGTGATAGTTAAGGCTATTGCAGAAATGACTGCCTCCGCTTTGCGCCGGATCACACTGAACGAAGAACTTGCGCTCTCCAACGTTGAACTCACTGAAGCCTATGACAGCACGCTAGAGGGATGGGCTCGCGCTCTCGAGCTTCGCGACAGTGACACTCAGGGACACACCCGTCGCGTTACCGACCTCACTGTTCGCCTTGGCCGAAAACTCGGCCTTGAAGATGAGGTGCTGGTAGATCTCCGTCGAGGTGCGCTCCTACATGACATTGGCAAGGTCGCCATCCCCGACCACGTACTTCGCAAACCTGGCGCCCTTGACGAGGACGAGTGGGTGATTATGCGACGTCACGCTGAGTATGCTTTTGAGATGCTCTCCCCAATCGCATACCTCCGCCGAGCAATAGACATCCCCTACTGCCATCACGAGCAGTGGGACGGAAATGGATATCCTCACGGGTTGAGCGGCGAGGAGATCCCATTGGCGGCGCGGATTTTCGCTGTGGTCGATGTCTGGGATGCGCTTCTGATGGATCGCCCCTACCGTGCTGCGTGGACGATAGAGAAGACCGTTCGACACATGCGTGATCTCAGTGGCATAAAGTTCGACCCCGACATTGTGTCGGTCTTTCTCGAGATGGTTGGAGAAGACTCCGCCTCGCAAACTCCTTAAGCAAGTTCTGAGTCTTTCACCACCTATTCAGACCAAACCTTCGCTTCCACGAACCACTTGATTCGAGTACAATCGCCGCAATCTGGTCCTTCTATGAGGCGGTGACATGGCGGAGGCGATTCGCACACAAGAGATTCAGGCGACACACCAGAACCTGTATCGTATGGCGGAATATCTTTCGCAGCGAGTCAGCTGGTCGATACCCTATAACGCTGATACTCCACTGCAAAAGATACGATCTCTCATTGCGAGCCTCAATGTTCGTGTCGACTCTCTTCTCAGCGGTGCAAACGCCGATGGCAACGCTCAGACCCCGGTGATCGGCTTCGAACCGCTACCATCTGCAAGCTTTGACGGTGACAAGCTTTACCGATTTGCTGGCTTCCTCGAGGATCTCGAACGCTGGTTCACAACGCGCAGTGGCTTTGAAGACGCCACCACGCAGACTCAAATCTTGCTAGCTCTGAAGTCTTCACTGGTGGCTATGGAGGAGGCGACGACAGAGATTTGGGAGAAGAACCACCCAGAGGAGGCTGATGCGCGACCAGATTCGGTCGCATCCACCGCATCCGCGACTTCACCATCACATACGAGCGTTGAGAGTATTGTGCGTCCTCCTGTTTCGGATTCGGATTCGGGTTCGGGTTCGGACGATGACGATATCATTGAGCCCGTCATCAATCTCAAGCTCGTGCTTGAAAACACCGTAGAGAACCCGCTACTGCAAGAGTTTAAAGGCCGCGTGGAAATGACAGGAGAGACCCACGACACCCTCAACGCGTTTTTGGTAGAAGCAAAAGCCGAAATGAAAGAGAACGATCAACGGAGATTTGAGGAAAAGGTCGTTCGGTGGATCGAAGGTACACCAGAGGGTCAGGTGCTCATACTCAAGAGCGGAGCTTTCGATGGGCCATATAAGCTCTATCCGCTATATCGCCATCGCGACGACGTCCAACAGTAGTGGGCTGAGAAGCTCGCGGGCTGGACGACTAGACCTTCTTCGATGCTGTCGCGACTGCGACACGCATACATGTTGAAAACACCTCGAATGGAAGAACAATCCCTATTTTCGAGGGCAGGCAGCGGCCGCCTTCATCCGTCTCTCTTCATTCGTCTTCAATCGGCTGTCTTGAAGATCTTGTCGTAGGCCAGGATTCCAAAGAAGCCAACTAACAACGAACCCCCTACGACAATCCAGATCGCCTCTGGTATCCCTTGGTTTTCGAAGTACCCATAGAGGGGGGTAAAGACCATGCCGCTGAATATCGCGCCAATCACAACCGGGATCCGTAGCAGGCCTCCTCCGAGACCTGTCTTTTCAGGCGGAAGCATGCAGATGAGGAACTGTTCAAATCGAGGCATGCAAGCCATTTCGCCAACGGCGAAAAGTAACGAACCGGCAAATAACAGACCCGGCAACGGACCCGCACTCGCATAGAGGCCAATGCAACCAATGACCATGCCGAAGATCCCGATGGCAACCGTCGGCACACTTCGTAGCTTCTCCGTGGTTCTGGTGACCATGAGCTGGAATATGATGATCCACAGTGCCGTATGGGACATTGTTTCGCCCGCGATACGGCGTACTCCGTCCTCCCCTGTCGTGCTGATCCAACCAACAACCGTCGTACCGAGAACCGAGGAGAATGCGTTGTAGAGTCGATCCATTGCCACGTGCGTATCGGCGTACATCGCAATGACGTTGAAGAACGCCCAGAATGGAGACTCGATGAATACGCCGAAGATCACGATGAACACCAAAATCTTGGGATCTTTCAAAAAAGGCAAGATCTCCTTGATGTGCTGGGTCAGAGATGGCCTTTCTTCGTGATCAGCCTCGACCTCGATCGGGTTTCGGTAGAACAACGCGGTCCCGATGAGCATCAGAAGAACAGCAGCCGATGACATGAGAAATGCGTAATTCCAGGTGATCGTTCGAAGGGCGCCAGCTAGTAATGGACCGAAGAACGCTCCGACGTTGACCATCTGATAGAAAATACCGAAGCCCAGAGTTCGATTGGTTTCATCGGTCGTCAGTCGAACAGTACCCGCGATCAGCGGTTTGAAAACCCCAGCAGCGATCCCTATGAGCGACATGACGATCAGAACCCCGAAGAACTGCTTGGTCACTATCAGGAACAGAAAACCCGGCAGGTAGAGCAGGTACGAAACTATGAGCATTCTCTTGAAGCCATAGCGATCGGCGAGCACGCCAGAAACCATCGGAACGCCGTAGGAGAAGACCAGAAACAGCGTCTGGACCCACCCCAGCTGCATCTTGCTCCAGCCCAATCCTCCAAGGACGACAGCGGTCGTTGCATAGACCTGGAAACCCATGTAGAGGCCGTAGTAGGCCAGTCGCTCGAAGATCTCGATGGTGTTTCCGACCCAAAAGAGTCTGGGGAAAGGGCTTCGTTTCACGTTGTGCTCCGTTCACTGTGGTGTCTACTCAGGCATCGTATCGGCCGACTTTTCTAGGGAACAGGCGAGAGATGCGCTCGAGTCTACCACTGGGCTCCGTCACGCCAGGATATGATCGATGACGACCGCAGTCCCGGTCGGAGATGACAACGTGAAGCTTCTGGTGATCTACAACTCGAGCGCCGGTCACGGCAAAGCGGCCAAACAGCTCTCAAAGGTCCGTTCGACTGCATCCGAACTCGACCTTGATCTTGAGATCGTCACAACCGCGAGTCCACAACACGCCAACGAGCATCTGCAGAGTGCTGATCTCAACCGCTACGATGGTGTCCTCGCTGCTGGCGGCGACGGCTCGGTCTTTCATGTCTTGAACGGTCTTCTCACCAACCCACACGGCGCCACTGTTCCGCTGGGAGTGCTACCTGTCGGCACTGGAAACTCGTTTTCACGAGACCTTGGACTCGGCACGGGCATGATCGAAACTTCACTGCAAGGAGTTGCCCAGCGCAGGACCCGGCACGTCGACATCGGACGTGTCACGGCCAATGGATCTATCTTCCATTTCCTCAACGTTCTCGGTCTCGGTTTTGTCTCCGAGGTCACCGTAACGGCGTCCCGTCTTAAGGCCTTCGGCGGTCTCTCCTACACTTTGGGCGTGCTGCACCGAATCATTCGCTTACGGACGCATGACCTTCACATCGAACTCGACGGAAGTGCGCTCGATGGTGAAGTGATTTTCGTCGAAATCTCCAATAGTCGGTACACCGCCGACTACCTGATCGCGCCAGCGGCTCTCATCGACGATGGGCTTTTCGACGTCACAATCGTCAGGCCAATGCGACGAGGTCGGCTGCTACGCCTTTTCCCTCTCGTGTTTTCGGGTGAACACGTGAAACTCGCCGAGGTGGAAACCTACCAGGTTCGCAACATTCGAATCACAGCAGAAGAGGAGAAGCCTCTCGCCCCAGACGGAGAACTCCATGGCACGACTCCGGTCGAGATCGAGTGTCTCCATCAGGCGATCGAGATGTTCACAGCTCCCGAAGCGCCACCGTAATCGGCAGACGGGCCGCGCGAATGGCTGGCGGCAGGCCACCAAGCACACCCATGAACACCGCGAACAGTAAACCAGTCAGCATCAGATCAGGCGTTATCCGAAATGCAAACGCCAGGTGAGAGAACGTTTGCCAGTTCATGGTTCCAGCAGTGAATCCATTGAACGGTAGAGCCGCCAGACAGCCGAGTAACCCACCCGCCAATGCAAGAGTGACTGACTCAGCGAGGAACGCCAGGATTACACTCCAGCCGCTGAAGCCCAGGGCCCGAAGGGTACCAATCTCTCGAGCTCGCGCCGCGACGGCAGAGTACATGGTGTTCAGCGCACCAAAGACTGCACCCATTCCCATAACCATTGCCACCAGCGCACCAAGGACATTGATCAGTGCCGAGACGACACGGCTCTGTTTCTCGTAATACGCGCTTTCAGTGAACGCAGCCACGGTGAGCCTAGGGTCCGCAGTCAGCTCGTCCTTAAACGCTGTGAAATCGTCCGCGGATTTGAGCCTTACCGTCACAGACTGGTAGATCTCCACCGGTCTTTTGAAAGTCGGGTTGAGTACCGCTGCGTCACACCAGATCTCGGAGTCAAATGACGATCCCCCTGCATCGAGGACTCCGACAACAGTCCAGGCCTGGCCTCCGAAATCAATCACCGCTCCGAGGGTAAAACCGCGGTAAACGTTTGCTGCATTCTTTCCAACGACCATCTCCGCGGTTCCGGACTCAAAGAACCTACCTTTCGCGAGACTGACGTTAGGTCTCACTTCGAGTGCCAGGGGCGAAACGCCACGAACCTGCACATTGGCATCGGTGCCGCTGGCAGCAAGTGGGAACGCACCGATCACGACCACCTCTCCGGTAAGCAATGGCGCGCCACCTGGAGATCTCTCAACATGCTGCGAGTCGCCGATGATTCTCAGTTGGTCGAGAGTCACAGCACTGACCATTTCCGAGTCTGCGCCATCGCGCAGGATGATCGCGTTCTGGGGCGAACCCGACTCAATCAGAGTCGCCTGGAAACCTCGTGCCATCCCCAACATAGCGATAAAGACAGCAACAGTTCCAGCGACACCAAGGACGGCCACAACCGCGGCTGGCCAGCGAACCACGAGGCTCCGTGCGTTGTACGAAAACGGGATCGCCATGATCAAACCCTCCTCAGCGCATCGACGATGCGCAGGCGCATTGCGCCCGCAGCCGGGATCGCTCCTGCAAGCAGTCCAACCACGATCGCTAGGCCGAATCCGAATGCCATCTTGTCCCATGCGAAGTAGAACACTGGCAGCATTCCTCCGGTTGGATCACCTCCAAGGGTGAAGAGTTTGACCACCCCGAGACCGAGACCGCCGCCAACACCGGCGAGGGTCAGCGACTCCGCCAGCACCATGACCATCACCGTAGCGTCAGAGAAGCCAAGGGTCTTGAGGACGCCCATTTCGGCGCTCCTCTCACGTACCGCCATAGCCATCGTATTGCCGGTGACCAGCAGCAAAGTAAAGAGCACCACCGTGCCGACAGACAGCACGATCAACCTGATGTTTCCAATCTGTTTGGCAAAACCGATGGCAAACGCCTGTTCAGTCTCGGTTGAGGTTTCCCAAGCAGAGTTGGCGAACCGGTCGTCTATCATCGCCGCTGCTGTAACTGCGTGGTCAGGATCATCCAGTTTGACCGTGTACCATCCTACGATCCCATCGCCGAGTTGGCTTCTCTCATCGAGATACTTCCACTGGAACCAGAATTGTGAGGTGTCATCCTCAGGTCGGGTCCCCTTGTAGATAGCGCGGAGATTGAATTCCCACGTCCCCTGGAAGATCGTGCCTTGGATCGGAATCCGATCCCCTACTTTCCAGCCGAACCGATCTGCCAGCCCCTCTCCCACCACGGCACCCTGTCGGTCATCGAGGAAGTCCTGCCATTGATCGTCAGGGATGTCGAACTCGGTGAAGACCGAGCGGTAGGTCTCGGTGTCAATGGCAAACTGCGGGAACCAGTTCCGCTCATCTTGGTATATGCCACCGAACCAATTGGCAAACGTCACATGTGAGACGTTCGGCATCTGAGCAATGCGCTGTTGATAGGCGTACGGCAAGGGCATGATGAGCGAGATCTTATTGCGCACCACCAAACGATCAACCCCAGCGATCTCCACACCAGCGCCAAGGGCCGTTTCGATGGTGGCGAGCAGGCCGAAGAGGAAGAGAGCGATAGCGATCGACCCGATGGTCAGAATCGTCCTCGTCTTCTTGCGCAGCAGATTGCGAAGAACGAGGGGTACAAACCGGATCATGACTGGCTCTCCACCAGCTTGGCGTCCTCGAGGTTGAGGATTTTGTCTGCGTTTGCCGCTGCCCGGGGATCGTGAGTGACCATCAGAATGGTCTTGCCGTGCTCTTTTGACAATCGAGATAGAAGTTCGATGATCTCATCCGAAGTTGCACGATCTAGATCGCCTGTTGGTTCATCACAGAGAAGAAAGTCTGGATCGGAGACCAGCGCTCGCGCGATCGCAACCCGCTGTTCCTGCCCTCCAGAAAGTTGTCGTGGATAATGCTTCACCCGATCTCCGAGGCCCACGAGTTGCAGTGCGTTTTGCACATGCTGACTTCGTTTCGCTTTCGACAATCGTGTCAGAAGAAGCGGCAGCTCGACATTCTTGAAGGCCGTTAGCACCGGAATCAAATTGAAGGTCTGAAACACGAAGCCAACGTGCCGCGCCCGCCACGCTGCGAGCTTATGGCCAGTCAGGCCCCTCATTTCCTCGCCACCGATATTGATCGAACCAGAGTCGGCGTTGTCCAATCCTCCGATCAGGTTGAGAAGGGTCGTCTTGCCAGAGCCCGATGGACCCATGAATGCGACGAAATCACCGGAATCCACGTCAAGGTCAAGTTCATCGAGAACCCGAATGACTTCCCCTCCCCTCCGGTATTCCTTCATGAGATCTCGCACCTGAATCAAGCTTTCGGAGCCGTTCCCGTCTGTTCGAATCATCTTCTCTCCTCAGTTGTGCCAATTCTTGGCGATCAATCCAAAACCAATCAGTTGTCGTCGGAAATCCGCACCCGCGCGCCATCTTCCAATTGTGCTGAGGGCTGTGCGACGAGCTGCTCGCCTCCACTGAGGCCTCCAACAATCTCCAGCTCGTCCCCATTCTTCATTCCTGGGGTGACTGCTCTTCTCTCCACTCGGTCTACGTTGATGATCCAGACATAGCTCCCGCTGTCACGCTCGAAAACTGCGTCAGCCGAGACCAGGACACGTTGTGCATTTTCGTCTCGGGCCGTTTCCGCTCCCAGAAACCCGACTCTCACACCCATGTCCGGCAGAATGCGAGGATCGAGTTCGTCAAACGCAATGCGAACTCTCACAGTCGCCTTCTGGCGATCAGCCGTCGGGATAACCGTGATGACCGACGCCGGGATGTGCCAGGCGGGATATGCGTCGAGAACCGCGTCAACTCGCTGCCCCGGCTCGACACGTGCGATGTAAGACTCGTTGACATCGACCTCGATTTCGAGTGAGGACATATCGACGATCGTTGCGATACCTGTACGCGTGAATCCACCGCCGGCTGAAACCGGAGACACCATTTCACCTGGTTGAGCATCCTTCGAAACCACGACACCTGCGAAGGGTGCTCTGATCACATGGTTCTCGACGTGGCGACGAGCCTCGGCGACTCGTGCCGCGCTGGCGTCTACCTCTCGTCGGGCTCTCTCTATCCCCGCCTCCACTCTCGCAACGCGAGTCTCAGCTCCGTCGAGATCGTCCTGGCTGGCGACTCCATCGGCAAAGAGACGGCTGACCCGCCTTAGGGATCGATTGGCATCGACCAGTTCGACCTCCAGCTCGCTAGCTCGTGCACCAGCCACGTCAAGCTCGGCTCGAGCAGTGTTCAGCACGGTGTCGGCATCGAGGCTGTCCATTCGTGCCAGCACCTGGTCCTTCTCTACGATGAAGCCCTCTTCAATGAGGACCTCGATCAGTTTGCCGGTGATCTTTGCCGACACCGTCGCTCTTCTTCGCGGTGTTACGTAGCCTGAGGCGTTGAGCACCGCGCTCTCGGCACTGCGTTCGACACGAACCTGAACAAGGTTCACGTCGGCAACGCCGGTTTCCGCTACGATCCATCGAACTGCCAAAGCAATCACGGCCACGATCACAATGCCGACAACCACGATCGGCCAACGACGCCGCGAAACCTCTTTCTCCTCGTCATCGATTCTCAATCCCGCGAGATCCGGACCGCTACTCATTCCGACTCCTTGCCCGCTCACCGATCACGTCGTACATCCTATAGCTCGAGATAACGGCGAAGATTATAGAAGGGTTCCGTAAAGTTTGCGCGGCCTCCTGTCTGTTTTTCTTTCCCGGCCCTCTCCGAGCTTCCTGGCTGCCTTGCCTCCTGGCGTTTTCGAAGGCATAGCGATTGGCAGAGTCGAAACCTAAAATACACGTCAGGCTTCTACTGATAAGCTGATGATTGATGACAGCATTCAACTCCATCGCTCTGCTGCAGTCTCACCAGCGGGTTCCTCCGCTGCACGATTACTACATCTCCGATTTAATTGAGCTGTGTGGGCTGGCGGCAGTCGTGCGCGAGCAGGTCGATGACATCGCGATCCCGGTCACTCCTACCGACCGCGACCCTCTCGGCGCCTTCGAACGCTTCATGAGCCGGCGCAGACCCGAGCTGGTTGGTATCTCCTGCTTCACGTGCGGCGCAAAATCGGCGCTCGAATACGCGCGAATTGCCAAGCAATACAATGCCGTTGTCCTCACCGGTGGCTACCATCCTTCAGCGCTTCCCGAGGAGATGCTCGAGTCGCCCCACATCGACGTGGTGGTTCGAGGTGAGGGTGAGCGAACCTTCGAGGAGATTGTTCGAGGCGACTCGCTCGATGGAATCAACGGAATCTCCTACCGATCGAACGGTGCGATCACCCACAATTCCGACCGTGAATTGATCGACGACCTTGACTCTCTGCCTTTGCCAATCCGCGAGCTGCGACCACCACGCTTTGGCCTAGCCGGCCTGGATTATCACGTCGACACCGTCTACGCGTCTCGCGGTTGCCGCGGAAAGTGCTCCTTCTGCGCAAATCACCTCGTTGGCAAGCGCTGGCGCCAGCGCTCGAACGAGGCGGTCGTTGCTGAGCTGTTGACCATTCCACCCCCGCGTTCCAAACCTTGGAAGATCGTCAAGTTTTGGGACCCGAGCTTCATGGCCGATGCCGACCACGTTGAAGAGCTCTGCGACCTCATTCTGGAGCATGGCCTCGAACGCCACTTTCGTTTCATTTCCGAGACCCGCGCCGAGGACGTCGTCCGCGCGCGCGGGATTCTTGCCAAGATGCGCCGGGCCGGATTCGTCCGTGTCGGCTGTGGTATTGAGAGTCCGAATCGAGAGACGCACAAGCTCCTTCACAAGGGACTCAACCTGGAGCACGTCCAGAAAGCAGCCGACCTACTCACCGACAACGACATTATGTTCTCCAAGTTTCTAATTCTGGGTCACCCGAACGAGGGAGTGTCAGACGTCTTGGAGTACGGAGAGTACTCGCTATCGCACGGGGTCAAACTACAGAACACCAACTTCATGGTGATGACCCCTTACCCCGGCACCGAGACAGCTCGGACATACAAAGAACAGGGGCTCACAAAGAGCTTCGACTGGGATCTTTACAACAACTTCGGAGCGGTCGTCGCACCTAACGAGATCTCGACACTCGAACTTCAGGGTCTGCTCTGCACTGTAGGCCTGCGCTACGCCATCGACCGGCGTTTTCTGCTGCGAAAGTCCGCAAAGGGCGTCCTGTTGCGCGTCTTCGAGGGCGTCTTTCTGCATTCGCGCATGGCTTTGGCGAACTCCGAATACTCACGCAGCGATGTCGAGGGAAGCCTGCATCGAGCACTCGCCATGATGGAAGGTCGTCGAGAGCGCGCTAGTGATTCGTCAAACCCGCAAACGAGCTGGGATCGCCTCACCCTCTGTTTCCACTACAAGGATTGCCCAACAGTTCAGATCGGTATCATCCGCGAAGGAGACGAGGATGTGCTGGAAGTGACAACCAGTTCGCTTTCAATTTCGTCAGGTCGACGCAACATCCACCTTTCCATCAGACAGCTGGTAACGCTGGTCGAGAGGATTGACCTGCGGCGCGGTGCAAGTGACTTCCTCACGCTGGCATACAGCCCTCGAGCCTTCAAGCTCGGCTGGCTTCCGGGTCTCTGCCGCAATCTGGGTACTCTGGTGTGGGCGCTGTTGAAGATGACGGGCTTTCACCTCAAGACCGCGTTGTTTTCCCGCTGACCGGCCCGACCTTTCCTTTCGTCCCGTACAGCCCAAATACGGGAGGCACGCCGCCCGAAGGCGACATGCCCCATTTCAAAGCACACTAGAAGCGCCGCGCAAAGCCCACTAAAACCAGAGTAGGATCCACGGAGACCCCTTCCATGCCGTCCCAGTCTTTACCATCGGCGTCGGTCCAAATAGTTCCTACTTCGGCATTGAAGTTCCAGCCGGAAGAACCGAGAGGCACATCGATACCTACGGCCAAACCAAATGCCGCCGAGTCGTTGTCGACATCAACCACCTCATCTATGCCCTCCTCCTCGAGCGTGTACCTGAAGTCGCCGTAGCGCACGTGACTTATTGACGGCGATAGGTAGAGGTCGACTTTAGAACGAGGCGTCAGATGCAGGTTGAAGGCCAGAGTCAGCGGTGTCACATCCAAGCTGGAGGAATCTTTGGCGGACCACTCTCCAAGTCGCGTCTCTGTCACAAGATCTACTTTCGAATGGAGGATTGAGAGCTCGATACCAAACCTTTCAGCAATGAGGTACTCGATACCAATAGAAAACGCCGCGGAGCCCTCGATATTTGTCGTAAACGTGGCAGGACCCGCATCTCCAGTGGCCTGTGCAGAACTCTCAAGCCAGCCACCATTGAGCCGAAGTACCCAGTTTCCCTCAGCGGCGCTGCTCATTGGGCATACGACGATCATTGTGAGTACGAGAATCGATGAGATACAGAGCTGTTTCATGGTTTCTTCCTTTCTTGAGTCTTGCGAATAAGGCAAGACCTGTCCCGGGACTGCGCTTGTGCGCAATCGGTTTGTGATTAATAGTTGGGCAGTAAAGAGTCTCTACCGCCTCAACCTGAACCCTTGAAGCTCGGAATTCCGAGCTGTCAGAACTCCCAGACGACTCCGAACGAAGGAATCAACGGCATCCAAGTACCTTGTACGATAGCTGTCGAATCCACGCCACCGTCCGGGTTGGCAGTGAATTCGTAGTCATAGGACCTCGGATTTTCCGTGTTGAAGATGTTCATGATCTCGACGAAGAACCGCAACGTGCTGTTCTTTAGGTTGAAGGTTCGGCTGGCTCGCAGGTCAAAGCGACTGTAGTCTGGAATCAGCACTGAGTTTCGTTCGCCTGCTACCGGTCGAATATACGTGGAACCATCTTCTCCAAGTACCAGTTCACCCCCGATCGGAGTTCTCGCCCATCCGGTGTGAAAGATGCCGGCAAATCCTAGCTCCCAGGCCTTCCCTGGACGCCAGTTCATGCTAAAGGAAACCGCATGGCGTTGGTCTCTAGTTCGCGGGACCCACTCATCATCGAGTTCATCCTCAGCTCTCGAATACACATAACTCAGCCACCAGTTGATTCGATCAGTGGAGTTTCTCTTGAACAGCACTTCCAAACCGTGAGCGCGGAAAGCACTAGGATCTACTCGTACCCTGTCCACGGCACCTGGCGGAAACAGCTCCATGGTGTCAACCAGATTCTCAAAGTACGGTCGGACGTCATTCACAACTTTTGAATAGGCGTCGATACGAAGCCAGGTGCCGCCACCGAACGGCCGTTCGTAGCTCAAGACTCGGTGTTCGGCAATCTGGGCCGGGAAGAACTCGGTGACCCCATCTTCAACTTGAAGTTCGTGCGGCCCCTGTGATTGCGCATAGGAACCCCAACCCGCTCGCAGGACTCCACCTTCGCCAAGATCCCAAACCACGTTCAATCGGGGGCTGATCTGGTCATCATCATTGGTCCAGTCTTGCCCATCGAAGCGCAGTCCAGCTTCAGCGGTCAAACCGGCACCCAAATGAAACCGGCTCGCGGCATAGGTGCTCAGTTGCGTACCGTTCACGGTCATGACCGTCCGCCGGTTCACGTACTGTGGGCTGCCGTTCTGTGCTGCATCGATCGGATTTTGAAAGACACCGTCCATGGTGAAGTCGTAATCGGCCTTGAGTTGTCGACCTTCGAAACCCGCTTTGAGAAAGAGATTGTCTGAAGGACTCCAGGTCCAATCCTGCTTGAACGCGAATACGTTCATCGAACGATCACTGTCAAATTCCGTTTCCCACGAATCTCCCGCAACGACCTGACCAAAGAACCTGCTCTCGACCAGACCTGCGGACAGCATCGTGCGCGAGTACAGCTGTGAACTCCAATCCGAATCCAATGTGACCCAAAAGTATCCGTTCCCACTACTGGTATCGAACCAGTCATCGTCCATGTCGCCGTCAAAGACCATTCGATCGCTCGCTGCAAAGACACTTGCGGTCGCCAAATGCCGTGAACCAAGAGTGTGCGACACCTTGGCAAAGAGATCGTAGTAGGTCGGGCCACTCGGGAATTCACCCTCTGGACCGCTTTCTCCCATCGCATTCATGATCCAATCGAGGTAGCCTCTCCGAGCCGACACCAACCAGTGTCCCTTCCCGTTTCTGAGCTGCCCATGGCTCAAGGCCTTCAACGTGATGAGGCTGGCTCCAACCAAGGTAGTCGCCGGCCCGTGGCTGGTGAGCGACCCGATCTCCAGCACTCCCCCCATCCGGTCACCGAATTCAGCTGTAAAACCGCCTGTCAACAGATTCACGTTCCCGACCGCCTCTGAGTCCACGGCTGAAAACGCTGCAACGACTTCGGTGAAGTGAAATGGTTCATAGAGTTGCATTCCGTCAAGCAAGACCAGAGTCTCGTCTTCAAAGCCACCTCGGACGCTGAAGGTCGCGTAGGCATCCGCATTTACCGTCCCTGGGAGTCTGGGCATGAGACGAAAGATGTCGTCGGAAAAATGAGGGATTCGATCAACTTCGTCCTTGTTGAGAAATTGCCTTGGCTCTGGCACATGAGACTTCACTGAGTATGCGCTCGGAGTGACGACGATTTCGTTCAGAAAGACGCTGTCGCTGGGAAGACGAAAACTCACCTCGGTTGCCCTGTCAGACCTTATACTGATCCTTGGTAAGACCTGAGTTCTGAAGCCTTCACGCGCTACTGAGACGCGGTATTTTCCTGTCGGTACATTCTTCAGCTCGAATTTGCCTTCGGCATCCGTGGCGGTACCGGTTTCTGCGTCATTGAGGTGAATACTGGCACCGCTTAACGGACTTCCGTCTGCTGCACTGACGACCTGCCCCCGGAGAATTCCAACCCTTGGCCCCGCCGACATCCTGACTACAATAAAGCTTCCCTCTGGCCCCGGACGCGTGGTTAACCCATGCGGTGCGAGAATCTCATCGAGCATCCGAGCCTGATCTACAGAGGTGGGCTGAGCCACTACGACAAGATCCTCGGTTACGAGTTCAGAGCTATAAAAGATGTTCAAACCGTCGGCACGAAACTGATCGATGACCTC
>JAAESQ010000520.1 GCA_024229275.1 bacterium | reverse complement strand
GCGCGCGCCTACGTCCATCTAACGCACCGCATCACTGCGCCCCGTGTGGTGCTGATCGGCGTATTCCATCGTGCCCGCCTGTGGGATCTTGAGAACACCTTGGTCTTCGACAGCTTCGACAACTGGCACGGACCTTGGGCGCCTGTGCCGGTCGATCCAGTCCGGCAAGAGATTCTCGCTGCCATGCCGAAGGGCATGGCGCTGGTCAGTAACACTATGCATTGCAACGAACACTCCCTCGAAGCACTCATTCCTTTCTTGCAGCATGAGAATCCCAAGCTCTCGATAGTGCCAATCCTCGTACCCTATGTTGGCTGGACCCGGATCGAAGAACTTGCTGAGCACCTTTCCACAGCCCTCGCGTCGATCATGCAAGAAAGAGGTTGGCAGCTCGGGCGTGATCTTGCGGTTGTTGTCTCAAGCGACTCCGTCCACTACGGTCCCGATTTTGACCACGCCCCGTTCGGCGTCGGTGTGTCCGGCTATGCAGATGCCGTCGCACGAGAGAATGAACTCGCATCCAGAACGTTCCAGGGACCGATAGAAGCAACACACCTCGAAAACCTGCTCTACACTCTCGTTTCACGCGAAGACGTACGGCAGTACCGTCTGCCATGGTGCGGCAGATTCTCCATACCATTCGGAACAGAAATGCTGCGACGCCTGGTTGGTAAGTTGGGCAACAGGAGGCTTGATGGTGCCATCCTGCGCCAGGCTACAAGCCTGTCCGAGCCGGAACTTGAGGTCAGCACCGCGACTCGAGAGGCCGGACTCGGTTACACCGCACCGTCCAACCTGCATCATTGGGTTGGGTACACAAGCATCGGTTTCAGGGCAGTCTCCGTTGAGAATTAACGCTATCCCACTATTCGACAATACATGTGACACTGCTCCCCTCTGTTAGAATCGAAACCAGCAGCTGTCATGGATGAGGAAGGGACTCCATCGAAAGATCTGAGACGCCATTCCATTGTTGGAGGAGTGGCGATTCTCGCATTGTGCGCTGTTCTGAATCAGACGTCATCAAGCTTCCTGGCAACTGAAGGAACATCACTGATCTTCCCTGCCGCTGCCGCTTCGGCTCTCGGTGGGATCCTTTTTCGCTGGTGGGGAGTCGGTGGTGCCTTCCTAGGTTTCCTAGTCAGTCCGTGGGGACTTGCTACTAGCCCCGCCCGCGCCCTCGCCTACGCCGCCATTGCCGCATTGCACGCCGCCGTCCCTGCCGCTGCAGGCCTCAATCCCACTGGATCGACCAAACACAGAACTCGCAGAGTTGTTGTCTACGGTGCAATCCTGAACACCTTGATCACTGCTATCGTTGCTACTCCAGTCACCCTTTCACTGGGCACTCCCGAGCATCTCTGGACTGAAGGCATTTTGGTCTTCTCGAGTTGGTTTTTCGCCGACATGACGGCGATCTTTTTACTCAGCCTGCCGACACTGCTTATCGTATGGCCGGCCATGATGCTCGATCGACCTCACCGACACTTCCTCAGGCAGTGGAAGCAGAGGTGGCGGCTCCATCTCATGCTTACTGGATTCGCCGTTGCAGTACTGATCCTGATGGAGGTCTCTGGGACATTCGGCTGGACCAGTGTGCATTGGCTCGCCCCTCTTCTTCTCCTACCTGTACTGGTCAGCGCTGTGCATGGAGCCGTCGGTGGCGGACTCATTGCAACAGGCATCGTCGGGGTTCTCTATGTCGTCCAGGTGCTTCGCCTCAGCGAACCGTTGCTGAGTGGAGATCTCTACCGTGAGGTCTTCCCTTGCTACGTCAACATCATCGTCTTCACCATTGCAGCCATAGTCACTGGCGTCTACGCGGGTCGCTCAAGAGCACTCGTTGTCGAACTCGACGGTCATCGATACGCGCTCCAGAAGAGCTTCGAGAGCGTGGTCACGGCACTCGCGGCTGCCATCGAAGCGAAGGATCCTTCAACAGAAGGTCACGTCCAGCGCGTTGCACGCATGTCGGTCGCTGTCGCGCGGAGGATGGGCATCGAAGGCGAACGACTTGAATTATTGCGCTACGCGGCAATTCTCCATGATGTTGGCAAGATCGGCGTCCCTGAAGAGGTGCTCAACAAGACTAAGCCACTGACACCTCAGGATCGAGCCATGCTGGAAAGACATGTTGACATCGGTGTCGACATCATTCGAAGCGTCGAACTCCTCGCTCCAGCCGTCCCATTCATCCGCTATCACCAAGAGCG
>JAAESQ010000519.1 GCA_024229275.1 bacterium | reverse complement strand
TCCAGTCTCATCAGAAACATCGGAGACCGTATTTGACCAGTATTCGAGCGACCCTTCCAAGCCGGTTCCCTACACCCAGGAGATAACTACTGGTTGGGCACGCAATTACATGACAGAGGACCAACGTTTCGCCGCTCGTCGACCCGACGTGCTGGTCTACAGAGGACCTGCACTCGAAGATGATCTCACGCTGGCAGGCCCGATTACTGCCGATCTCTGGGTTTCGACCTCCGGTAGTGATTCAGACTGGATTGTGAAGATCATTGACGAATTCCCACCCAGCTCACCTCAAACGAACTCGTTAGGTGAAGAAATCGATGTCGGCGCCACACAGAGGCTCGTACGAGCAGAAGTTTTTCGCGGACGTTTCCGCAATAGCTACGAGCATCCTGAGCCCTTCATCCCCGGTGAGATCACTCGGGTCGAGTTCTTCCTCAATGACGTCTTCCATACGTTTCAACGAGGACACCGCGTGATGATCCAGATTCAAAGTTCGTGGTTCCCATTCGTCGATCGGAATCCACAGAAATACGTGCCCAACATATTTGAGGCGACCGAGTCGGATTTCCTGACAGTCACAAATCGAATCCACCGATCGCCCGAGAATCCATCACGAATCCGGGTAAACGTTTTGAACGGACAGCCCTTCGGTGAGTAACGCTTGCAGGAATCTACGCTTGCCGCGGGCTGATGACCTATGATGGATGAAACGATGGACGCACTGTTCAGGAAAGAGTTCCATCCCGGCGCGGTGATCTTCAGGGAGGGAGAAGCCGGGGAAACGGCCTTCGTCATTGAAAGTGGAGGCGTGGAGATCTCTGCCTTCCGGGGCGACACCAAGGTCGTCATCGCGACGTTGGGCGAAGGCGAGCTGTTCGGCGAGATGGCGTTGATCGACGGTCAAGTTCGCTCTGCCACGGCTAGAGCCACGACAAACACGATCCTCATCATCATCGCCCGCGATCAGGTCGAGCGCCGAATCGACGGCGTCGACCCATTGCTCAATCTCTTCCTTAAAGTAATCCTCAAGCGTCTGCGCACGCCCACTCGACTTCTTGACCTCCATCGCGAACACCCGGAT
>JAAESQ010000518.1 GCA_024229275.1 bacterium | reverse complement strand
TCGGAGAACTGGGACTGTGTTGCAAGTTTCTCGGCCGACATCATCGTGAATGGGAATGCGGATTCATCTGCTTCTATCCGAGCAAAACAGTAAACATCGGCCGAACTTCCAAGCGGAAATGGTGCGGCGAACTCTTCTGTGCTGTCAAATCCTGGTTCCGCAGCGTAGTCATCTTCGTCAAAATCCACCTCGGACACGGTTGTCCCTGGCGTGGTTACCTCTTCGACATCGGGCTGCATCGCTTGAACAGCGACATCGACGACTATTGGGTCACCAGGATATATCCAATGCGAATCGAGTATGTACGGATTCCGTTCCCATATCTGAGGCCACAAGTAGGGGTCGCCGAGATAGGCCGCAGCGAGATCCCACAGCGTATCTCCCTTGACGACTACATGAACCTGCGCGCCGTCCGGAAATTCTGTCGGAGGATCATATGGCGTCCAGTGATCACCCACCATGTGGAGCGGCTGCGGCGGAGGTGAAACGCTTTGAGCAGCCGCGTAGATGGGAATCAAACTCGCGATGACAGCGAACCGAATAAAGGCGGTCATAGCTCTTCTCCCAGTGTTCGGAAACACGACTAAGGTTACTCTACTCACCTATTGCCCGTCAATCCTCGGTTGTTTGCGCGCGCTTTCGCCGAAGTTCTTCGAACAGGGCTATGCGTTTTTCGATCTCCGCGTTGGCCTCGTTGAGCAACGTGTCTACCCTTTCAATATCTTTATATTCGGGGTAGTTTTCTTTGAGATATTCGAGTCGTTGAACCACGGCTGACCATTGTCGATTATTCGAGTAATAGGAAGCTACCAGCCACTCATGGTCTGCCAATAACGTACGCAGCAAGATGATCTGTTGCTGCGCGGCTTCTACGTGAGGTGAATCGGGATAAAGGACCACAAGCTGCCGATATGCCTTCATGGCTTCGTGAACATCGGTAAGATCTCTATCAGGTCTCGGTTCTCGTGCAACATACGTGTTTCCAAGCATCAAGAGGGCATAGTCGCGGTTAGAATCGTTCGGATATCTGTTCGTAAAGTCCTGATACCTCAAGCGTGCTTCTGTGACACTGACAGTGTCACCTTTGGCCAGAAAAGCGTCAGCCATACGAAGTGCCGCGCGATGTCCGAGTGGATCATTTGGAAACGTGTCATAGACAAACGAGAAATACCTACGTGCATCCTCGTACTCTTCTTCTGCAAACAACTCTTCGCCGCGTTGAAAGATCGTTTCCTTGTCTTGATCTGCAAGTTCATCAAGCAAGCCGCTATCGACGAGCGGATTACTGCAACCGACAACGCCGATCGTTATCGCTATGACTGCGATCGCAGTAGTTGTGACATTCCTCACATTTCTCATGCTTTCAGCGCGCATCTCTTAAGCTCCTCGATCGCGCTTTGGCGATCTGTCGCACCGAAAACTGCCGTTCCCGCCACCAAAGTGGTCGCGCCAGCTTTGACCAGCGCGTGTGCGTTCGTGTGGTCTACTCCTCCGTCAACTACGATCTCGGTGCAGCTTTTTCCAAGCATCGAGCGGAGACGTCGAATTTTGTCGATAGACGAGGTGATAAAGGATTGTCCGCCGTAGCCGGGGTTCACCGACATCAGGAGAACGAAATCAATGTTGTCGAGGATCTCCTCCAGCATACAAAGTGGGCTGGCTGGATTGATCGCCACTCCTGCCGCCGCGCCGCTAGACCTGATCAGGTCCAGCGATCGATGAAGGTGGCGGCAAGCTTCTGCGTGAACAGATATCCAGGCTACACCTGTTTTGGCGAGAGGTTCGATAAGTGGATTGGGATCTTCCACCATGAGATGAGCATCCAATGGCAGTCGGGTGTGTTGTGCGATCGCTCTTACAACAGGCGGGCCGAAGGTCAAATTCGGGACAAAATGACCATCCATCAGATCAAGGTGGAGCATATCCGCACCGGCCTTCTCCACGTCAGCCGCTTCCTCAGCAATGCGGCCGAAATCAGCGGAAAGAAGAGATGGTGAGATCTTGAGGTTCATTTGCTTATCCAAACCGTGATGATGTCAGAGCGAGAGAGGGGACTGCCGGCAGCGGGATACTGCCGGAGTACGACTCCAGACGGCAGGCCTGGGTAGTCGACCTCGTGGGTCTGCCCGAGTCGAAGGTGATGCCTGCGGCAAAACCGGCTGACCGTTTCTACTCTAAATGACAAAAGAGACGGCATGACCCACAACTGACGTTGTGGTGCAGAATTCACCAGCAGACGTACCTCGGCTTCCGGCGGAACCGATTCGCCCTGCGGTGGATCAGTTGCCAAAACACTGTCGCCGTTTGTTTGTCCCCGTACTTCAGCGTGAGATGTTGGTAGTAAGCCTTCCTGCTCCAACGCTCGTAGTGCCGCCTGTAGAGAGAGGCTGCGAACTTCGGGGGTTACGGTACGCTCTCCACCGAGACTCACTCGGACGGAAATCGAGGATCCTGCTTTAACGTGGAATCCCGGATGGGGGTTCTGTGTGGCGATCTTCCCGGGTGCATAGTCCGCGCTGAAGACGCCTTCTTCCTCTACAACCAGTGTGATGCCGAGATCGTGAACGAGCTTCTCTGCCGTCGTTACGCCCCTGCCGTGCAGGTCCGGAATCGACAACGTTCCCTGATGAACGGTATGCACAAGGGCGTACCAGAACACTATGACCGCAGAGGCGGCGAAAAGGACGACTGAAATCAGGCGCGCTGCCATGGCCTGCAATGTAGCATGTTACGGCGTTTCCTCTGGGTTCTCCTAGCCGAAGAAGTAATTGTATAGACTCTCGGGAAGTCTCTTTTTGATGTCGTTGAAAAGTACGACGACCATCAAAGCCATCAGCAGGTAAAACCCAACTTCGAGAATCCGCTCCTTCAACTTCAGCGAGAGGTCCCGTCTGATAGTCGTCTCGAACGCGATGATGGTGAGGTGACCTCCGTCGAGAACGGGAATCGGCAAGAGGTTGAAGATACCCAGCTGGAGGGAGATCAGACCGAGAAACCAGATCAGAGTTCGGATCCCGCTTCGGGCAGCCTCGCCTGATATCCAAGCAATGTCGAGAGGCCCGGATACCTGACTCAGCGGGGCGTTGCCGGTGAGGAGACGTCCGAGAATGCGGAAGGTCTGGATGGTCATTCGATAGGACTCGACGCTGCCGGTCACGAAAGCCTCTATGAGGCCGAGGCGCTTCATCGCTGAAGGGAAGACGAGCGCAATGCCGATCTTTCCTTCTCCGCCCTCATTCCTAGGGACGATCTTAAGCTCCAGAGTCTCGGCGCCTCGTTCAATGACGATAGGAAGTTCCTCTTCCGGATATGGCCCGATGTAGCGGAACAGATCATAGAACTGCTCAACGGTGTTGCCGTCGATTTCCACGATTCGATCGCCTACTTCGAGTCCGGCGAGGGCCGCAGGTTGGTTCGGAATCAGGCGAACGATGACCGGGTCAAGCGGCGGAAGAATGCCGGAGTAGCCGAAGGCATAGCGGGTCACATGTTTCGGTGTCAGGCTGATTGTTCGCATTTCGCCATTGCGCTCGACGACTAAATCGATTGTTTCCTCTGAGGACGTCATGGTGGACATGTCAAGATCTCGCCATGTCTGCAAAACAACACCATCCATGCTGACGATGCGGTCACCCATCTGAAGATCGGTCGAGGCTGCTGGAGACTCCGGCTCGATCCAGCCGACTACGGGTGGGGAATCTTGATAGGCGGGTACCTCTATACCGAGCACAAAAGCGATACTGAGGAAGACTACTGCTCCAACGATGTTGGTCAGCGGTCCTGCGACCAGAATAAAGGCTCGTTGCCATCGCGGTATGAGAACAACGTGCTCGGCGCTCTCACCGATGAGATCCGATTCGTCAGGACCCAACCCTACGATCCGGACATAACCACCAAATGGGATCAAGCTGACTCTGTAATCCGTATCACCGCGCTGAAATCCCCAGAGTCTCTTTCCGAAACCGACCGAGAACACCTCGACCTTGGCTCCAACGAGTCGTGCTGCTGCGAAATGCCCCGCTTCGTGAATGACGATGAGAACGCCGAGCACGAAGATAAAGGCGAGAATGTTGATGATCACTGCGTTATCCGTCCTTTTGACTTGCCGACTGAAAAGTAAGTCTGGCTTGCCCCACGGTCTGAGTCGATCTCGCGAGATCGTGGAGGCGGGACATTATACTGCAAGTGTTTCTCTGTCACAGGTACGGTTAGATCAAGCTCTTACTGATTCTTCCAGGAACTGCTTCGCAAGCCGTCGACCGGCAGTGTCTGCTGCAAGCGCCTGCTCAAGAGAATCGAGGGGCTGACTGTTGGGCGTGTGCTGATTGAGAACCGCTTCCACGGTATCGGTGATCACACCCAACTTGATGCGCCCAGAGAGGAACGTTTCGACAGCGATCTCGTTCGCTGCGTTGAGAACGGCAGGCATTTCACCACCTGCTTGGAGGGCGTGTCGGGCAAGGCGGAGAGAGGGAAACCGTTCGGCGTCAGGCTCTTCGAAGGTGAGTTGACTCACCTTGGCAAGGTCGAGTCGCTCTAATGGTGAAGTGAGACGGTCCGGCCATGCCAATGCGTACATGATCGGAAACCGCATATCGTTGATAGCGAGCTGGGCTATGAGTGTACCGTCAACGTACTCGACCAGGGAGTGCACGATGCTTTGAGGATGTACAACCACGTCGATCTCATCTTCAGCTCGTTTGAAGAGGTGGTGCGCCTCAATGATCTCCAAGCCCTTGTTCATCATGGTGGCCGAATCGACAGTGATCTTTGGACCCATGCTCCAAGTCGGATGTGCCAATGCTTGTTCTCGACCGGCTTGCCGGATCTGAGAGCCACTCCAGGTGCGGAGCGGACCCCCGGATGCCGTAAGGATCAAGCGGCTCACCGCTGTTTGTGGACCAACCCGAAGCGCCTGGTGGATCGCATTGTGCTCGCTGTCGACGGGGACGACGGTGGCGCCGCTTGATTCGGCAGAGCGCATGACGAGATCGCCGGCGACAACAAGCGTCTCCTTGTTGGCGAGTGCCACATCCTTCCCGGCCTGGATCGCAGCTAGTGTCGACGGGAGCCCAACCGAGCCCACAAGGGCAGCAACTAGGGTATCGACATCAGGTAGGCACGCTGCTTCGACCAGACCTTCAGCGCCACTCACCCATCGAGTCGCCGGGAACTCGGTGGCCATTGTTTGTGCGTCTTCGGGATCTGCAACGCAGACGACCTGTGGGTGGTGATCCCCAAGTTGTTGCCGCAGTACCTCAAGGTTGTGGCCGGCGGCCATAGAGACAACTTCAAAACGATCGGGGAAAGCTTCGACAACCGATAAGGTCGATTTCCCGATCGAGCCAGTACTCCCGAGGACTGCGAGATGCTTCACTTGAAGTAACCGATAAAAGCGAGATAGGCGAGGACCGGCGGGGCCGAGTAGACAAGAGAGTCAGTGCGGTCCAGGAATCCCCCGTGTCCAGGAAGCAGGTTTGACGAGTCCTTCACCTGTGTGTCCCGCTTGAATAGCGACTCGATGAGGTCGCCGACGGGTGCGGAAACGGCAAGGATTGCCGCAAGACCGAGAAGGTGGACCATCGCAAGATCAGTGTGCAGCCAGCGCTGAAGGATGAGTGCCACTATGAAAGTTGCGGCAACACCTCCAGCGATTCCCTCCCATGTTTTCTTCGGACTGACGCGCGGCGACATGCTGTGCCGCCCCCAGCGCTTGCCAACGTAATACGCTCCAGAATCGCCTGCCCAAATTGTGAATAGGAACAAGAGCAAAAGGTGAGCCCCTGCATCTGCACTAGGCCAAAGTCGGATCCAGGCTATGCAGGCGCCACCTCCACCGAGGTAGAGCACAGCGAAAAAGCTCGTTGCCATGCCGGTCAGTGCTCCCTGAGGTCGCATGGGGTGCATTAACTGCAGTGTCGGAAAGACCCAGAGCGCAACGAGAGCAGCTGCTCCAACGCCATGTACGCCCGCGAACCATGCGGCCGCCAGAAAACCGGGAACTGCTATCAATACCGGAGTACGCCAGAAAATAATTCCGGCGGCGTGTGCCATAGCGACCAGCTCTTTTGCAGCGATAGCAAGAGCCCCAGACAAGATGATCCCGAAGACCCATGCTGGCAAGAACAGTATTGCTCCTACGACCAGAGGGATGGCGACCAATGCGACCAGTTCACGGGCTCCCATGGGGCTCCTTTATGGGGGAAAATACGTCGGGTTCGGGTGTCGTTAGACCCCCGAACCTGCGTTCCCTGTTCTGATACTCCAGTAGAGCTTTGAGCAGTTCGATCCGGCAAAAATCCGGCCACAGAACGGGCGCAAAGTAGATCTCCGAATACGCCAGTTGCCACAGCAGAAAGTTCGAAATGCGCTGTTCGCCCGACGTCCGGATCATCAAGTCGGGATCTGGGATGCCGGCAGTCAATAGCTTGCTGTCAACCCAGGCTTCGTCGATGTCATCAGGCTTGAGTCGACCGGACGCTGCTTGTTCAACTGCACTGCGGATAGTGTCGGTCAGCTCTTGCCTGCCGGAGTAGTTGAGGGCGATTTGCACAACCATGCCGGTACACTGCTCTGTGGCCGCAACGGCGCGCTCGAGATGGCGCTGTACTGAAGAGTCGAGTTGGTCGAGACGTCCGATTGGTTTGACCCGAAGATTGTGGCGAACGAAGGAGTCAAGCTCGAGATTGATGTACTCCTTGAGTAGTGCCATGAGGGTCATGACTTCCAACCGTGGGCGCTTCCAATTCTCGGTGGAGAAGGCGTACAGCGTGGTGGCCTCGATCTCGAGTCGAGCAGCGGTCTCTATGGTCTCTTTCACCGCCTTGATGCCTGAGCGATGCCCTTCGACACGCGGCAGGTGGCGAGCTTTCGCCCATCTGCCATTGCCATCCATGATGATGGCGATGTGACGTGGCACGCGGGCAAGATCAAGTTGTTCAAGAAGGTCCCGCTCGGGGCTTCCGGGCGCGGCCAACGAATCAAGATCAACCATTCTGCGACCCCTGGACGCCGGAGTCTACCATAGTGGTTGTGTATCGAGTTGACCGATAGTAGACCTGCTCTAGCGTAAGACCAACGGCCGGCGCCGTCTGTATGGCGGCCCCGGGTTGGGGAACATTTCTGAGTTGGTCGAACTCGGCAATCGACCGGCGGCCGGATCCGACCTCCAGAAGGGCACCGACCATTCTTCGTACCTGGTAGCGCAGAAAACCATCACCTACAAAGTGAAGTGTCATTCCTCGTGGCTGGACATCGCTCCACACCCTGAATAGTGTGCGCGTCGTATCGGTGTCGGTCTGGCTTGGAACCGAGAATGAAGCTACATCCCAGCGTCCTTGCAGGGATTCAAGAGAACGTCTCAGTCTATCGGCATGCGCGATCTCCTGATGCACAGCGGCCCGAAGACCGGCCCAGGGCATTGGGGGTCGGGTCCACAATATTCGGTATGCATAGTGTTTCGCGTGGGCATGGAATCTTGCGTGAAAAGAATCGGAAACTACCCTTGTTCGACGCACCTTGATCTCGGGCGGAAGCACTCGGTTGAGGATTCTCCCCAACTTCGCAATTGGTATGTCGGATGGAAGGTCCACGTGTGCGACCTGACCTCGCGCATGGACGCCTGCATCGGTGCGGCCGGCCCCGACCACGAGTGGTGAGTCGAGGTCCAGACCACGAGCCACTGCCTGTTCGAGTTCCCCTTGCACGGTTTTCTTATCGCGCTGGCGTTGCCATCCATGGAACGGTGTTCCGAAATACGCGATGGTGAGCTTCAACCTGTGGGTCATTAGCGGTATCCTCACCCTGACAGGATCGCATGGAAGGGAGAGTTGCCGATGGGCGCAACTGAGTTACTGCTGGCTTTCATTCTCGCGGGTCAAGTTCGTGTACTTCCTGGGATTGACCATTTCCCATCCCCGTACTTTGACAAATATGTGCGCCAAACGCTGCAGCAGAGAACTTTGCGACACGGTTACGGGCCGACTTCCATTCTGCGGGTTTGGGAGGCACAAGATCTCAGTGAAGATGAGCAGATCAGTATTCTGGTCGGAAGCGCTGCGTTCCATGATCCGTCGCTGCTAAAGATATACATGCACGCCATGAAGAATCCGTCACAGCGGGTGCGTCAGGCGGCAGCATATGGCTACCGCGACTTGATAGGAGACCGAATCCCAGATGCGACGGGAGACATCAACAAGGATGTTGCGCGAAGGTTGCTTCAAGAGATGGACAGAGTTCGGCGCACTCTAGTCCGCGTACCTCTTGCATCGTTCTGGCTCGACTCGGTCCTAGCGCACAATGAACAGGTCATGCCTGGCCACTTGGGCATCTCTCTTTCTCGTTCTCTTGACGATGCCCTTTGGTCGCTTGGACGAATCGTAACACCCGAAGATGCAAACCTTCTTGTCGCGGCATACCCTCTCGCCGGCGCTGGGAAGGGCGGGATTCGAGATCTTCTTGAGAGGTTGATGTTGAAGCAATGGATGGTCATTCCGCACCAGACAGGACGCCAAGGCTGGAGCCCGCAACGTGTTGGCGAGACAGCGCGGCGAAGAGGTGATCGTTGGGTCACCTCCCTCTGTGCAGTGGATTATGAGAGTGAACTGAAGAAGAGTTTTGCGGGCATTGGGGTAACGGACATCGAGCCAACCAGTGGGTCCGCGTGTCCGATTTGGTTTGGGATTCTTAACGAACCTCGGTCGGAGTGGTGGCCGACTGCAGCGAGGTTTCTCTATAGATGCGACTTTCCTCCTTCAACCTTGATGGAGGCTACAAAGTCACCCGAGGATCTCGAGAAAGCAAAGGAGCGCCTCGTCAAACAAGTCCATAAATCTGGTCGCTATGAGGAGCGAGACGGATTTCGACGAGACAATCGACGACGCTAAAGGCTCGGGTCGCGCTAGAATGTGACAAATGCTGGAATTCGTGTACGAAGATGGTGACGTAACGCATCGAGTGCCGGTGCGGGATGGCTACACCATCGGCCGGTCGAGTGATAATGATGTCGTTCTGCGGGATTTCTCGGTGTCAAGGCACCATGCGGAGATCAAAGAGAACGATGGTGCCTTCACCGTCACGGATCTCGAGTCGACCAATGGTGTGAAGGTTAATGAGACCTTTGTCACCACTGCAACCGTTGCCCCGGGTGATCAGATAACGATTGGGTCGTTCTGTCTTCTGTTGGAAGACAGCACAACAGATGCATCCGGGCTTTCATCAGCGACCTACCTTCGCCCACTCTCGGAGTTTAACCAGGACTATGGATTGGAGGGAGAGCCTTCTTCCGTTTCCAAGGAGCTGGGAGCTCGCGAACGCGTCTTCGAAATACTGGCGCAGGTGGCAAAGACCCTGCTCCAGGTCGAGGACCTGAATCCTGTGCTAGAGAAGGTCATGGATGTTGTTTTCGATCACCTGCTTGTTGATCGCGGATACATCGTGCTCTTTGACGATGGCGGTGAGGCGAATCTGGAACTCTCCCGGGCCAGGGAGTCGAAAACTGGGGACGACCAAGAAGTTCCAATCTCGACCACTATCCTCGACATGGTGACGCGGCAGAAAGTGGCGTTGTTGACGCACGATGCTCAAACGGACCAGAGATTCGAGGCCGGCCGCAGCATCAGAATTCACCAGATTCGATCTGCAATGTGTGCTCCGCTTTGGCACCGTGAGAGAGTCATCGGTGCCATATACGTTGATTCACCGTTGCACGTTGGGTCCTTCTCAGCGCCGGACCTTGATCTTTTGACCGCGCTGTCGAACTACGCGGCTGTGGCTATCGAAAGAGCGCGCTTGAACGAGCACATTCGGAAGCAGCAGGCTTTCAGGACACGCCTCGAGCGTTATCACTCGCCAGCAGTCATCGATTCCATTCTCGACAAGCCTGAGGGCGACGAAACGAATGTGACCGTCCGCGAGACTACGATTCTCTTCGCTGACATCGTCGGCTTTACGGCTCGCTGCGAAGCTCTACCTCCAGAAGAGGTAGCGAGTTTTCTCAACCAATTCTTCTCACTCGCGGCGGACACGATCTTCGAGTATGGAGGAACCCTCGACAAATTCATCGGCGATGCGGCGATGGCTTTCTTCGGCGCGCCACTTCCTCAAGAGGATCATGCCGAGCGTGCTGTTCGTAGCGGTTTGGCCCTGCAGCAAGCCCTCGAGCGCTGGAACCGAGAGCGGGCCGTTGAAGGTCTCGACGTAGTCGAAGTTCGCGTTGCCATTCATTCTGGCCCGGTTGTTGTGGGTGACATTGGATCAGAGAAACGCGTCGACTACACCGTACTCGGAAACACCGTAAACGTCGCTGCACGGCTCGAAGAGTTTGTTGCTGAACCAGGACAAGTGGTGATCGGAGAAACGACTCAGGCCTCCGTCGCCCATCTGTTCCCAACTGAACACCTCGGCAACATGCAGCTCAAAGGACTAAGTCGCAAGATTGCTGTCTACCGAGTGGCTTCAGAAGAGATCAGTCGTTCTGGATCGGAAAGCTGATGCAATTCAGCGATCTAGTGTTCGTAACATCGAACCTGGGTAAGCTCCGTGAAGCTGAGGAAGTCCTCGGCATCAGGCTCGATCACAAAGCGCTGGATTTGCCAGAGATCCAATCCTTGAACCTGGAGGAGGTTGTGCGTGAGAAAGCACTGGCCGGTCACAGACGGCTGAAGGCTCCAGTGCTGATCGAAGACACATCCCTCGAGCTGGTAGCGATGGGCGGCTTTCCTGGGCCATTGATTCGCTGGTTGCTTTCGAGTGTGGGTCCGACCGGGATCTGCACACTCGCCCGGGCATTCGACGATTTGAGTGCTGTTGTGCGGTGCATGTTCTGCGCCACGAACGGTGTCGACGAGGCTGTTGGAATTGGAGTGGTGAAAGGAACGATCGCTTCATCACCAAGGGGTGAGAGGGGCTTCGGCTGGGATAGCGTATTCGTCCCGGATGGACATGATGGGCGAACCTACGCGCAGATGTCGAGTGCTGAGAAGAACGCCATATCTCACCGGAGAAAGGCCCTCGAGGCTCTACGTTCACAACTTGTGTAACACTCTTTCCGAGAAGATTGTGCTAGTCTCCCGGCCGTGCGAAGCGAACTTGTTGAGAAGCGGTCGCATGCGATTCGTGACATGTTTGCTCGGGTTGCGAACCGTTATGACCTGTTGAATCATCTGCTGTCGCTCGGCGTTGACATGCACTGGCGACGAAGGGTGACGAGGCGAGTTGTGCGCGCAGCACCAACGGTCGTACTGGACGCATGTACTGGCACCGGCGATCTCGCTCTATCCCTCGGGAAGACCGAGCGCGTCATCGGTAGCGATTTCTGCCTACCGATGTTGCGCCACGCCCGTCGAAAAACTCGGCAACGTGGTTCAGGACTCGGATTGGCAGCTGCAGATGCGCTGTCGATGCCTTTGAGGGACGAATCCGTAGACGTTGTAACGGTCGCATTCGGCGTGCGGAACTTCGAGGACCTTGACGACGGACTCGAAGAACTCATTCGGGTATTGGGCCCGAATGGTCTGTTTCTGATTCTTGAGTTTTCGAAACCCAAGGGCATCTTTGCTCCCATTCTTGAATGGTGGGCCCGGCGGGTTCTACCCTGGGTGGGGAAGGTAGTTTCGCGAGATTCCGAAGCGTATGTCTATCTCCCGGAGTCGATTCGGACCTTTCCCGAGGGAGAAGAGATGTGCAGTCTTCTGCGCGAACATGGCCTCGTTGAGGTCAAAATGGTTCCACTGACCTGGGGAGTAGCAACCCTGTATGAGGGAGTGAAGCCGAGACGGGGGTGAGTATGGTGGACAGTGACAAGATCCTGAATGGTTCGCGTGTCGGAGGCGAGATTCAGACTGAAGTTGCTGATCAGGTAGAGCAACTTGCACAGAAAGGGGTCTCTCCTCGACTCGACGTCATACTGGTGGGAGAGGATCCGGCGTCCAAGGTCTACGTCGGTTCGAAAGCACGAACCTCGGAGAAGCTCGGAATGCGATCGCAGACTCACGTCCTCCCTGCGTCGATCTCCCAGGACGAGTTGGAGGCGCGTGTCGATGGGTTGAACGACGATCCAGACGTCGATGGAATATTGGTGCAGCTCCCACTGCCGGCGGGTCTCGATCCACAGCCTGTGCTCGGAAGACTTGATCCGGCGAAGGACGTCGACGGATTTCATCCTGAGAACGTGGGCCTTTTACAGAAGGGTTTTCCACGACTTGTTCCGTGTACACCAGCTGGTGTGATGGAACTGCTCCAACGGGAGAGCATAGAGTTGCAGGGGCGCCGCGCAGTGGTCGTCGGGAGGTCGGATATCGTCGGGAAACCGATGGCGATGCTGCTGCTGCACGCACATGCGACGGTCACCCTATGCCACTCGCGCACACGTGACTTGGCTGCTGTGACGCGCGAAGCAGACATTTTGATCGCGGCCGTCGGAGTGCAGGGATTGATCGGTGCCGAACATGTCAGCGAAGGCACCGTAGTCGTGGATGTCGGTATGCATCGGATCACGGACCAGGAATTGGTCGACCGATATTTCCCCGGTAACGAGAAGAAAGCTGCGGTATTTGAGAAGCGAGGCGCAGTGCTGGCCGGGGACGTGGATTTCACGCAAGTTGCACCCATAGCCTCTCGCATTACGCCAGTGCCAGGAGGTGTTGGACCGCTTACGATTGCCATGCTAATGGCAAACACAGTGCGGGCGGCGAGACTGCGCCGGAGTATCTGAGATGGCGCTAAAAGTCGCGCTGACAGGAGGCCTTGCATCGGGAAAAAGCGAGGTTGCAGGTCAGTTCCACGCACTTGGGGCAGCAGTTGTCGATGCCGATGCCTTTGTGCATGACCTCTACCAAGCAAACGCTCGTGGCACCAAAGAGGTAGTGCGCCTATTTGGGACTCAAGTGCTTGCCGTTGACGGAAGGGTCGATCGAGGTGTATTGGGCCGCCTTGTCCTGGCTGAATCGCAGGCTCTCGACTCGCTTAACCGTGCCATACATCCGCTTGTGCGAACTCGCGTCGATGAGTGGTATGACACACTCGACCCACAGGTCAAGGTTGCCATCGTGGAAGCGTCACTTGTGGTAGAAACCGGCGCATATCTTGAATACGACACAGTTGTTGTCGTGTGGTGTCGGCCGGAACAGCAGCTTGATCGCGCAGTGCAGCGCGGGATGAGCCGTGATCGGGCCCTCGCGTTGCTTCAAGCTCAAATGCCGCTTGACGAGAAGAGGAAGATCGCCGACTCAGTGATCGACAATTCAGGGGATCGCGAGACACTCGAACTGAAAGTGGCTCAGGTGTGGCGGGAGCTTCTTCTTCGGGCAGACTAGGCGTTCTCGGGTGGTTCAATCCACTCCGTCTGATAGTCGCTGCTGAGAGGAACGACACAGAGGAACGCTGTCGGCGCTATGCTGCGATTCTCGTACCAGTGAGCTACACCTGCAGGTATCAAAACGCAGTCACCTGACCTCACTGTGTATTCTCGATCATCGAGACCGATCACCATCTCGCCTTCAAGAATGACCTGCTCGTGTTCGATCCGATCGTGGCGGTGGCAAGGGATTCGCCCGCCGGGATCCATGACGAAGCGGCGAGTCACGAAGTTCGGCGCCCCATCCTCTGGGCCCAGTAGCACCTGCATTTGGGTGTTCTTTGCAGCGCCCACTGGTTCCTGGCGAGCAGCAGTGGTGGGACGAACGACGGGCGACGTCCTCGACTTCATCGGTTGCCTCCTCTGATTCTCTCAATGATGAGTGCACCCACCATTGTATCGTGATTCTCGGCGACCTGTAATTGCGCGCCAGATGGGCCGGATGGGCGAAGCAATCGATCATTGTTCGGTGATACGATCTGCTCATGCTGGATCGGTTGGAAGTAAGTGGTCTGGGTATCATTGACGCCGTATCGCTCGAGTTGAGCGAGGGCTTGGTTGCTCTCACAGGGGAGACCGGTGCCGGCAAGTCTTTGCTTGTGGAATCTCTCAAGCTTTTGGCAGGTGGAAGAGCACAGACAGACCTTGTTCGCAGCGGCGAGCGGCGTCTGACTGTGGACGGTTGGTTCACCGTCGTCCTCGATAAGAGCTTTCGCAGTCTTTTCGAATCTCTCGGGATTGAAGCAGAGACTGAGGTAGTGATTCGGCGTGAAATGACTGCGACCGGCAGAACCAGATGCTGGGTCAACAACGTGCCTGTGACCGTAGCGAGCCTGCAACAGCTTGCCCCTCGTCTTATGGCGATCCATGGCCAGCACGAGCAATACGGACTGGGCGACGGAACCGTGCAGCTGCGGATGATCGATGAATTTGCAGGGCACGATGATTTGCTGCAACAGGTGGCGGGGGCCTTTTCAGCATGGGAGGAAGGCAACAATTTCCTGCAGGGGTTGAAGGAGCGCGTCGCGAAGCGGCGTGACAGACTCGACACCATTAGCTTTCAGCTCGCTGAGATTGGCGCAGTGTCACCACTCGCCAATGAAGATGTGACGCTGACACAGCGGAGACAATTGCTTCGTCATGCGGTGCGCTTACAGGAACTCTCCAGCATCGCATGTGGTCGACTTGTAGATGAAGATGGTTCAATCGTGGAGGGACTGGCGCTTGCTCAGCGTGCTGTCGCGGAAATGATCGAACTGGGGGCTCCTCTTGACGGCTGCAGCAAGCTTCTGGAAGAGGCGCAGGTATCGCTCGACGAGTCGATTCGAGATATTCAGGCCAGCGTAGGTGAGATGCGTGAAGATCCGGCTGAACTGGAGGAGATCGAGGTTCGACTTCACCGGATTGAACAGCTGATGCTTAAGTATGGCTCGCCACTTGAGCGGGTGCTCGAGCATCGTGAGTCACTGAACGAAGAACGAGCCGAACTCGAACAGATAGAGGAAGATCTCAGTGAGGCGGAACGTATCGTTGGTGATGCGCTTGAGGCCTATGGTGTCGCTGCACAGCGATTGGATGGCGCCCGGCGTGAAGCCGCAGAGCAGTTGACTCAGGAAGTGTCAACGGTTCTGGGTGAGCTCGAGATGGGTGGGACCCTGCTGCAATTTGAGTGGTCTGTTCGACCCGAACCCAAAGGACCGCTGGCTTGGGGAAGCGAAACTGTCAGCCCAACGCAAAATGGAATTGGGGAGTGCGAGTTGCTGATAGCGGCGAATCCTGGCGAAACGCCCCGGCCGATGGCTCGAATAGCCTCGGGGGGAGAGCTTTCCCGGCTCCACCTCGCATTGCGCACGGTTCTTCGTGGAGCGCGAAAGAGCGCCGGCTTGACCCTTCTATTCGATGAAATTGACAATGGGTTAGGTGGTCAAACGGCGGCGTCGTTGGCCTCTCTGCTAACAACGCTGACCTCCCAAGACCAGGTCCTGGTAGTTACTCATCTACCACAGGTCGCTGCGCGTGCTGGAGGTCACCTTCGAGTAGAGAAAGTAGCTTCAGACGGTCGTGCCGTGACGCGTGTTGTTCCACTAAATGAAGATGAGCGGATCAACGAAATAGCTCGGATGCTTTCGGGTGGTGATGTTGGTGAGTCGGCCCTTCGCCACGCAGAGGCCCTGCTGGGCGAATCGTGAAAATCGACTTCACGTCAAGCGAGACTGTCCGAGCAGCAATCCCTCATGTGTCTCGCGTTTTGGTCGAAAGTGGAGTCATCCTGCTTCCAACCGAGACTTTTTACGGACTGGCAGCCGCAGTTGATGACCGAGCTGCGGTTGAGCGGATTCACTCGATGAAGGGTCGGCCGAGCGATTTGGCTCTGCCGGTCCTGTGTGCGACTTGGGCGCAGGTGAATTCTATGGTGGTCGTCCCGGAAGACTACCGGCATCTCCTTGTCGAGCTTTGGCCGGGCGCACTCACTGTCGTGGTTCCGGCAAGGTACGGCCCGCTCGCCGCGAGCGAAGACGGCAGTCTCGCGGTTCGGATACCAGATCACCAAGAACTTCGGGCATTGCTGAGCGAGGTTGGTCCTGTCACCGGGACATCGGCTAACCGCCACGGTGCCGCGCCGTGTCGAACGGTTTCCGAGGCTCTCGAGTCGCTCCTAGAATCGCCGGATTTGGTGCTTGACGGAGGGCCCACTTTTGGAGGCAAGTCGAGCACCATGGTGGACTTGAGGGTGCGACCCCCAAAGGTCATCAGAACGGGTCCGGTCGTCTGGCCTCTGGGCTGTTGAAAACCCTGTGGAAAACCCTGTGGGAAACTCGGTAAGCCCGTGTAAAACAAAGACTTCTCTCAATCTGGGGTGAAAAATGGCCATCTTTACAAGCCGTTTGTATTCAGTACTTTGAACGTATGTCCTTGATTATCTAGCTGTTGCCGCATCTTGGCACGAGAGATGATTCCACAGGCAGCGGTTTTTTGGGTCGCAAGTCTTGCAATGGCAGCACATCCGAGCAATGGTCACGATACCGGGAGCGATGGAGGAAATGGTCGATCTTGTTGCCGCTCCGGAAGGCCCTGTGGTAGCGTTTCCGATCACGGCTGAGAAAGTCGGAGTTTCCAGCCTTGTCAGGGCTGCTGAAATCGCCTCCGACATCCATGGTGGACGACTGTTGAGAAGACCGGTTGAGATCGGAACAATGGGCCTGAGTGCTTGGAGACATGGGGCCTAGAGCGCGATTGTTGGCTCTCGACTATCTTAGGTACAAGAGTCCGGCTCTCACTGCCCCGGGGATGGCGAACGGCAGATAGATTCGGAAATTGGAGGAACGAGTGATTCGCAAAGCGAAGGGAACCCGGGACATTCTTCCGCCAGAATCGCGGCTCTGGAATGAAGTCGAGCGAAAAGCCCATGCTGTGTTCGAGGGCTACGGATACGATGAGATTCGCCTGCCCATCTTCGAACCGACCGAACTATTCGTGCGCTCGGTCGGAGAAGGAACGGACATCGTCGGGAAAGAGATGTATACATTTCCAGATCGTAAAGGGCGTTCACTGACCTTGCGCCCGGAGGGCACCGCGAGCGTAGCCCGTGCATTCATCGAGAACGGCTTCGGGCAACGTCCCCAGCCGGTTCGCTTGAGCTATTTTGGCCCAATGTTCCGCTACGAGAAAATGCAGCGG
>JAAESQ010000517.1 GCA_024229275.1 bacterium | reverse complement strand
GGGCGGCGAGGTTGAGTCGTTCGATGCGATGATGAAGTGGCAGCTCGAAGGCACTGGCGACCTCGCCGGATTCGAGCGGATTATCCACCTCCCGATAGCCGTCCAGACGCACTGGAGGCCGCGCAAGCCGGGCGCTGCAGTGCAGACTTTCCCCGCCGACCTTTTTCAGATGCAGGGAGGCATCGTCGGCGATCCGGATTTCGATCAGCTTCAGCTGACGGCCGGCACTGGGTTTGGTCTGCCGAGCCCGGGACAGACGACCCTGACTCGGCGTCATGGAGGTCCGTTCTCGGTTGACAGCTTCTTCGACATCAGCTACCGGATCGAATTCGTCGGTGCGCCCGGCGGCGCTCTTGACGGCCTGTCGGGATCGACCACGGCGACTGTACGGATTGCGGTTGCGGCCCCCCCGGCGGCTGTAACTCCGTGTTTCGTTCCCGACAATGGCAGCACAACCGCCGAGCTGCCACCGGCAGGCTGCGAGTACCGCAGCCCGGACGAGAACATGATCATCACCAATGGCCTACCGACCGGTACGACCATGGTGCTGCGACCGATCAACCACGATTTCGTATGCGCACAGACGCCCTGCGGCGTGGCTGGAGGCGAGTTGGGCGGTGACAGGGAGGGCTTCGATTCCACGCTTTCCATCCGGCTGCACGGCACCGGATCTCTTGCCGGCTTCAACCGCATGTTCGCACTGACGACAGGTAACGAAACCCAATCCGCACCGCGCACGCCAGGAGACCCGGTGCAGTTCTTCAACACCGATACCTACGAGCTGACCTCGGTGGTGTTCGGTGATCCCGACTTCAACGTACTGCAGATCTCAGCCGGCACATTTTATGGTCTACCGAGCCCCGGCCAGACGATCCTTGTCCAACAGGGCGACGGCACCTTCCTGGTCGACAGCTTCTTCGACATTACCTACGTGATCGACTTCGAAGGCGCACCCGGGAGCATCCTCGAGGGTTTCTCTGGCTCTACTTTGGGCAGGATCGGCATGGTGGCAGGTGTTCCGCCCCTATTTGAAGATGGTTTCGAGTCCGGCGACACGACGATGTGGTCTGTAAGTGTTCCATAGCAGTTAATTGCAGGCATTCATGGAAATCCGCCCAACCACCGACTCAGGTTAGCGCCGGCCGAAGCCTGTGACGGCAGGTCGACAATCGGTCGGCCTTGGGTTTGAACTCTGGCTTCTCGTCGGGACCAGCGAATGGACGTAGGCAGCCCGCTTCGTGGCCTGCCACAGCCATTGATCGCTGCTCTCCGGTGAGTACAGGGGGTCCAGAGGTCAAACCTTTGTGTTCCTACTGGCCTTTGATCAACGGCCGGCTCTTCAATTGAGCATGTAGCATTGTGGCGCGGGCGTCCCGCCCGCGTAAGGACGATGGGGCTCCGACGCAGGCGAGACGCCTGCGCCACAATAGGTTGGTAGGGCCTTGACCAAAAGGCGGGGCGGCGTTTTCGATGGTCGCTCCCCGTAGGTGCCAGACCCACTTGACCTGCGAACGCAAAGGCAAACCTAACGCATAGAGGTTGAGAGATTTATGACGTCTAATTCGCAGGAGATCGTGACTCGTCGGGCATTAGGTTTCTATCGTAGTGCTTAGATGAAAAGGGTGACCCAAAGTCGATTCTAACTCTGTCTGACCTCGAGTTTCACCTCCTTACTGATTCTGGGATCGCGTTTCAGGCGCTGCTCAAGCGTTCTCCCAATCTGTTCATCATTCACGATTACCCGCGCAACTCAGCGATCGGTCTTCTCGAACGGCTCAAATCAGCGTTTCCGTCCATGCAGTTCGCAGTACTCGATGTTCATCATGGGCGATGGGAAAGCGGATCGCTCTCCTTCATTAATGGAGAGATGGCAATCACATCCTCTGTAAGGGAATTCAATCAACAAGTAGCTGTAATACTGAACTTGCCGACACGCCGTAGCCCGCGCTTGTTAGTTAAGGTGTGCTTTCTGCGGCATACGGAAGTTTCTCAAGATCAGCGAGACCCTTGGCCCTACCGACTGCTGCCCTGTTGACTGTGAGATGGTGCAGACTGATGAGATCGACATCAACACCGTCAAGCTCAGGAGAGCGGGAGTCGGTGCTGACAAGCAACTACTATCTCCCAACGGTCTGCTGGTAGGGCAAGTATTCAATCTCGAAACCTTGTCGTGCTAATGTCGAGAGAGAGAGCCGGGAAGCTCTTTGTGTATCTGACAATGGGGGGAGTGCGATGATCACGGGGATGTCACGTCGGCTACTGTTTCGTGCGGTTGTATCAGGTTTGGTCTTGTTCGTTCAATTTGGGGCGGCCGGAGCAGTATCAGCGCAGATGCTGCATTTTGCTCGACCTACTCCGTCTGAGATTCCACTAGACCCAGCGACAGCGGTTGGGACCCCTACAGTAAAAGTGACCTATCAGATTTTCGACGGGCTTGTTCGTATTAAGCCCGGTACTAACGATGTCTTATTGCCAGCGTTGGCTACAGAGTGGAGTACGAGTGAAGATGGTCTTCTATGGAGTTTCGCTTTGAGAGAGGGTGTGAAATTTCATGATGGCACGCAGTTTGATTCGGATGCCGTTGTATTTACCTTTAGAAGGCAGATGGATCCAGACTATCGGTACTACACAGATTCTTATGGATATAACAATACACTGCGAGGAATTGTACAGTCTGTAACGGCTATCTCTCCGTATGTCGTTCAAATACGACTCAACAAACCATATACCGAATTCCTGTTTAGTCTCAGTACCTTCAATATGGGAATTGTCTCTCCAGAATCGGCTATGGAAAAGAAATATGAAGTTGGAACTGGCCCGTTCATGCTGCACATGATAGATAATGACGGAAAGAGAATATTTCTGCAAAAGAACGAGCTCTATTGGGACGCGGAAAGAGTTCCTAATATTGATGGAATTGTGTTCCATGCCGTTGAGGACAACCAGGAACGTGCCAAGATGCTCAGAAACGGCGTCGTACATATTGCAGAGGGACTTGACGTGAGGTCACTCGAAGCCTTTGTAGACGACTCTGAGTTCTCTGTGCGAAAGATACCGAGCCAGAGCGTCTCCTATTTCGCTGTGAATACATCAAAGAAGCCTTTCAGCGACAAGAGGGTTCGGCAAGCGATAGCCTATTTGTTGGATGTCCCTGGCTTGATAAGAAATGTCTATGCAGAACAGGCTATCACGGCGCATAGTTTTGTTCCTGAGACTATCGATGGACACAATAGCAAGCTCAGAACGTTCCCTCGCGACACGGAGAGGGCAAGAAAACTACTCGCTGAAGCGGGATACTCAGAAGGATTTAAGATGACCTTGGATGTGCCAAGAGATTCACGTTCCTACATGCCGGAACCTGCGAAATTGGCCGATGTAATTGCGTCTAATTTAGAAGAAGGAAGCATCACCGTCGAGATAAGAACGAGTTCATTTCTTGATCTACTGGATCGTCTCTTCGAAACTGAAAAACCAGATTATGATGCGTGCCTTCTTGGTTGGAATTCTGACAGAAATGATCCGTCAGATTTCTTGTACCCTTTCTTTGCCATCTCGAATGCATACACTTCGATGGGATCGTCACATTCAAATGTAAGCCTCTTTGTGCACAATCGTCTTGACGAACTAGTAGTCAAAGCGCAGCAAACATACGATCAGAAAATACGAACAGAAATGTATATGGAAGCGCAAGAGATAGTAAACGAAGAAGCGCCTCTTATACCGATTGCAAATGTATATACAAATCTTGTTGTGAACTCCAAGGTAAAGAAACTGATGACGCCGATTGTCATGGGCAATTATGGACTTGAAACCGTGTCAGTTACCGAGGAAAACTGAATTCTGTTTCGGATCTCGTTGACGTATCGGCAGGTTGAATCCCAATAAATACAAGGCTCATTCGCTCTCGAGTACTTGAATCGGGTCAACGCGGAGAACGTTTCGGGACGGGAAGTAACAGCCGATCAAGGTGGCTGTCAAGAGCAGACCTGCAGCGAGGGTGTACGAAGCAGGATGCGTCGTGCCGACCTAGAAAAAGAGTGATGACAGCAGTCGTGTCAGGCCCCAGGCAGCAGCCAAGCCGACGAAAACGCTACACCCTGCGGCCCTCAGACCCGGACCGGGCGCAGAACGCAGGATTTCCGAATGTCGTGTTCCCAACGCGACGCGTATGCCAATGTCTCGACTGCTCCGTGAGACCGCAAAGGAGGTCAGAAAAGCACTTATGCGGGTGCGTGGTGAGTTCAGCCTTACGGATTGATTGCTGACCAGAGATTCGTCGTGCCTGATTCGAAGTCGTCGGCGAAGATAAGGTCGGGGACAAGTTCGTAGGCGCCGATGTCCCAGGTTGATCCGAAGGGTCTGGGTACGCTGTTGATGGAACCGGCGAACCTCGCGGGAAGTACAGCACCGGTGTCAGTTGCCGGCGAATCGGTTGTTATGCTCAACCCTGAGCTGTCCGGTCTGGCGTCGATGCCAGGCGTACCAAGAAACAGAGTCGGCAGGTTGAGCTCATTGACCAGGTCAGGATCTGCTGCCACAGCGGTTGGTTCCCATGCGTTAATCGTAGCGGCCGTGTAATCTACGCCGTTCGAACGCACAAGAGTTCCTCCGCCAGGACGAAAGAAAAGATTGTCTGTGTGGTCGGTGATGTCGCCGTCTTCGTCGACTATTGGGGTGGTGTCAGGATCAGCTCGGAACAAGTTGTTGCTGACATCGAGAACAGCAATGTTGCCGTCGTTGCTGCCGACCAGAATCTCGTGCGACCATCCCGGGTATAGGTTTCGGAAGAAAGTATTGTTGTAGATCCTGACCTCGAGGGTGCCCATGACAGTCATGAAGCGAACACCCTGGTAAGTGTTTTCGAGAATTAGATTTCCATAGACGTCGACTTCTGTGTCGCCGCGAACATGAAAAAGAACCCCCATCGTTTCGCAGTTGCGAACGATGTTGAATCGCACAATGGAGCTTTCGGGACCGCGGAAGCCGACATCGTGAGATGAGATGCTGATTCCGGACCCGCGCACCGTGTCGTGCACCGAATTGAACTCCACTACAGCGTTCTTTACGTGGTTCTTTAGCGGCAAGGCCGATCCCGCGTAGTCGGGATCCAAGCCGATAGTATGAATCTCGTTTCCCTGTACGAGCACATTCTCAATGTGACTCAAGGGGTCGTCATTGGCGGAGTAGACATTGATACCTCCGCGGGAGATCGCGTAAACAAGACAGTCGAGAACTTCCACGTTGGCAGTCATTCGGTTGCCGCCGTACCCGCTACTGATGACGATTCCGTATTCGTACTGTCCGAGCGCCGATTGGCTGGCCACATCGTGCACGATGCAGTCTTCGATGCGCTTGATCGCGCCGCTCAGACTCCCGGAAGATTGTGGCCAATTGACTCCGATGCCAGTGATTACGTGACCACCTGCGTCCACTTCGAAACCCCGAATGACGGTCGGAAGATTTGGGTGGTCATCCATCAGGTTCACTACCGACCGACTTAACCCGGCTGTGGCTCGCAGAGTTGCTCGCTCACCAACGCCCCAGCTCCTACCATCGTAGGTCACTCCACCGGCGAGCTGGAGAACCGCGGCTCCGGTCGCGCTCTCCCAAGTTCCTGTGTTGGAGAAGAAAACAGTATCCCCAGGTGTGAGTGGGATCGAACCCGCCCAATCTGGCATTCCTGGGCAGTTGAGCCACGGCAGCACCTCAGTGCCTGGGTTCGTATCGCTGGCCTGAGGATGCGACGGATCGACATAGAAATCAGCCGCAGCAACAGGAAGGTTCTGAAATACAAGGCTCAGGATCAGTGTCATGGCAGATACGAAAGAGAGGCGCATTTACCAACATTAGCGCTCCCTGAACTGTCTTGGACACTTTTGCCAGGGCCTAGTCTGTTCAAGAGTGAGTTCGGTCACGTTTCGTCGAGCAAATGCTGTGCCTTGGCACAGCAATGAAGGTTTCTCGACAAGAGAAAATCCTGGAACCCTTGGACTCTAGATGCTGAGGATTTGATCTGTGTTTGGTTCGGGACTGCGTGATACCATCACTCGCTGGTGGCATAATTTGAGCGAGCAGCTCTCGAGGTAGATTCGTGGAGACTGGCAGCAATCCCCCACAGAACAACACTGAAGCCAAGCTCAAGGTTGGCGATGTCATCGGTGATCGATATCGCATCGAGGCTGAGCTTGGGCAGGGTGGTATGGCGCGAGTCTACAAGGTGCTAGATCTTGAACTCGAAGAGGAGATCGCACTCAAGCTCCTGACCTCGGGTCTGGCCTGGAAGCCCGAAGCGGTCGAACAGTTCAAGCAAGAGATTCGCCTCGCGCGTCGCATCGTGCATCAAAACGTGTGCCGTATCTATGATTTCAATCGTTGGGAAGGGATGCCCTTCGTAACGATGGAGTTGATTATCGGTGACACTCTTGCCGAGCGCTTGGCGGCGGGTTCGATTGGTGGACTCGGTGAGCGGCTGACTATCTTCCGCGACGTTCTGGCAGGCCTCAGGGTGGCCCACAGTTTGGGCATCGTCCATCTCGATATCAAACCCGAGAACATCGTCATTACGGCGGACAACCGACCGGTGGTGATGGATTTCGGAATCGCCCACGAGATCGATCCGGAGGGGGGAGGCGGGGGCCTCGAACGGTTCGGTACGCCGAGCTACTCTGCGCCCGAACTCTTCATGGGGGAGGACACCGACCACCGCAGTGATATCTACTCTCTGGGTATTCTGTTGTTCGAACTCGCAGCGCATCGTCAACCCTTCGTGGGTAGCCCGGAGGGAGTAATTCAGGCTCATGTGAGCCAGCCGGCGCCTCGAGTGCAGTCATTCAACCCCGATGTGCCCCTGCCGATCGACCGCGCCGTCGATCGCATGCTCGCCAAGGAGCCTGGGCAGCGCTATTCCTCAGTCGACGAGGTGCTGGCCGAACTCGCGGAGATTCGCCTGAGTTCAATCGGCCGAACCGTGCTGTTCGCTATGGGTGATCGACATCTGCAGGCGCTGATGGCCCATCACATGAAAGCAGTCGGACTGGTGCCGCGCTGCACAAACGATGGCGAGCAAGCGATCGAACTCCTGCTTAAGGAGCGCCCCGACCTTGTGCTCGTCGACACTGAAGTGTCGAAAATCGACGGTCTGCGCATCATCGAGATGCTGCGTCATTTTCCCCATGCCTCAGATCTGCCAGTCGTTATGCTGTCAGCGACTCGCAACCCAGCCTACGCGGCCTACGCGAACCAGCTGGAAGTCAAGCAACTGATCTCACGACCTGTTGAGAGTCGCGCCCTGGCTCGGCAGCTCCGAGACATGATGAAGGCGAGCTAGAGGGTGTCAATGCTGAGAAAACACCCACGATTTGCCGTAGACATCGAAACTGCAGGGGGCAAGTATCTTGTCAGGGACATTTCCTTCGGCGGCATGAGGGTGTTGTCCGATACACGGTTGCACATCGACGATGTCCTCTGTTGCGAGCTGGAGACAGAGCACGGAATCGTGTCTCTTGAGGGCAAAGTGGCATGGGCCAGGCGAAGTGGTCGCGAGGTTCGTATCATTGAGTATGGAGTCGAACTCGAGACAGCGGCAGGTGAGGCCAGCCTAAGACTACGACTCATGCTCTATGACTTGAGCGCCAGTGGCGCCGAACAAAAAGAGGGGTCAATCGACCACCTCGAAGTCGAGCGCCTTAAAGATCGGGTGGCCGAACTCGAAGATCAGTCCGATGCAAGCGGCGAGCGCAATGGTGATGCCGAATTGGGTGCAGAAAGTGGCGATGGCGCGACTCTCACCGAAGACGACGAAGGAGACGAGGAAACTCGCATGTTGACTCGCTTCGACAGTGATCGATTCACTCATCTGATACAACTCGGGCAACCGTTGTTAGTGCTGGTGGACAACCCGGCGGACAAGGTCGAAGGACCTGCTCTCGAGGCAGTAACCGCGGCGTTTTCGTCACGGTTCGATCTGACTCACGTTCAGGAAGTGGTGGGGAAGTCTCTTCGTGAAGAGGCGATCATGAGAAGCCTCTACGTCTGCTATCAGCGAGATTTGATAGATTTTGCATAGATTCCATCATGGCGCTGCTAATATATCCGGGCGACGCCGGGAATGGTCGAGCCTCCACTCCCGTCGGGCAGGTATCGACCATTAGGGTTCTTGGGGGTTGGTGTGAAATTGAGGGAGTTCATCGCTGCGCATGGGGAGCGGGATCATTCCGAGTTCGTCAGCAGCGTGCAACACGGTTTTTTGTTGATTAATAAGACGCCTCGAAGTGGAAGTGCCACGTCATTCGAGACCAGGGCTCCGAGCGAGGCCCGGGATATGCTGATCCGCAGTCACGATCAGGCAGAGCTGTTTGAACTGGTTGCTGCGAAAAGGACGGGCCGGGTCACTGTTGGACGCACCTCAATCAACGACATTGTGCTCGACGGTGAATCCATCTCCAAATTCCATGCATTTTTCAAAATCGAACTCGGCGGTAGCTACTCTCTCTGTGACCCGGGTTCCACCAATGGCACTAGAGTCAACGGTCTTCCCCTTGAGAAGGATTCGCCCTATCCGCTCAAAGGCGGTGAGACGATCACGTTCGGCGACAGCTATGAAGGCACCTTCCATAATCCCGCGAGCCTGTTTCGGCACCTGACAATGCTCAAGCGTTGGATTCAGTAGGTCTCGGCACTATCGTCGAGGTGAAGAAGGCGAACAGATTGGCGTGTGCGAGCCGCGGGTCGCTCAGATGACTCCCTTCTCGTTCGAGCTTCTCGCTCGTCATCACAACGCCTTCACCTTCAGGCAATGCGATGCTAAAGTCGACATCGAAAAAGGTGCAGTGGCGCGTATCACCCTGGGGTGGAACCATGTACCTGTCTGGCTCGGGGAAGTCGTGCCAAAGACTGTTGAAAACCTCGAATCCGTGACCATTCAACCAGTGGCCGGGCCCGCCGCCGAGTTGTCCATCGAGAATCCAAAACCCGCTCTGGAAATGAAGACCACCGGTGAAGGTAGCGGTGCCATTGCCAAGCTCGGCCTGCCATCCAGTATCGCTTCCATGGTCGGTCGCGGTTGCCTTCATGACGGTGATCGGCACATCAGCAACCTCGGGATCGTCGAAGACATAACCCGGGCAGGTCCCATCGGCCAGGTAGTAGGTGTCGCCTCGGTTTAGGCTGTCCGGTAGGGCCGTGAGAGCATTCTCCCAGTCGAGTCCGGTCCCCGCCCCGGAGGCGCCTGGATGTACGTGGAAGTCCGCGGCGAGCGCGCCCACGCACGCCGGGCCAAAGTAGGCGAGCAGCAGCAGGCCGCTCCGGATTTTCAGCGTCACAGGAGTCCTCACTTTTCGCAGAGTCTCATCGAGATGGCGCGAATACGATCATAGGCGGGCCCATCTTCTTTTCAGGAATTCATGCCTCGCCGCGATAGGCGATTGCCAATAGGACAGTCCGTTTCGCGGACTGTCCAAGCGATTGGTCGCTACTCCCGACGAGTGCTGCACAACATGTCGTGTAGGCCAACGCTAGCGCGAATTCTCAGATAGAGATTCTTAATGCGAGGATTCTTGTTTCGGCGTGTTGCGAGAGATCGCGTCGTTTGCCATAGCTAGGTTCCTGATAGGCAGCCATCGTGCTGGGGTGGCTCAAAAGAACCACCCGCCGCTTGAGTCTCGAGCGCCCTCAGGGACTGGTCCGGCGGAGTAAAGATCTCACCAAGAACTGAACAGTTGAGACTTTCTCAACGTCGATGAACTGGCTGGATTTGACCGCCTTTTTGGAGAGTATTGAGACTCGCTATCTGTATAAGCGACTTGTACATAGCATTTAGCTTGAAAACTTGATGTTGGAATAGGTATTGCAGTTCACCGCGGCATATGGCCGATTTTGATGTGATTGCGGATGTGTCTCGCACTCTGCGTGACGTGTTGACCGGTGGGTTGAGCACGTTGAATCCGCCGCCTCCACCGGTAGCGGAGATCCATGATTTGCAGGGTGCCATTACGACGAGTCCGGCGCGCTTGACAGTCTTCCTCTATGAGGTAGTCGAAGACGAGAGTCTGCGGAATCGACCTCTCGTGCGGCAGAACGCTCCGCCGGCTATCCAGATTTCCAAGCCCCCGATGGCTCTGCAACTGAAATACCTCATGACGCCGTGGAGCGGAGATCGTCTGACCGATCATCAGATTCTCGGCCGCACCATGCAGATTCTGTACGACCAGTCGATTCTCAGTGGTCCGCAGCTGGCAGCAGGTCTGGCGGGAACGGATGTAGCCCTGAAACTGAAGATGTCGCCGAAGACGCTGGAGGACCGAACACGGATCTTCAACTCGGTGCAAAAGCCATATCACCTTTCAGTGAGTTACGAGGTTAGGGTAGTGAACCTCGATCCAACCCGTTCGAGGTCTGTACAGCCAGTGGCGAGTCGCACGTTGGTACCGGCGGTGCCGGAGGCGACTCCATGAGCGCGTGGAGACTTCTGCCGCAGGATGCGACGAGCATGCACGCGCCGATTGGCCTTCGCCTTATCGATGACCTGACGGGCAAAGAACCTCGCGGCTCGGTCAGTGCATCTCTCGAAATCAAGGATGGAGCAGATTGGCTGCCGACGCGTATCGAGGCGGTCGTAACTCCGTCCAAGGTGGTGGCTTACCCCGGTCTGGGACGCCAGTTCGACACGACACAACCGCCTCAACATTACCGGGTCGTTCTTGACGTGAAGCACTACATCCCCAGCTATCGAACCACCGACGACGGCGTCGAGTTCGATGCGCCGCCTTACAACGACGTCAGTCCACCGGTGCCGGCAACCTCAAGCCCGATAGATACGGTGCTCTTGCCGGCGGTCGACTACCCGTTCTCTGCGGCGATTTCGGTGTTGCACGGAGTAGTGCAGGACGTCGCAGGTGATCCGGTAGCAGACGTACTCGTGCAAGAAGGCTTGCGCGAGCGTGTCATAACCGACACGCGTGGAGCTTTCAGCTTGCCGCTGCGTTGGGTGAACGAAGGAGTTCCAACCGTTATTGACGCGACCGACATCCGAAACGGTCGTATAGGAGCGATCAACGTCACCCTTCCGGCAGCGTTGACCCAGAACCAGACGATAACCGTCGCCTAGGAGGAATCATGCCCGAGTACCTCAGTCCAGGAGTCTACGTCGAGGAGATCGATGCCGGTCCCAAGCCAATCGAGGGGGTTAGCACCAGTACATCCGGTGCGGTCGGCGTGACAGAGCGTGGTCCGACCACTGAAGCGCCCGTGTTGGTAACCAGTTTTGCCGATTTTCAACGTGTGTTCGGTGGATTCGTGCCCGAACCTGGCGCGGCACTCAGGAATCAGTGGGCCTTTGATGCCGTCGAGGGAGGTCGTTGGTGGCTGTTTCCGCTGTCTGTGAAGGGATTTTTCGACAACGGTGGTCAACGCATCTACGTCAAGCGGGTGTTTAGCAGCACTTCAACTGCATCAAACGCGACACTAGGTCAAGGCCTGGTGGCTGAGCTGGATGCGGACGCTGCCGACACGGCAACGTCCATTCGTCTGCGCCACCTCTTGGATGTGGATGTCGGCGCCAATCTCAACCTATTCGCCGGCGGAGTCGCGTTGGCAGCCAACCCGTTTGCTGTTGTCACTTACGATGCAGTCACCCGCTCGGTGGAACTCAACCAGCCTATCGGACAGGAGTTGACCGCCGGCCGAGACTTCGCCGAAGTTCACGCACGTCAGGACTCGGTTGCTGTGCCACCTGGAACCTTGAGGTTCACAGCCAAGGCACGCGGTGATTGGGGCGGGCGAAGCCCGGTGTTGCCTGGCGATCCTCCGCCGAACGGCGGACTCAGCGTTCGGGTGCGCCCGATGGTTGGGATGACCCTCAATCTCCTGCCGGATCCAGCAACCGGTGGCGCTTCCGCGTCAACCACAGTGAGTGTCGATGCCAGCGCCGGAGACGTCACAATCAATGTCGCCGACGTCGCCGGTCTGGCAAACGGCGACCGAGTGCTTGTTGCCGGCAACGAATACGACATCGCTGCCGTAGCGGGCGGTGTGCCCGGAACCTTTGATGTCGCGCCGGCCGTGCCGGTTGGGGAAACGTGGGCCGTTGGTACCAGCCTGAAGCGAATGCGTCCGGCCAACGACAGCCTGGTGCCAACACCGGCCATCCATGTATGGAATGCCGGCCAGCTCTACAACGGCGCGCTTGTCGAGCTCGACAACGGCACAGCGAAAGAGCAGTTCACGGTGTCGACCGTGAACGGCAACGAGGTCACCCTGTCGGCAAATGTGATCGAGCAATACTATGCCGGTCACAAGCTGAGGGTTGTCGAAGCCGAAGTTAGCGTGCGCTTGCATCGGCCGGAGGACAACTCGGTCGAGGTCGAGGAGGTGTTCGGAAATCTCCGATTGGTAGACGAACCTGCCGGATCACTGAGCTTTCTCGAGACCCATGTCAACACCCGTTCTCAATTCGTCGACGTGTCAATGCTCGGAGGCTTTTCCTCCAGCCAGATCGATGAGTTTCCGTATGCCTTTGCGTTTTCGCCGGCAAACGCCTGGCAGGAGATGCAAGGCGGCGCCGACCTTCTCAACGGCTTATCGGTCGACGACTTTGTCGGGGTGGACGGTGGCAGCGGCCATCGAACCGGCATCGAGGCCTTGCAAGAGATCGACGAGATCAGCATCTGTATGGCGCCGAACATCTGGTCGTCGACGGTTGGTTCGGCTCTGATTCAACACAGCGAGGTTTTGAAGGATCGGTTCGCCATCATAGATCCTCAAGACGGTCTCAGCATTGCCGGGATTCGCTCTTATCGCGAGCCTGTCGACACCAAGTATGCGGCGCTTTACTACCCCTGGATCGAAGTTCGCGATCCTTCTACCCGGCGCAACGCGGCAGTGGCGCCATCAGCCCACATGGCCGGAATCTACGCCAGGGTTGATGTCGAACGAGGGGTGCACAAGGCACCGGCCAACGAGATTGTACGCGGCATCACCAGACGAGGCTTCATGCAGCAGGTGACCAAGCGCGAGCAGGACATGCTCAATCCTGAGGGCATCAACGCCTTGCGTACGTTTCCTGGCCGGGGCCACAGAGTCTGGGGTGCGCGCACACTATCGTCGGACGGTTCGTGGAAGTACATCAACGTACGGCGCCTGTTCCTCTTCGTCGAGGAATCCATCGACGAGGGAACCCAGTGGGTGGTCTTCGAGCCTAACGATGAGCCGCTGTGGGCGAGAGTGAGGCAGTCAATTCGCAACTTCCTGACTACTGTCTGGCGCAGCGGAGCGTTGCAGGGTGTCACGGCCGAGGAAGCGTTCTTCGTGATCTGCGATCGAACGACGATGACCCAGGACGACATCGACAACGGACGCTTGATCTGTCTGATCGGAATCGCACCGGTAAAACCGGCAGAGTTCGTGATCTTCCGGATTCAGCAAAAGACTCTCGACGCCACGGCTCCTTAGCGGAGGAAGCGAACAAACGACGGATGCGTCTCACAGGATGAATGGCATCAAGGTGTTGATGATGAACAGGTCTCTGACCAGCTCCAAGACGGAGCGTTTGCAATTCACTCTTGGCTCCACCATTGATCGGAGCAGGGAGTCGAGAAAACGATCGGAGGGATGACATGCCGCCAACATTTCGCGAAGATCCGTACGCTGGATACAACTTTCAAGTCACAATCACCGGTATCAGCGACGATGGTACCCAGGTGAGTGGTTCCTTTGCCGAGGCTCAAGGGCTCGAAGTCGAGGTGCCACCGATTGAGTACCGAAACGGTAGTGAGGACATCACGGTCCGCAAAGTTCCGGGGCTCAAGAAGTTTACCAACATTACGCTGAAGAAGGGCGTTACCGGCGACATCGCGTTCTGGAACTGGATCGTCGAGGCCATGAAAGGGCAGGTCAACCGCACAGATGGGTCGATCACCCTGCACGACGAGAATCAGATTGAGGTGATGCGCTGGAACTTCACCCGCGGCTGGCCATGTAAGTGGACCGGGCCGGGATTGAATGCTGCCAACAACGAAATCGCCATGGAGACTCTCGAAATCTGTCACGAAGGTCTCGAGATCGACGGACAAGCCTGATGGCTCAAGTTCCGGGCCTCTACTACGAAACCACTCCGGCACCGGCCGAAGTGTCACCGTTGCGTTCTGACGTAGCGGGATTCCTCGGGCGAACTCGGCGTGGACCGATTGGCATCGCAGTGAGGGTTGCGGAATGGAGAGAGTATCAGCGCGAGTTTGGCGGACTAGAACCTGACAGCCTGACGGCCTATGCAACTAGAAGCTACTTCGAAAACGGAGGTGAGATTGCATGGGTGATCAGGCTCGCCGGTGACGAGGTGAAGACTGCTGCCGCCGCGTGGCCCGGAACCGGGTTGGCATTGCCGGGGCATCGCCATCTCGATCCGGACGGCGAAGTCGACTCACAGGCCTTTCTGGCCGGCGGTGAGGCCGTCACCCACTTCGGCGTCGAAGCGAGTTCACCTGGCGCGTGGGCGAACGAGGCTCGGGTGCTCATCGAATATTACCGACGCGGCAGCCTGGGCCTACCGGAGATCGACATCGAGGTCAGAACGCAGGACGAGCCTCGCGAGCGTATTCGCGGGGTGGCGGCTCCGGATGCAACCGGCCTGTGTGAGCGAGTGAACGCTCAATCTCGACTGATTCGGATGTCAGTCGACGTGTCCGCCACTGTGGTGGCGCCGACGGAACTCGGACCGGCCAGACGCTCTTGGGAGCTGACGCTGGGCGGAGGGAGCGACGATCCTCCCGGGAGGGTCGAGTACCTCAACGCGGTGCCTGTGATGGGGCGGGAGGCCGAGATCGCGTTGGTCGCATTGCCGGATCTCGACCTCGATCTTCCCGGCGACCCTTTCGACTCGACCACGTCGCGAATCGAGGTACTGAGGGCCGCCATTTCGGAGGCCGAGCGAGCCCACGATCGGCTGGTGCTAGTGGATCTGCCGCATGAAGTGATGGGCGTGGATGAGATTCTCCGTGCTGCGGATGCGCTGGCCTCGGAGCTCGATCCTCTCGAGATGCGCTCGGCTGCGATTTATCATCCACGGGTTTCGGTGCCGGACCCGCTCGGATTTGTGGAGCCGCACCGGTTTTTACCCCCTTCAGGTCCGGTCTCTGGCCTCATCAGTCGCCTGGATAGAGAACGAGGCGCCCATCACACGCCGGCCAACGCCGCACTGTGGGATGCCGTGGATGCCGAAGGGGGTTTTGCCGCAATGGAGCAGGGACGGCTCAACGAACGCGGCATCAACCTGATCCGGTGTTTTCCGAGTCGGGGGCTCATGGTATGGGGAGGCCGAACGCAGTTTGCTCTGCCGGAAGGGCGTTTTGTCGCCCACCGTCGTTTGATTCACCGTTTGGTGAGAGCAATCCGCCGGGTGGCTCAGCCGTTGGTCTTTGACATCAACGGCCCCGAACTGTGGCTCGCCTTTGTACGAGCAATCACCTCTGTCCTGCTTGAAGCTTGGCGTGCCGGAGCGCTCAAAGGTGCCAGGCCGGAGGAGGCGTTTCGCGTGAAGTGCGACGACGAGACGAATCCGCCGGAGTTGCAAGATCTCGGTCAACTGGTGTGCGAAATTGAGGTCGCACCGGCCGTGCCGATGGAGTACATCAAGCTGCGTGTAGCAGTCGGAAGAGAGGGCGAGCTGGAGGTCTTCGAGTCATGATCGAAAACCCCCTCGCCAGCTATCGTTTTGTGGTCACACTCGACCCTGCGGACGCTCATTTACCGCCACTGCAGGCTGCGCTGCTGCCTATCATGGCGGCCGCTGGGTTCAGCGAGGTCACGGGTCTGGGGGCCAGTCTCGAAGTCATGGATTACGCCGAGGGAGGCACCAATGACATGGTGCATCAGCTGCCGGTGCGTCACAGCTGGGAGCGCATCAGCATGCGTCGTGGCGTGGTGCGAGGCCTCAGTGTGTGGATGTGGTATCAAGCCGGCTTGATGCAGTCGCTGGGCGCGAGGCGAGACGGCGCCATCGTTCTTCTAACACCGATGGGTGTGCCTGCGATGTCGTGGATCTTCCGTGGAGGTCTCGCCGCCAAATGGACAGGTCCGGAGCTCAAGGCGAGCGAGGACGCCGTCGCGATTGAAAGCATCGAAATCGCCCATCAGGGCATCATTCAAATTCCTCTTTCGCCGCCGGGGGTCGGATAGACATGGTAACGATTCACAACCTCGAAGTGCGTTTCGACATCGAGGGCGAGGGTGACGAAGCTGTCTTTGGTCGCCTGTTTCAGAAGTACATGAGGATCTGGCGGCGCTCGGAATCGGAACAGCAGCAGCGGAGCCGCATGGCAGAACGAGATCGCTCTCTCGGTGACCGAGGTTCGGACGGAGATTCCCAGTGATCACACCGGCGAGTTTGATGCGGGATGGCCTCGTAAAGGCCTACCTGGAGATCGAGAACCAGAGCGTTCCCGATCCGGTGATTCCGTTGCGTTTCAATCCGACCGAGTACCAGTTGCAGAAGGCAAACAATTTCGCTGAGATCGCCATCCCGGGGCTGGAATCACCGCCTATTCAGTTTATTCGCGGTTCGGCGGAGACGCTTTCAGTGGAGTTCCTTGTGGACACCTCGGACACACTCGAGGACGTTCGCGAAAAGTACGTGAACAAGCTCCGTGATTTGCTGCGTATCAACGCTGAGTTGCATGCGCCACCGATAGTGCGTTTTGTGTGGGACACTCAACTCTTTCGTGGTGTCCTAGAGAGTTTGGACACAACCTACCTTTTGTTCACACCCGAGGGTATTCCGTTGCGCGCGCGGCTGACCACAAAGATGAAGGAGTATCGTCCGGTCGAGGTACAAGTCAGAGAGAGCCCGCGCAATTCACCGGATATCGACAAGACCTACGTTGTGCGTCGTGGCGACACCTTGAGCGGAATCGCCGCGGCTCTGTATCGCGACCCAAGCCAATGGCGAGCCATTGCCACAGCAAATGGCATCCACGACCCACGGCAAGTTGAACCGGGCACTGTGCTCAACGTGCCGAGGCTGAGGTGAGGAGGCGTCGATGGTGATCGGTTCCTCCGTGCGCCAGTCGGGTTTGCCGGCCACTGACTACTACGCTCCTGATTTCCTGGTGGAGGTCGAGGGTCAAGAGCTCGATCCGGAGTCCAAGGGAGACATCCTTGAGGTGAAGGTGGTCATGGATATGGAAAACATGACCAGCTGCGAGCTCACGATCAACAACTGGGATGATCGAACGCTGAGCTTCAAGTACAGCGATACCGCGACCTTCGACGTCGGCAACCGAGTCCACGTGCAGATGGGATACGCCGGTGAATTGCGATCGATGATGCGAGGGCAGGTGAGCACCTTGTCGCCTCGCTTCCCCGAGGCCGGACCGCCGTCCATCGCTATCACAGTGCTCGACGGAATGCTCAAGCTTCGTGATCGACAGCCGGCGCCGGATGATGTCAAGCGCTGGGAGAACAAGGCCGATTGGGAGATCGCGCAGGTCATCGGGGCGCGAAACGGCTTGAGCGTAGTGGTCACGCAAGAGGGTGAGACCCACGACCAGGTTGTGCAGAAGAACCAGGATGATGCCCAGTTTCTGATGGAGCGCGCCAAGCGTATCGATTTTGACTGCTACGTACAGACCGACGCAGAGGCAGGGGAGGACACGCTCTACTTCATACGTCCGACCGACACACGCGATGCGACGACGACCCGTGTGTACCAGCTCGTATGGGGACAGAACCTGATCTTCTTCAATCCCACCCTGACGCTTTGGGGTCAAGTCGAAAGCCTGACGGTACGCGGGTGGGATTCGCAGAACAAGCAGGTGATCTCGTACACCGCCACTGCCGAGGATCTGCCTGGTGCGTCGGAGGGAGGAACAAGCGGTCCGACGGCGGCTGAAGGCGCGGTGCCCGGCAAACAGCAGACGGTCATAGATGCTCCGGTTACCAGCGCGCAGGAGGCGCGGGATCTCGCGATCAGCCTGCTGACCGAGCGGGCATACGAGTTCATTACCGGATCGGGGCAGGTCATAGGTCTCGCCGATCTTCGCCCCGGTGACAACCTCGAGCTTGAGGGTCTGGGTACGCGATTCACGGGATCGTATTACGTCAAAAAGGTCGAGCACACCATCGGCAGCAACGGCTTCAAGACCCAGTTCGAGGTGCGCAAGGTCTACGACGGAGGACTTGAGTCATGAGCGTACCGCGCAGCCGCTCCACCGACCGTCGCTACTACGGCGTTGCAGAAGCGATAGTGACTGATGTCAACGACCCAGAGAAGCAGGGACGCGTCAAAGTGCAGTACCCGTGGTTTGACGACCAGACGATCAGCGACTGGTGCAGGGTGCGTCAGCTTTATGCAGGCAACGGATATGGCACTTTCTTCGTGCCTGAGGTTGGCGACGAGGTCCTGGTCGCATTCATTCACGGTGATATGCGATTGCCGATGGTGATCGGTGGGCTTTACAACGGACAAGATTTGCCTTCGACCCACCGGGCGACGGACAAAGACGAGAAGTTGATACGCACCAAGGGAGGCCACGAGCTGGCGTTCAACGATCTGCAGGGGGAGCATCTCCTACACCTCAAGACGCCCGCTGGCCATACCGTCGAGCTCAGTGATAAGGACAAAAAGGTCACCGTGCAATCGGTGGCAGGAAACCTCATCGAGCTCGATGACAACGTTCCCAAAGTCACCATCAAGACGCCGGCGGGCCAGGAGATCGTGCTCGACGGCGGCGCTGGGTCGGTGACTGTCAAAGGCGCCACCGTCACGCTAGACGCGGCATCGGTCAAGTTGGGCGGAGCTGGTGCGTCACAACCGGTGGTCCTGGGTACCGCCTTCATGGCGCTGTTTAACGCCCATGTGCATACCAGCACGGCTCCGGGCACGCCGACAAGTCCGCCGGTCACTCCAATGACGCCGGCGGTGCTGTCGCAGATCTCGAAAACGAGTTGATCGATGGCACGAGAATTCCTTGGCACCGGCTGGCGATTCCCGATCCTTCCCGACGAGTCGGGCGGACTGGGCTATGAGGCAGGCGAAGCCAACGTAGAACAGTCGCTGCGCGTCCTGTTGATGACGAGGCTTGGTGCCCGGGTCATGCGGCCGCGTTTTGGCAATGAAGCCCCAAGATTGGTATTTGCACCGGGCAGCGAGCAGTACCTCCGCCTCATCGAGAGATCCATCCACGAGGCAGTGCGCGACTGGGAGCCGAGGGTCGAGCTCGAACAGGTTCGTGCCGAAACCGATGCCGAGGACGAGACGCGAGTCACTGTATCCATCGATTACCGTGTGCGGCCGACCAACTCTCGTTTCAACCTGGTCTTTCCTTTTTACCTCGACTCCGTGGAGGTCCTCTGATGGCTCTGGCACCGCTGAAGCTTGACGACCTCCGCTGGAAGGAGATGGTGGATTCGGTCCGGGCAAAAGTTCCCGGCGCGTCGCAGGGTCAATGGACGCTGCATGCTGCGGTCGATCCCGGCATCACACTGCTTGATTTGTTTGCCTGGATGATCGAGCAGAGGTCGTTTTGGCTCGACCAGGTTTCGGACGAGCTCGAGCGCGCTCTGGTTTCGCTGCTCGGCATCGAGCAAGCTTCGGCAATACCAGCGGCAACAGCTCTGACGATTACCGACACCAAGCCTGGGCGCTTCTATCACGAGCTTGCTGCAGGGTCGGTCTTCCGCTTGCGTGAGCCCGAGCGCTTGTTCACCGCGAATTCAGGACTGACGCTGCTGCCGATATCCAGGGTCGAGGTGGTCACGCCAGCCGGTAGCGTGAGCGGCGACCTCTTGTCGCAGCGCGGGATGGCGATGCTGCCAGCAAATGGATCCATGGCCGAGGCCAGCATTGTTTTTTGGCTTGATCAGCCACTGCCATTGCCGAGACCGAATTCTGAAATGGCGCTTCTACTCGAACTGGATGCCGCGCCTCAGATCGAGCCGCAATGGTCGACAGAGGCTCCTGAACAGGTCGAGTGGCCGGCTGCTCTGACCTGGGTGTACAGCGGTCCGGCCGGCGAGATGGTTGCCTTCGATCCAGCTTCGGTCGATGACGGAACTGGTGGGCTTCGTCGCTCGGGCATCGTGCGCATTCCGATCCCTGAGGATTGGCAGCCCATCGGTCCGCCCGACGCCGCCGGATCAGTGCCGCATGCGATCGGACTGAGCACCGAAGAGAGCACCTACACCTATCCGCCTCGGCTTCTGAACGTGGCCGCTAACGCGATTGTGGCGAGCCACTTCACCACGGTCGAGGTCGCATCGGCGGTCCTGGCGCAGCAGGCGCAGAGGTGGTTGAAGCTTCCGCGGCAGCGACTGCAACTCGATGTGGAGCAACCGCCTCCGATCGCGCCGAGCGTCGAACTGAGGTTGCGCGAGCGTGACGGCTGGCAATCCTGGGTGTCAATTCACGACTTTGCCTTCAGTACTGCCTCGGATCGGATGTACATCGTCGATCGCGAGCACAGAAGCCTGGAGTTTGGCGATGGTCTCACCGGTCGAATTCCAGTGCCTCATGATCCGGATACGCCGCAGCTCGAGCTTCGCTATCGCGCGGGTGGCGGCGAGGTGGGGAATCTCGGAGCCGATCTCAGATGGGAGGCGGCGAACGATGTCGAGGTGCAGGCCACCAACTCGGTGGCCGCGATTGGCGGCACTGAAGCGGAGACCATGAAGGATGCGGTGGCTCGAGCAGCCGCCGAGCTCGGGCAGCGGCGACGGGCCGTGACCAAGGGGGATTATGAGGAACTTGCGGTTTCGACCCCGGGAGTCGCTGTGGCGCGCGCCTGGGCGGCAGTCGGCTATCACCCGTTACACCCGTGTGTCGCGGTGCCGGGCGCAGTTACGGTGTTTCTGGTGCCCTACGCGCCGCGGCCGCGCGGTGATGAATGGCGACTCGAGAATGAGGAGCGGGTCATCGGGCCGATCCCGGATCCGGGGATGCTTTCAGAGGTCGCGGAACGACTCGACGCCGCTCGCATGGTGACTTCCGAGGTCTTCGTGCGTCCGCCAAGGTACCGGAGTGTGACAGTTGCGGTCACCATCGCCGGCCTGTTTGCAGACAGCGGCGAGATCGAACGAGAAATCAACGACCGACTTTTCCGCTTCCTTGATCCACTGTTCGGCGGTGAATCCGGTACAGGATGGCCGTTCGGTGACGCCGTCCGGCCATCGGCACTCGTAGAGCAGGTGCAGGACATTCTTGGCCACCGAGGCCAGGTTGCGGGGGTAGGGGCGGGACTCGACGGTGATTCCGCTGAAGAGGACTGCCAAGACCTGGAGATCGGCCCGTACGATCTCGTGTACCTGGAAAGTCTCGGCGTTCGCTTCGCGCCGAAAGCTGACGTTGCTGGGGGGATGCCATGAGCTCACCGTGGTGGACCCGTGACGACTTTCTCGCCCACGGTTCTCAGATGGTCCCGGACTCGGTGCCGGGAACGGTGCTGCCGGAGCTCGTGGATCCTGTCGCTGCGCCTCTTCTGCGTCAGCTGAGAGAGCGAGTTGAGTCGTTTACGCCGGAGTGGACCCATCTCCGTCCAGAGGACGCGGGCGTGGCTCTCGTCAAACTCTTCGGTACCCAGCTTCAGCCATTGCTCGAACGCTTGAACAGGCTACCTGAAAAGGCTCTCGTCGAGTTCCTCCGGGCTGCCGGAATCGAAGCCTTGCCGGGAACCGCGGCGCGGGCTTTGCTCGAGTTTGAGGTCTCTGACGGAGCGACACAATCGGTTGCCATTCCGAACGGATTCCAGGTTGGAGCGCCACCAGCGGACGACTCGGATGGGATCGTGGTTTTCGAAACCGAGCGCACGCTCTACGCTGCTCCCGGCAAAGTCTCAGCGGTCTTTGTCCAAGAGGGCAATGGCGTGCTGCAGATCGACGAGTTCGAAGGCGGCCGACCGTTCGCGCCCTTTGGCGATCGGCCGATCGCTGGGCGCGCGATGCTGGTAGGGATTCAGGCGAACTCCGCACCAGGGCCGTTTCTTGCGCTCGGATGCGGTGTGGCGGTTCCTCCTGGATCACCGCCTCCGGCTGCGGCCGGCGGCCTCTTCCCGATGCCGGTGGCGAATCCGCCGCTGTTGCGGTGGGAGGTGCTTGACGGTGCGAGTTTTGAACCGGCTGAGGTGGTTGCGGACGAGAGCTTCAATTTGCAGCGTAGCGGAGTTGTCGAACTGCGTGTCCCGAGACGATGGCGCGCCGGGCGACCTTTGGGAGTAGAGACAGAAGAAGAGCTTTTCTGGCTGCGGATCCGGATCGTGCACGGCTCGTTCGAGGAAGTGCCGAAGCTTGAATTCGTTCGCGCGAATGTCGTGCGGGCGGTTGCCGCCGAGACGATTCGCAACGAGGTTCTTGAGCACATTCCCGGAAGCGACGACAGTTTGCGCTTAGCTCGTACTCCGGTTCTACCCGGTTCTTTGGTCCTGACCGTCTTTGAGGGTCCGCCGAGTGGCGACATCTTCGACTTCGACGAGTCTCTTGGACTGGACGACGTTCCTCAAACAAGTTCAGCCAGAGGAACTACGTGGAGCGAGGTGGCAGACCTCTCGATATGGGGACCGAACGACCGCGTCTTCGAGCTCGACCAGACCACCGGCGAGGTGCGGTTCGGCGATGGAGTACACGGACGAGCCTTGCCACCGGGCTTCCGTCACGTGCAGGCGCCAAGCTACCGGGTCGGTGGCGGCGCCCGCGGCGCCGTGGATGCCGAGACCATCTCCACGCTTATACGCTCGGTGCCATTCGTCGTAGGAGTCAGCAACCCGCTGCCCGCCAGTGGTGGCAGCGACGGAGAGTCCGATACGGCGGCGGTCGTCAGAGGGCCGCAGGAGATCCGGGCCAGAGGACGTGCTGTTACCGAGGTGGATTACGAGCTCATGGCTCTGCGAGCACCCGGCGCCGATGTCGCACGCGCTCATGCGGTGTCGGGTTTGCACCCGTCATTTGAAGGGACGGCGATTCCCGGTGTGGTCGGCGTGTTCGTCGTACCTAAATATCGCGACCAGGGTCCGCCGACGCCGACCGAGGAGGATCTTCGCTCGGTGGCTGAGTATCTGAGCAGCAACGTGGCCGCGGCGGGCGTCGAGGTCGTTGCCGCCGCACCCCGATACCACAGAGTCCGCGCCGAGGTGGCCATCGTCATCGCGGATCCGAACGCGGATGTTGGGGCCACTGTACGCCAGGTCCTCGACGAACTGGATACGTACTTCGACCCGCTTACCGGCGGCGACCACGAGGATGGGTGGCCCTTTGGAGGCGCCGTGAGGTTCATGCCGTTGCTGCGAAGAATTCTGGCCCACGTCGAGGCTGTGTCGGCGGTGCCGAGGCTCAATCTCGTCGTCGATGGAGTACGTGCTCCTGCCTGCAGCGATCCGGAGATCTCCGAGCACGGTCTTCTGTGGCCTGAATCGCATGAAGTCATCCCTGAAGCAGAGGAGGCGACCTCATGAGCTGTGGAGCCCTGCCCCCGACCTTCAGGTTGCTCGATGCCTTCGTCGGATGGGATGAGTTCAGCGTCATCGGGCTGGTCGGTCTTGGCGACCCCGGGCAGGGGCTTCGTCTCGCGCCGCTCGGCGGGGGAGGCGGCTCAGTGAGCCTTACGGAGCTCAATCCGCTGATTCCGCCGCCGCGACTGACCTATGACTGCAGCACGTGCAGCTGGTACCTCGCCACCCCGGCGCCGCCGACGTCGCGGGTGTTGCGACTTGACCCGTGCGACTGCCGGTGGACCCAAGTACGGATCACCGAAGGCCGCGCCCCTGGTTCGCTCGATGCCATCGCCGTCCATCGCCACACCATCGCGGCGGCGGACACCGGCGGAGGACGTGTGTGGGTGTGGTCCCGACCACGACTGCGAGGAGAGTCCGCTAGGATACAGAGCGTCTTCGAGGTCAACCGCCCGGTGGCGATCGCGTTTGCCTCGGCATGCGCGCTGCTGATCGCGATTGACGACGGCGAGCGCATCGTGCGGACGAGTCTCTCCGGCTGCATCCATGCCGAGCTGCCTAGAGGAGCTTGGCAATCTGACGAAAGGGTGGTTCGTCTCGCGGCGACGTCCCAGGGCACAATTTGGGCCGTGACCCGAACCCCGGCGGGGGGATACAACCTGTGGAAGCTCGAGTGCGGTTCATCCCGGTTCGAGCCGGCGACGATTGTGGAGCTCGCCGAAGCTACGGTCGATACCGGCCTCGCCCTGGTGACGCCGGAGGGCTTCTGTCTTAGCTGTCGGAGGTCGGACTCCGAGTCTGGACGGAGATGCTTCTCGTGGTACGGCCGTGAGCTTGACGACCCTCCGGACGGCACCGCGACTGCAGTCTCGTACGTCTCCCAGGGGCAGTTGCTGACCACTGCGATCGACAGCGGAGTACCCCGCTGCCGATGGCATCGAGCCCGGGTCGAGGCCGAGGTGCCGTGGGGAACGTCGATCGAGCTGGCCGTGGCGAGCAGCGACATGGACCAGCCGGATGACCAAGGCGTGGCCGATGCGGCCTGGCCGGGCTTCCCGACCGGGACTCCTCATCCGGACGATTGGCAGACCCTTGTGGCGGGCTCTCAGGACGTGCTCGTCGATCAACCTCCCGGCCGGTTCCTCTTCGTGCGTCTTCGCCTCAGCGGGGACGGCACGGCGACACCGCGGGTGAGGAGAATCCGGCTCGATTTTCCACGCTCGACGAGCCTCGAGTTCCTCCCGGCCGTCTACCGCGAAGACGCTCGTGCGGAGGACTTCACCGAGCGGTTCCTCAGTCTCTTCGATGCGACCTATGAAGATCTCGATCGAGCGGTAGATAGGTTCCCGGCCGTACTCGACAGCCAGGGTGTGCCTGCCGAAGCTCTGCCGTGGCTCGGCAGATTCCTCGACCTCGTGATCGATCCGGCCTGGGAGGTGGAGCGCCGGCGGAGGATTCTCGCAGAGCTGCCGACTCTGTTCCCGCTACGGGGTACGCTTCAGGGTTTGATGATCGCGATTCGTTTGGTCTTCGATGTCGAACCGGTGATTCAGGAGGTGGGCCTTGCACGGGCGTGGGGTGCTGTGACTGCGAGTGCGGCTGTCGGCTCCTGCGAGGTCACGCCGCTAGCGGCGCGCCTCAATACGGTACGCCTCTTCGGCCGTTCGCGAGCACGCTTCCGTGTCGGATCGTCGCCGCTGTCAAAGGCACCTCTGCGCAGTTACGGAAATCCAGATCTCGATCCTCTCACGGCTGACGCTCATCGCTTCCGCGTACTTATGCCGGCTGCAGCCGTACCGTCAGGCGCTCACCGAGATCGGCTCGAGCGGCTGGTCGAGAGCCAGAAACCGGCCCACACCATCGCCAGCATCCGCGTGGGCGGCATCGACGGATTTGTGGTGGGTCCGGAGTTGAACGTCGGTATCGACACGCGTCTCGTTGCGCCCGGACCGCCCATCCTCGGCGCCGACGGTACCGTTCGCCTGAGTCGGATGTCGATTCTGCGCGGCGGCAGCCGTACGGCCCGCCATGGACCTGTTGTGGGGCAAAACACCGTCCTTTCGACGACCTGCTAAGGGAGCAGTGGCTATGAAGAATCCATGTGACGAACCCAAACACCACGACCACCTGTGCTGTCCTGAGATCCCGGAGCTGCGCCGGCTGCGCTACTTCTACGGCCAGCACCTCGGCAGCCAGGACTTTCTGGATGAGCAGAACTTCTTCCGCGAGAAGATCAAGCTCCTGAATCGTTGCATGCACGGATACGGCGTCGTGTGCGGCCTCGAGGTCGTGCCGGAAGCCAACGAAGAGCCGTGTGAGCCGGAGCGAGATCGTGAGCGCGAGCGCTACGAAGAGGAGCTGAAGGACATCCAGCGCGAGCGTCGTCAGCTCCGCCGGGAGCTCAAGAAAGCCGAGAACGACGAGGAGAAGGCCGAGATCGAGGCAAAGCTCGAAGAGCTCGCCGAGCACGATGAGGAGGTGCGGCGCATGATCGACGAGATCTGTTCGCCTTCCAACCGCGGCCCCGGTCTTCGAGGGACGGTGGTGCTGAAGTGTGGGTTTGCGTTGGACTGTCTTGGAAACGAGATCGTCCTGCGCCATCCGCATACCGTCGACCTGTGGAAGGCGCTCAGTCCGGCCGATCAGAGGTGGATCGAGGAACACCAGGAGGGGACGGTCTACCTGAGCGTGTGCTACTGCGAGCTGCCGGTCGAGCCGGTACGGCCGGTTGCGGCCGACACTTGCTCACCCGCCGCCGCATGCGCCTACGCCAAGATTCAGGACTCGTACCGAATCGTGGTGAGTCTCGAACCGCCGCCGGAGGATACGCGCTGTGAGACCTGCTGTTGCTCCTGCTGCGAATCGTGCCTGCTACTCGCGCGCATCGATCATTTCGCGCCAGGCGTGCCGGTGGAAGCAGACGACATTCACACTGAGGTGCGGCGTGAGATCAGCAAGTACACCCTGACGACCATCACCGGCATCAGCTGGGTGCACGGTGGTGAGTACACCGACGATCAGGCGGCAAAGCTCTTCGGTCGCAAAGGGTCGAACAGTGGTCTCGAGTTTCGGTTCTCGCGGCCCGTCCTGACCGAAACACTTCGGCCCGGAGTTGCCGAGATTCTCGTGATTGAAGGCGGTGCCGGTCGCAGCGCGAGTATCTACCACGTGGCAGGCGAGATCGTCGACCTGCCGACGACTCTGACTACCGATCGCCTGCGCTATCGACAGTCCTCCGACGATAAGTTCCACGAAGGTGACCGTGTGTTGATCCGTCTTCGGGCCGACTTCGTGCTCGACGAATGCTGTCGGGCCGTAGACGGAAATCACATCGGTGGTCGATTGCCTCTGCTGGAGGACTACGCGGATCGTGAACACCCTGAGGTGTCATTCGAGTCCTGCCTCGATCCACCTTTGAAGACCGGCCTGTGGGAATCAGGCAGCGGCCAGGCCGGCGGGCTCTGCGAGAGCTGGATCTTCATCAAATAACAGGAGCACACAATGAGCCATTCAATGACCTCTGAAATAGTGAAGACCGACTGCGGTTGCGGTGGCGGCTCCGGGTGCGGATGCGGCGGCAGCAGCAAGTCGCCCTGCGGTTGTGACATCACGGCCTGCGGCGATTGCGAGCCGCAGAACATCACACGTCCGCGCTTCTTCGCCGGTCAACTGTTGACCGAAGACGATCTGCAGCTCCTCGCCGACTATGTGGTCCACAAGAGTAGGTTGCACAACCGGCATCTGCACGGTTCCGGAGTCGTCTGCGGGCTGTTGGTCACCTGCCACCCATGCGGCGGAGGCAAGGTCCTCGTCGAGCCGGGATACGCACTCGATTGTTGCGGCAACGACATCCTCGTGCCGTGCCCGAAGGAGCTGGACATCAATGACATGGTCCGGCGCCTTCGGATCGAGAAGCTGGGCGGCTACGACTGTGGCGATCCCTGCGAGGACCACGACATGACCGACGCCCCGCGTCCGGGCATGCTTGCGAACGAGGAGCGCGCCGAAGACGTCAAGCCGACCAATCCGTCGCGGCGTTACTGCCTCTATTTGAACTACTGCGAGAATCTCACCGAACCGGTCGCGCCCTACGTGACGGAGGAACCGTGCGGTCAGCTGCCGTGCGAGCCTACCCGTGTCGAAGAGGGTTTTCGCTTCGAACTTCGGTGTCCCAGTGAGGAACCGGAACCTGACGATCTGTTGACGCGGATTCGATGCTGCATCGCCGATCTCGCGGGGGCCGAGAAGACCTTCGCGAGCTCGCAGCGATACCACAAGCTCGCGTCTCAGACCGAGACGGCGGCACTCATGTACAGAGAGAAGCCGACCATCACGCTTACGGTCGATAACCACACTGCGCTCGATGAGGCGGCAGCGGCGCTGACTGAGTTCTCCATTGCGGTGAAAGAGAAGGGTGAGGTTCCGGACGAGATTCGCCTGCGCAAAGCGCTGGATCAGTTCCACGGAGGTGCCACACTGGTGGCCCGATACCTCACCCTCGACGGAAACGCGAAGAAGGAACAGGAAGCGCTGACGCCCGGGATTGCGGGTTCGGTCGAAGCGACGGCCGGCCAGGTGCGGGAAATGGCTCCACTCTTCGTCGAGCTGCTGCCCACGCTCAGCGTCGAAAGCGACCGGCGGGTTGTGGAGGCGATCAGCGCCGACATCGAACGCTATACCGACCTGCAGGTACAGCCGGAAGCGGTGGGCTTCGAGCACTACCTCTTCGCCAACGGCGTGCCGACCGACACCGTCATGAAGATGCAGGAGGCGCGGGACCTCGCCGGAATCCGCGAGTGGTTGTTGTCTCGCCTTGATCAATCGCCGACGACGGACTGCCGGCTCCGCAAGGAGGTCGAATCGATCTCGATCTCCAACGCGCAGCAGAATCCGGAGCTCGCGGCCCAGGTCGCGCTTCAGCTAGCGCAGGCGGTGATCCGCTACCTCCTCGACTGTATCTGTCGCGCCCTCAATCCACCCTGTCCTCCGTGCGAGGACCCGGGCGTATTGCTTGCCTGCCTCACGATCGAAGATTGCGAGGTCATCGACATCTGCAATCTGGAGCGAACCTTTGTGCTGAGCTGGCCGACGATGCGATACTGGCTCCCTTTCCTGCGCTCCATCGGTTCGGTCTTCGAGTGGTTGTGTTGCGAAGCGCGGGGTCACCTGTCGAAGCCGCGAAAACTCAAGACGAAGCAGGTGAATTTCACCCCTACCGAGCACATCGCCTACTTCAGCGATTCAACCCCGACCTACAGCACGATCGAGAACGACGAAACTTTCACGACCTTGTTCAACATCGCCGGATTAGAGCAGGACACAGCGCGCTCCTTCGTAAATCTCGCCGGAAACGTGCACCGGGTGGCGGTCGATACCGGGGCGTTCGAGCGTCCCGAGTTTCGTGATTTCAGCATCAGACTTCCGGAGCTTTTTGCTGGCGGCAAGACCGAGGCGGAGTTCACAGCGCCGGATGTCATCGAGATTCTCAAAGAGCCGATGATCATCGAAAACCTCGAAAGGGTCGTGGACGCGCGCGTTTTCACTGCGCTCGCAGACGCACCGGCTCCGGAGGCCGTCGCTGAGTTCGCTCCGCGAATGGACGGCCTCGAAAGGCAGCTGAAGAACCGCCTCACGGCGACGAGCATGAGAGAGACCCGAGCGTTCAAGGACGTAAGGGCCGCCAACACGAAGCTGCGCGAATCGATGCGTTCACTGGAACGCTCCAACAAGGAACTCATGAAGCGGTTGGAGCAGCTCGAGAGTACGAGGTAGGCCATGGCTGAATACATTAAGAGACCGAGCTTTTTCGAAGGCCAGGTGGTCAGCGCGGCAGACCTCAACGGTACCGTGGACCACACGCGCGGGGCGCTCGCGCGCCATCAGCGGTATCAACACCTCTGGGGCATCGCCGAGGGACTCGCGCTTGTTCCTAGCGATCGCCAGACCGCGGCAGGAGAAACCTATGTCGATGTCGCTGTAAACGAAGGTATGGCCGTCGACGGAACCGGCCGCCACATCGTCGTCGCCGACCAGCTACAGCTCTCGTCGGACCTGTTTGATCAACTGAATGTGGCGATTGCCGACATGGATGCGTGGTATCCGGTCTTTCTCCAGGGCCGCGATCGCCAGGAGGATTCATCGCAGGCAATCGTAGGCTCCTGCGGAATGGGCGGATTGTCGCGTGTTTCCGAAGCCTTCGAGATCAGCTTCGGGAGGCAAGGTGACGAACTCGATCTCGAACAGCAGACCGTGCCGGAAATCGACGCCGGACCGAGTGCCGGCCTGACCAGCACGCCATGGCGAATCCTGCTTGGATTCGTGCAATGGGATGCCTCGATCAAAAAGTTCATCGCGGTCGACGAGTCCTACGAAGGCGTTCGCAGGCGCTACGTCGGGGTCAAGGCGGACCAGGTCCAGGCGGTCGGAGGGCGTGTTGTCGTGCGCGCCGAGGAGGAGACCGTCCAGGGTGGTGCGGCACTGGAGATCACCAGCGAGGACGACGGTGCACTTCGATTCGGGCCACAAAACAGCTCGGGTGACCTCACTCCGGTCATGACCGTCGACGCAGACGGCAATCTCACCGTGACCGGCAAGATCGTCGGTGCCCTGGCGGGTGGCGTTCAGGTCGAATCCGGTCTCGTCTCTGACGGCATGCTGGTGCCTTTGCCGGTCGGAATCACACAAAAGCAGGTCGATGACGGCGAGGTCGTGCTGCAGATTCACGTCACGCCCCACCTTCAGGCGCCGGCGCGCTTCGATCCAGCCGAGAAGTGGATGGCGCTGCCTTACGAGTGTCGCGTTTCGGGGCGACGCGTGTTGTGCAGAACACGCTGGTTCCGGACGGATGGCGTTGTCGGGTCCGAGGATCTTCCAGGAGTTTGCGACTACGTAATGATGGCATTCCCCGCCGACGGAGGAGGCAGCTGATGGAAAAGATGGCAGTAGTTGTTTTTGCCGAGACCGGCCATGTGCTCGGTGCACTGACCCGGACTGCCGATCCTGAAGGCGCCCTGGAGCCGGCGGACATCGTCGGCGATGCGTTGTTGATCCGCGATCCCGACACCGGAGATCGCCTGCTCAACGTTCCAGCCCGGCACCTAGGAGTCGAGATCGTTGATCGAGTCCAGCAGGTCCTGTTGGCACCGCGACCGTTCGTGCTCGTCGACGGCTTGCCGGATGAACCTTCCGAGATCACCGGCGGCGCGAGCCCGGTGGCTCACGACGGCACCAAGCTGACGGTCACTCTGGTGCCGCTGCCGCCAGAAGATATCGAAGTCTGGGTCCAGCTTGAAGCCCCTAGAGAAGAGCCTGTTCTGCGGCGAGTCGCGATACCTGCGACCGGTACAAGTTCAGAGAATTTCACACTGACTCCGGGGGGCTACGCGGTTTTGCTTCTGGCTCCCGGTTACCAAACGTTCATCGGCCACGTTGCGGTCCCGTGAGCTAAAGGGCTGACGCAGGATCCGCGAGGGCAGCACGATGACAGAAATCGTCATACACAAGTGCACACTCCGGCTCGTCCGTTGCGGGGGCTGGAGCTGGGGGGCAGACCCGCGGAGACTGCTCGAAGATGTGCTTGGTGTGGTCCCGGAACTCATCGCAACGAAGCTCGCGGAGCTGATTCCGGCCGATGGCGTCGACGAAATCCGCGAACGGATCGAAGTTCGGCTGCAGGTCAAACGGTCGGACCTCAAGCTGACCACGGACGGAGAAGGCGCGAAGAAGGTGCGGGAAGCGCTCGCTCGAAGCCTCGACAAGGCGATCCTCGAAGCTGCCGCCCAATACAAGCCGCCAGATGGACCCAGTGATGCGGAGGAGCCGCGAGTCGAGCCCTTGACGGTACTCAGCGAAGCCGCCTCGACTGACATCGCTCAGATCCTGCTCTCCGGGATTCTCAGATGGCGTGAACGTGGGCTTCTGGATTGGGCGCTGCGAGTTTGCTCAAGGGAGGAGCTGGCTCGGTGGTGTCAGCTCCTTCTTGAAGTGTTACCTCATGGAAGTAATGGCGCTGGCGCGTCTCTGGAACTCGAAGGCGGGCCAACCATGTCAGAGAGACCGACGCTCGGTGAAGGCTCATCTGAACTATTGCGGAGCTGGATTTGCGCAGTAGCCGAGGCCTCTGCCGAAGGCGAATTCAACGTCGACATTTTCGATCTTGCCGAGACTGCGAGTTATCCACAAGCTGTCGAACAAGATGTGGCCCGTCCTGGGCGGGCAGCCCGTTCGGCCGCAACCGACACCGAGCCGACGCAGCCCATGGAGGCCTTTGACGCTCCTCGGAAGGTGGGTGGGAGCCGGCAGCGGGTCTCACCGGCATCGAGTGTTGACCTGAATCCGACTGTCGACCTCGATATCCGCGTCGCTTCGACGTTGCCGTGGTTAATGCTTTCTCCGTTGTCGCGTCTCGGTCTGATCGACGCAGCGATGGTTGCTATGGAATTCGCCGACTGTCGCCATGATGCGAGCTATTGGGCCACCGCTCTCGCGTACAAGGTGCTCGACCCGCCGGCGAGGGGATGGAGCCGGAGCCGCGCGGCGGAGAACAGCGCAGCGGCCTTCGCTGGCTTGACTGAACCCGTCTCGCACAAGGGATTGGCGCAGTTCGCACGCCAGCTCGATGGATTCACTGGGATGTTCGACGCCGCGGTGAGTGACTCGACTTTGTCTGGGCGAAACGTCGACAGCCCACTGCTGCTTTGGTCGACGCCGGAGTGCTCAGCAGGGGGGCTGTTGCTGCTCGATCCTGAAGGTCTTTTCTCGGCCGTTTGGACGACCGGCCTGGAAGAACTCCTGCCGGCTCTCGAGATCGCTGACAACCCACTGCTCGTTCTGCCCCGAGAGGTTACCGATCCCGGCCTCTTCTCTGCCTTGACGCGGGCCGGCTTTCGTTTTGTTACCGACACGCCGCCGGGGCGACATGATGTTTGGCATCGAGTTCCAGGAGCGGATGGAGATAGGTGGTGGCAGAACCGTACGGGCTCGATCTCGGTTCCGTGCCGCCAGATCATGAGGCAGTTCGAGGATACAGTCGCGATGACCCGCGGTCTCGTGGATCAGCTCTTCAAGAATCGGCCGGCGGTGGCGCTGGACACCGACAACCGCCTCGAACGGAGCGTGAGCCTGGCCGTTGCCAACGCTCTCGGCATCATCGCGTGGGAGCTCTGGCGCGACAGCGAAGCCGTTGATCCCTCGCTGACTCTGGAGCGTTTTGCGGACCTCGACGGAGTTGTTCGCTTCCGTCGAGAATCCGTCCAGGTTCGGCTTCCTCTCGGCAAGAGATATCGCGACCTCTACGAGCACGATCTGCTCCAGGACGTTGCGAACGTTCCCTGGCTCGGAGGCCGCCGGGTCGAGTTTGGCGGAGGGTGATCTTGGAAGCGCAGACGACGCCGGAGCTTCGGGCCTCGACGCTGGCCGTTGAGCATCTGCTGCTCTCGCTGCGTACGCTGCATCCTCTTCTCCGTCGAACGGTGGACCGTCAACGGGCCGAGAACTCACTCTCCTCGGCGGCGAACCTTTCTGTGTTGGGGGTGAGCGACGAGGAGGCGGTCGAACTGCTTGTGCGAGCTGAACAAGGATTGGTGGAGAGGCGGCTCGGGTCGTCAGAGTTGAGTCGATCTTCGGCATATGGGCAAGCCGAGGCCTTGCTCGTCGAGAGGGCGGCACGTGCCGGAGCAACTCTGCCACTGCAGTCCTTGGCCGACTCGCTGGGTCTGACCGCGATCGAAAAGACTGCCCTGCTTCTTTGTTGCGCGCCTGAGGTGGATCGTATCTACGAAAGAATCTACGGCTACCTGCACGACGATTTGAATCGCCGCCTGGCCTCCGTCGAGTTGATTGGTCGAGTCCTGAGGCCGGTCTCGCAGAGCAGACTCGGTTTGCGTCGTACCTTCGGGCCTATGGGCACACTTCGTCGCTGCGGCGTTCTGTTTGGCTACGACGCTGCCACCGAGTTGCGACAAGACTTGCGTCTGTGCGCCGGTGTCATGGATTATCTTCTCAGCGGGTGCGGCGATCCGGCGAGACTGTTCTTCGATCCCCGCGAGATTATCCCGACAGACGATGGCCGGTCCCCGGCGGGAATGGATGGAGAGCGCCTGATGAAAGTGGCGCTGGCACTCGCAGAGGGATCGGTCGAGGTCGTCGGAGTCTGGGGTCGGCGAACGAATGATTCCCGCGAGGCGGCGATGGCACTTCTTAAACAGAGTGGTCGCCGGGGTCGGCGTCTCCGGCTGACAGGCCTGCCACCAACAACCAGGGAACGAACGGCAGAGCTACGGGCGGCGGCGGTCGAGGCCGCGGCGCTTGGCTCGGTGTTGTGGATCGAGACCGAGTGCATCTCCGGTCCCGATGCGGAAGCGCTCGCCGCGGATGTGGCCGAAATGCTGGTTGTGAGTGGAGCCGCGGCAATTCTCGTCGGCCGTGATCCCTGGCGCCCGATAGCGATTCTCGCTGATCGCAGCTACGCGGAACTCGAGGCCGAACCGCCGTGTTTCGTCGACCGCAAGACAATGTGGTCGGACACACTTGCCGAGATTTCGGACGGTCGGCGGCATGAGATGGCGGCGAAGTTCCGCTTCAGCGAACGCGAGCTTCAGGCTGTGGCACGGGTGGCGCGCACTCATGCCTCCTATCTGTCTGGCAATGGTCGGCCTGCGCCCATCGAACAGCACCTCGATCATGCTTGTGCAACCGTGACCCAGCAACGCAGCCACAAGTTCGCGTCCATTGTCGTGCCTCGCCGCGGGCCGGCTGACCTCGTCCTGCCGAACGACTTGCACTCCCAGGTGATGGAGATCGCCCAATTCCACCGATCGTGGCCGCGCGTGTCAGATGAGTGGGGTCTGGGCCGGTTGGTAACCGGCGGTGGCGGCATCAAGGTGCTCTTCAGCGGCGACTCGGGCACAGGAAAGACTCTGGCTGCGGAGGTGATCGCTCATGATCTCGGAGTGCCGCTGATCCGAGTCGATCTGGCGCGCGTCGTCTCCAAGTGGGTGGGTGAGACCGAGAAGAACCTCTCAGCAGCCTTCGAAGAGGCCGAGGAGAGTCACGCGGTGCTGTTCTTTGACGAGGCCGATGCGCTCTTCGGAAAGCGTGGAGAGGTTCAGCACGGTACAGATCGCTACGCCAACCTCGAGGTGAGCTACCTGCTGCAACGGTTGGAGGACTCGCCTGCGCTGGTGATCCTCGCGAGCAACCTTAAGGACAATATCGACGCGGCGTTCACTCGGCGTTTTCAGGTGACGCTGCACTTCCCTCGCCCAGGAGAAGGTGAGCGGAAACGGATCTGGAGGATCGCTCTTCCGTCGACCGCACCGGTCAGCTCCGGCGTTGATTATGAGGCCCTGTCGCGCCTCGATATGACCGGAGGAAGCATTGTGAACTCGGCTCGCACTGCCGCCCTTTTGGCGGCAAGTCAGTCCGGCAGCGAAATCGATATGGTTCACGTGGTGCGTGGAGTGTCGCGCCAATACCAGAGGGAAGCTCGACTGTTGCAGCCCGCTGAGCTCGGTCGCTACGCGGGGTGCGTCGGAGATCCGTCGTGAGCCGTCGCCGGCTACTAGACCGGTTGCAACGGCGACGTTCAGATCCCCTAACCAAACGGCCCACGGATAGAGCCGGACCTCGCGTCGACCAAAGCCTATCGGCGGCAGTTCCCGCGGTTCTCCGAGCGCGATCCCCGACCTTGGAGGCACAGCCGGGACAGCTGGTCTTCAGCCGTGCCCCGCTCGATCTTCAAGATTTCGCGCGTGATCCTCTTCGTCTTCAGGCCGCTTTCGGCAACCAGGCACTGGTGAGTGCTCTGCTGGCGACACCGCCGGTCAATACGCCGGTGATGGAGTTTGAAGAGGAGACGAACACGGCATCTCCGGAGCGGGTGGCGGAGGAGGAGAACGCAGCAGGCGATATCGATGGCGTTGAAGTCGATACCGAAGAAGAAGTCGCTAGCGCCGCGCCGGCCGACGATGTGGAAGACGAACCGCCTTCGGAGCCCACTGAGGAAGAGGCAGTAGAAGAACCACCTGCAGAGGAATCTGTCGAGCCTGTTGATGAAATTGAAGGTGAACTCGAGGTTGCAGCGGTGGAGCTTGAGCCGACGGAGGGTGATGGGTCGCTCACAGAGGAAGCCCCTGAACTTGGTGAAGGCGATGTTGCTGAGAGAGCCGAAGTTGTCGAGTCGGAGACCGAAGATGACGCCTCGTCGGGCGCCGGTGAGGAGGCAGCTGATGAGGCGATTGCCGTTGACGATGCAGGAATCGCCGAGGAGGCAACAGAGGCCGGAGGTGAGAGCGCCACCGCAGGTGGTGTCGGAGAGGATCTCGCCAGGTGGAGTTCGCAAGTATCGGGTGCTGCGTCCGCTCTCCCCGAGCCCAGTCTCGGAGACGCCCCGGCAGGAGCGGCTCGGGTGCGGACCTCGGCCACAACGTCGACGACCGCGATGCGCGGTCGTCGAGGCGGCGTCGCCCGTGACGCCGTGGCTGCTGTGGAACCGCCTCCGGAAGACGTGGAGGTCCCGGCCGAACCGCCGCCGAGTCCGGTCCCGGCCGCCGATCAGGCGGTCGAGGAGGCCTCTGATCAACGCCTCCCCGAGCAGACCCTTCCGAGCCTGCAACGCAGCCCGCGGGGGACCATGCCGACGATTCGAACGAATCTAGCGCCCGACCTTGGAACGCGTCTCACTCCTCCTGCGCCAGCTGCCGAAGAGGAAGGCGCGGGGGCGGAAGGCACCCGCGCCGACCCCAACGTCGAACGAGGGGAGGCGATCAACGAAGCCGCCGGTCGCGGGCCGGAAGACCCGGACCGAGCCGCCGATGCTCCGCCGCTGACTCTCGTCGATACAGTAGCCACACCTTCAGAAGCTCCGCCCTTCAATCCGTCCGCAGAGACGCGCCAACAGCTCGTGCGGGTGCTGGCGCAGGCGCTCAGGAATCCCGACGAAACCGCCGACCAGATCGTCGAGGATGCGCGCAAAGAGGCCTATCCGAGGCAGACGCTCAATGTCAAATACCCGGAAATCGGATCCGAACTTGCCGACGAACTCGCCACTGATATCGGAACCCGGGTGCGTGCGATAGCAGATCAGGCGGGTATCTCGGCCGATGAGCTCGATGCTGCGGTCGAGGGTCGGAGCGATACGTTGGAGACGGCGGAAGGAGAGGCGCGGGACGAGCTGACCGAAGCCGCTTCCGAGAGTCGAGAGGAGCTCGACGAGGAAGGGCAGGAAACCGCCGACTCGGTCGCCGGTGCGCGTGAGGCTGTAGACGAAAACACCGAACGCCAGGCGGCTGCTGCCTCGGGAGAGGACAGCCCCGAGGTCATCGAGATGAAGCGCGACCGGATGCTGCGCGGAGTGGCACGGACCTCTGCGCGCCAGGACGTGTTCTACGAACAGGCCGGAGGACGTAGGGAACGGGCGTTGACGGCCGCGGGACAGACGCTCGAAGGCGCGTACACGCGAGTCGCGCGCGAGGAACAGAGAGAACTGATCGCTGCCGCCGAAGAGGACGAGGATCGGACGGAAGCAGAAGCCCGCGCCGACGGCGAAGGGGGATTCGTATGGGCGCAGGAGAGCATTCGGGAAATCCGTCGCCGCGTCGGAGTGCTCAAGACCGCAGCCGCGACGACGACGCGAGAGTACCGCAGTGGGATGGAGGACGCCGCAACCGAAGCGCGTCGTCTGATTCGCGAGTGGGCAGGCGGCCAGATCGAAGAGAACTCGAGCTTCTGGCAGCGGATCTGGCGCATGTTCACGGAGTGGGCTCAGGACGCCCGTGACGACTCGGCCGCCTGGGAAGAGGCGCGCGCCGAAGCTGAGCGCAACGCACTCGTGAACGACCTCGGCTTCGTCTCCAGCCTCGAGACTCTGGCGGCGCGCGGCATCGACCATAACGCGTTGCTCGCCGATCGAAGTCTCTCTGACGAGCAGCGCGCTATTGTGCGTGCATATTTCGAAGGCGACAATGCCGGCAATCCCATCGCAGCGATCGCAGCTGGAATGAGGCAGCGAGTCTCCGCCGAGCGTAAGCCGGGGCTGATCAGAAGCATGAAGCAGAAGGTTGTCGCAAAGCCGCAGGCTGAGTGGGAGACTGTCGGTCAGCTTGGAGCTTCAGAATCGCCGGGTTTCAACGCCTACACCCGTGCGTCGCAGTTTCACGAGGCGGTGGACCAGTGGGGAACGGACGAAGCTCTCGTCTATCGGGCGCTGGCAGGTCTCACTCCGACCCAGGCGGCAGCGGTTCGTAACTGCTATGCAGAGGAGTTCGGTGGCGATCTCTCTGCAGAGCTCGAGGACGAGCTGTCGGGCGCCGAGCTGACTCGGGCGGAAGCTCTGCTCGAGGGCGATCAGTCGCTCGCCGATGCAGCCGCTCTGAACGAAGCCGTCTCGGGATGGGGGACCGACGAAGCCACCATCATGACCGTGCTTCGCGGCAAGACTGAGGAGGAACGGGAACGCATTCTTGCCGCGTACCAGGAGCAGTACGGTGTCGATCTTCGAGAAGACCTCCGAGGAGACATGGAGGACCATGACCTCGATCGAGCGGAGGCCTTGCTCGACGGCGATACGGCCAGGGCCGACGCCATTGCGCTCGATCAGGCGATGTACGGAGGGATTCTGGGGTGGGGGACCGACGAAGAAGACATCAATCAGGTCTATGACCAAGTCCGCCGTGATGTCGAGGCCGAAGCCGCCGCCAACGGTTGGGATACGGCGCGGATCGAGGAGGAGATCCGGCGGAGAAACGGTGCCATCGAGGACTCCTACGAGACCGAGTACGGCGATCCCGAGCGTACCGATGGTGAGTGTGCACTGCGCGCAGCCTTTGCCGATGAGATGGAGGGTCCGGACCTCGACCTCGCCAACGCGCTTGCCGACAACGACATGGTTGCCGCCGACGCGGCGCGACTGGAGGTCGAACGCAGAGGCTTCACCACCGACGACGACGTCGTTAACGGCATCCTACGGTCACAGTACCGGCGGGCGCGGACCGAAGTTGAACGCGATCTGCGACTCGATTTGCAGAATCGGGCGGAGATCGCGCGCCTGCGTGGTGAGCCGTGGAGTCGAGAAAACTGGGCAAGCGAGCGTAACGCCCTGACGACGCGCATCAACGAAGAATCCCGTGAACGCGGGCTCGAGTACATGGGTGAACTCGAGGATCGATACGACAGCGAGTACAGCCGGTGGGGAAGCGGCGGCCTGCAGGTTCTCATCGCCTTCAACATGTCGGGCAACGACGAGGAGATGGCTCGGGATCTGCTCAATCAGGGTGGCTATCTCGAGCCGGAGCAAGAGATTCACTACGCGATCGACGGGCCGGGGACCGACGTCGATGCGTTGCGCAGTACTCTCGCCGGAAGAAGCCCGGCGGAGATTGAGCGAATCCGAACAGCCTGGGAGCGAGCAAATCCGGGAGAGGACTTCGACGATCGAGTGCTGTCCGAGCTCAGCGGTCGCGACGAGTTCGACTTCGAACTCATGCTCGAGGGTGAGCCTCAAACCCCGGAGGAGCGACTCGAGCGAGCGCGACGTCGTCTCGACTACGAGCGAAACGCCTACTGGCTCGGCAACATGTTCTCCGACGAAGAGCGCGAGAGAATGGATCGCCGCTCGACTCGTCTCGAGGAGGACTTCCAGGCCCTCGAAGGACTCGAGCCTGGCACACCCGAGTACGCGGTAGCTCACGCCGATTTCGCACTCGCCAATGAGAGCTTCGATCGGTCGATCGAAGACCACCGCCGTGCGGTCGATACCCTCGCCGATACGGCCGCTACTGTTGCAGCGATCGCTGCGACGGTGGTCGTCATCGTCGGCGCGATTGTACTGACCGTCGTTACCGGAGGTGCGGCGGCGCCGGGTATTGGTGCTGCCGTCGCGGCCGTGATGAGTAGTGCCACCGTCGCGGCGACTGCGGCGGGTGCGGCAGCTGTGGCTACGGTCGCCACAAAGCTTGCATTGCGTGGCAGCGCGTACGGTGTTGAGGAGATGGGCCTCGATATAGCTGTTGGTGTTGTAGATGTTGCGGCGGCCGCGCTCACAGCAGGAATGGGAAATGCCCTGTTGCGGGTGGTCGACGGCATGCCGATGAGTACTCTCGCGCGTATGGCCGCCAGCAACCGAGCCACCACGAGGCTGCTGGCGCATGGTCTCGCAGAGGGTGCGGAAGGCGTCGCGTCGACCCTGCCGTCGGCATTGACCGGGAACATGCTCAATGAACGTAACTGGCGCCAGGGCAGTCCGTTCACCAACATCATGACCGGCACCTTGATCGAGACCGGTATCGCCGCCGGCCTCAGCGGCGGATTGGGCAGTCTCGGCGGGCTCGGCGCACCGCCTGGTGCGGCCAGAAACGCTGACGCCGACGAGTTCCTACCAGGCGGTCGTCGCATCATGTCGGATGCGGAGTCGCCTGATGTGCTCGCTCGTCGGGGCACACCGGCGGACCGACTGGCCATGTGGCAGGACTATCAGACCGGAAACCCAGGACGGAGCTACAGCGATTTCTTGGAGGATCTGGATGCCGGCATTGTTGGTCGCGAGGCTGACGAAGCGGCAACCCGATCGGCCCAACGCGCAATGCGTGGCGAGCTGCTGAGCGGCATTCCTCCGGCACAGCGGGGCCAGTTCGCCGATACCACGGTCGATGTCGTCAGCGACGCCGATTTCGAGCGGTTGACCCGGAGTGCGGGAGGCCAGGCGGTAGTAGTGATTGAGGACGGCCGTCCACGGGTCATCATGCGTGAAAGCGCTGATCCGCGGGTGCTGCGCGAAGAAGGAATCCACCTACTTCAGAGCCGCGACCCGCGCTTCGCCCGCCACTTCGACAGTCTCGACGAGTCGGTGCTCAGGAATTGGGACTCCCTCGACCTCGCCGACCAGCTGCGTCTCTACCGCAACAAGCTGGACCTCGAGATCGACGCCCAGGATCGACTGATACGCGGGCTTTCGGATGACATCGCCGCGGCCGCCGACGATCCTGCGCTGCAGCGCTCTCTCAGACGACAGCTCGGAGAGGCTGAGGAGGCGCTCGGCAATCTACGCTCTCGCCTCGACGAGGTCACCGATCTGCCGGCGGCCGACCGGGTACGCATGGCGCGGGGAGAACTCAATCCTCCCGATTTCCTCGATCAGCCCCCGAGACTGTTCAGCAAGGCACCGCTACCGCCGCGGGTCGACGCTGACGTCAGTTTGATGAATACACTTCGAGAGGCTGTTGACGCTGAAGACGTGAGCAAGGCGCGGCGAACGCTCAATCGACTGCGTGGGCGGGCGAAATCGACGCCCGCGTTCGCGGAGATCTATGAGGATATCGCACGGCAGGCCGACGGTCTTGATCCGGAGCGAGCCGTGCGGATGCTCGCACAGGTCGACGAGGTGCTCAACTCGGGACGCCGGTCCGCCGACCTCGAAGGTTTCCTTCGCGCGACGCGAAACATGGACGACCCTGAGGGATTCCTGAAGACCGTCGCAAAAGTAGCATCAGGCGATGATGGATCGATTCCGGCACCCGCACTACGATCAGTTGCAGACGCGGCTGAACAACTTAGCGCATCAAACCCCGCAGCGGCGCGCGAGCTGGTAGACACGATCAGCGACAGTATTGACGATATCGGTTTGAGAGCAGCGGCGATCACCGCTAGAACCAAAGACGCCACTCCTATCAGTGCACGGAGTCTCGGCGGAATGTTGGAGGCGTTGGCAGGATCCAATGACCCGGTGGCATTTGCTAGAAGACTGAGGCAGTTCACTGGGATTCTGGCCTCCGAACCGCATGGCCTCTCGGACAGAGCAATGCGCCGAGTTTCCGACGCAATGGCGCGCTTGGCGGGTGATCCAGGGCGGAGTCGTCGTTTCGTCGATGAGCTTGTCTCGACTCTCGCCGCGCGACCGACGCGGACCGGCGAGCTAGATGGATTCATCCGTGCTGCGGCAAGTAGCGCTGACCCCGCAGCGATGTTACGAGCCACCAGACGTATCACCACTCGTGTCGGAGGCGTTACGGCCGGCACGATTGAATCAATCGGTCGAGCAGTTGGCAAGCTTGAAGGAGTTGAAGCCGAGGGGTTCTTGCGCCGCGTCAACAATCTCCTCGACAGCCAGCCGGGTCGGGGGCCGCAGGTGGTTCGCCTGCTTGGCCTGTCGGGAGACGTGCCAGCCGTGCGCCTCAATAAATTCATCGATGACGTCGATCGTCTCATGACGCACAACGCCGGCCAGTTGTCGGAAGATGCGGTCGAGGTCATGGCGCGGAAAGCGGCCGCCGGAACGGTTGATGTTGATTGGGCCTTGAGCCGCAATTTCGATCCCGGCGAGCTTGAGTTCATGGCGTCTGATCCGAACACACCATGGAGGACGTTGCGGGAGTTTGCAACGAGTCCGCGGGCTCAAGCAGAACTTTACGGGCGTGTGCAGAGCGCCCTGAGAGGTTTCGCGGGCGAGATGGAGTTCGAGAGGGTCGCGGAAGCGTTCCAGAATCTCGGTCTGACGATTCGTCGGCAGTGGGATATTGTCGGTAGTAGACCGGATTTCGTTCTCGAACTTGGGCCACCACCGAACCCGCTGCTGAAGGGAGTAGAGGTCAAAGCCTGGAGCGCTGAGAGCTGGGAACGAAGCGTGCGGGCTCTCGGCCGAATGCTTGATGGGGAGACCCTGTCGTCGGACGATTTTGACTTCGCTAATCGGCTGAGGCATTTAGTTCGACAGTTGAAGAATGCAAAAAGGGCCGCGAGGGGAAACCCGCCGGTCTTGGTTCTTTCAGACCAGTTTAGGAGTGGCGAATTAACTGATGAGGGAAGGCGACTGATCCAGAGATTTCTCGACAGTGAGATTGTGCCGGAGGGAACAAGTATCCTTTTCCTAAGTGAAACAGACATTGAACGACGGTGGGCACGTTTGATGGCGATTATCGTAGGAGATATCTGAGAGGTGAGACTGTGAAAGGAACAAAGCCGATTTGGGCTGTCCTGGCCTCGCTCACGGTAGCCGAGCTATACGCGATCATGAGCGGCGAACTCGAATGGAGTGAGGGGCGCATCGAAGCACTGGAGCTTCTGGCTTGCTCTCAAGGCTATACGGGAGTTGTTTGCTTCGAACCCGGCTCCGAAAATGGACCGGACCTTGAGTTGGCTCAGGCATCCTCTGCTAACCGGGAAAAGACCGTCTACCACCTACTGCTTCATCCGGGCTATGCCGGAAGCAAGGCCGTCTTCTCGTACCGAGACGGTAGGCTCGACGGCGCACTCGAGGAGAGCGCCTGGCGATTTGCAGCGAACATGGGCCTGTCTCTCGATCTGGGCCACGGAAGCGACGAACATCAAGCCTGCCTCATAGAGCTAGGAACTCAAGACGAGGTCGTTGCGGTGTTGACGTCCCCTTCAGCGTTGGATCAATTCCAGGTCGAAGAGAACGAACACGGCCTTGCTATCTACGGTGGCGAAAGCGCTCTGATGGCAGGATTGCTGCGGAAGGGACTTCCGGCCAGAACTCTCTACACGGTAGCCGTCGAGCACGCGCCGATGAAATTCAGCCTAAGAGTCTACAAACCCGAAGGGGGGATAGAGGTTTTTGAGCATCCGGCGCGTACTTCTGATCCAATTGCCGAGCTGCTGAGTCAGAACATGTCAGCAGGCTCGTTTCAAATGCCGTCACCGACTCTTGATGAAGTGTTCGGAGAAACAGATCCTCTAGCCATCGTGGCGAAGCTCGGACTTGACCCGGCGCGGCTCGGTCTTGTTTAGTCGAATGGTGAAGAGATGTCTGACGCGACGAAGCTGATTCTCGAGCCGTCGGTGAGCTTTGCAACGGTGAACGAGAGGCTTGTGGCGCTCGGATGTGAAGCCCGTCCGAGCACGATGGTCAGTGAGCCGATTCTTCCCGGCGAGCCCGAGCTCGCGCAGTGGCGCCACTGTCACCGGGACTCATTGATCACCTACACATTCAATCCGGCGGTCTTGCTCCGGGTATTGGCTTTGAAGGGTGGGGATGCAGATGAGTTGCGTGAATCGATTGCGGGTGAGCTGGCGTGCCTGAGCCCACGTCGGCTGAAGCAGCTTCTTGCAGGCTCCGAAGCCCGAGAACTACTTCTTGGCCTGTATGCAGTGCGCGAACTCGGGGCAGTGGGTTTGCTTGATCGCGTGGATAGGCTCAAGACTCATGGTGAACCGCTGGTTGCTCAAGCAGCACAAGACACGTTCGAGCAGTTGGCTCTGAGCCTTGCTCGACGTGGAGCGCAGCAACTTGAGTGGGAGAAGGCAAGCCATCCAGATCGATCAGCGCTCTTCCCTCGAATAGGGGATGCGCACACGCGACGCCAGATGTTGAGATGGCTGGCAACCGATCCAACCCGGTCCGAGGACCTAGCGGTCGTGCTTAGGACAGGGCTGGAGGACGAGGACTGGGAAGTTCGCGCCACGGCGATGCTCATTGCGGCGAGGAAGGGCATCGGCGACCTCTGGCAGGACGTCAAACGGATCGAGCTGCCGCGTACGGGGAAGCATGGTCCCGACGCGGGCGATCGTGCGATTCTGAAGGCCCTCCGCAAAGCCGTGTTAGAGCATCTTGCGGATGAGGAGATGCCACACCGCCCAGGTCCAGACTCGAACGCCGAACTCCAAACAGCTGCTGGGATGCGATTCCATCTTCGCCGCCTTGTCGCTGAGGGTTCGGGGTTGTGCGTCGACAACGCAGCCATGCTTGTCCATTCGCTGACCACTCCGCTAGGCGATGCTCAGGCGCCGGACCTCGACGTGCTGCCGCAGGTCGTTGCCGAAGACGATCGCTATTGGCTGGAGAAGTCAGAGATCGAGTTATGCTGGGTACCTGCTGTTCAGCACTGGCTTGAAAGTGACGGTAGTGAGCCGGGCCACGGAGTACGGTTCAGACTATGGAACCCGTCAAAGGGCTTCTTCATCGCGCGCTATCCTTTCGAACCTCGCCCGCTCCAGAACCTTCCGAATGAAGGTCAGGCTAATCCTCGCGAAATTGAGCTGAGTGAGGCGAGGGAGTTGTGCACTCGGCTGAGCGAATTCGAACAGTTACACGTCAGCTTTCCAACTCCTGAGCAGTGGGAATCTGCGATTCGTGGACCGGATGGAAGACGTCATCCGTGGGGGAACGGAATGGAAGGAGATCCGGTAAGCGCTGGTTCTCCTTGGGGGGTTAAGGGTCTGTTTCAAGCAGGAGAGTGGGCTCTAGAGCACAGCCAGACGTGGATCGTCGGCTATGACAAGAAGTGTCGGCCAGCCGAACGTTTACTCGTGCGATCGGGTGAACCAGATAGGTTGGCAGCTTTGCGGCCAATTGTCTCAATCCCAGAGAGGACATGAGAGAGAATACGGTATCGTCGGAGCCTGAATTGTGATTTGGGTGACGTTGGTCACTTTGCACAGGCGAAGTGACGATAAATGGGAACAAATACTGTTGTTTAGATGATTATTCCTTGTGGTAAGGTAGACTGGATCGTATAGAGAATTGTCAGAAATGGCAAGATAGGGCGGATCGTTTTGAGCCTGAGGAGGATTCTTCTCTTTGACTTGGAACCCCGGCTTGGGATTGGGAACTCGCTGCTGAAGATGTCCCCTCCCGCTGAGGTGAGTACGATTCTATCCGCTGACACCGACTTCTCCAAGACCAAGTTCAAGAGTATGATTTCGCACCCTGAACCCGCGGCGGCTGTTGTGAGTGTTCGTCGTTCACGACTCTCGAGTGCCGAAGACGTGGTTCGAGGTCTTAGAAAACTTGCACCGCAGCTGCCGGTCCTTGCAGTCGTCGATACCGACTCACCATCCGCGGTATATCACCTACTCAGGCTAGGTGTTGACGACTACGTGACACCGCCGGTCACCGAAACGGCGTTTTTGCCGAGGATCGAGAGAATTGCCGAAGTTTGCTCTGCGGTTGATACGGAAACTCACAATCAGAGAGGGCTCAGATATGGGTTGATCGGTCGAAGCGATGCCTTCTTACAAATGGTCGACCAACTGCACGCCTTCGCCGAGTGCGATGCCTCTGTACTCATCGAAGGAGAAACCGGCACAGGGAAGGGTCTTTGCGCACGAGCTCTTCACGAGTTGAGTGGAAGGACGAAAGGGAGTTTCTGCCCGGTGAACTGTGGTGCGCTGCCAAGCGAGCTGGTCGAGAACGAGCTTTTTGGACATCAAAGGTCGGCGTATACCGGCGCCCAGGCCGCATCCATCGGAGTTATTGGCGAGGCCGAAGAAGGAACCCTGTTTCTCGACGAGATCGATTCACTGCCGTTAGCATCTCAGGGTAAGCTGCTCCGTTTTGCAGAAGACCACGAGTACCGACCGTTGGGAGCATCAAGAGTACGAGTCGCAAACGTTCGCTTGATTGCTGCGACCAACTGCGATCTCGAAGATGTGGTGACGAAAGGCGGCTTTCGGCGCGATCTGTACTACCGGCTGGACGTTCTCAGACTCATCGTGCCTCCTTTGCGAGAGAGAGCTGAGGACATACCGTTGCTCGCGAACTATTTCCTCAAACGTTATGCCCTGAAGTTTGGAGGCAAGTCAGAGGTGTTGTCAGCTGAGGCGCATCGCCGTCTGTTGCAGCATGACTGGCCTGGGAACATTCGGGAACTTGAGCATGTCATCCAGCGCGCAGTCGCGCTTGGCGCAAAGCGACGTACACTTTGCGTAGAGCATTTGCGGATCGGTGGCAACTCAGACTCGCTGTATACGCGTCCATTTCGCGAGGCCAAACAAATGGTGGTTGAGGACTTTGAAAGAACATATGTAATGAGCTATCTCGCTGCGCATGAGGGCAACATTTGCCGTGCAGCAAGAGCTGCAGGGAAGAACCGAAGAGTCTTCTGGGAACTCATGCGAAAACACTCGATTCAGGCTGACGAGTTTCGCTGATTGAGGCTCTCTTTTTTCAAATGGTTGCTTCGCCTTGATAGTGAACCGTGATGGCAGGTTTCACATTCGGATGCGTCGAATTGCAAACGCAACAACACAGAGACATGAATGCGGTAGACCTGAGCGATTCCGTGCTGACCATTCACTCGCTTGGGCGTACCAGGCGACTTGGTGCTAGCGTGGGTTCATCGTGGACGGATCGTGGAAAACTACCCGGTTCCGACCGCTGTTCTTGGCCTCATAAAGCGCCATGTCCGCGGCATGGATGAGTTCTTCCCCAGAGTTGTCCTGGCTGGGCACGCATGATGCCACACCGATGCTGACGGTGAGTACGCTCGCGGCGGAATTTGCTGCGTGAGGGAGCCCTAACTCTTCGATGGTTGCGCGAATCTTTTCGGTGAAGGCCTCGATCTTTTCGGGATTGGTTTCTGGTAGGAGTACAAGAAACTCCTCTCCACCGTACCGCGCTACGCTG
>JAAESQ010000516.1 GCA_024229275.1 bacterium | reverse complement strand
GACCAGCCCCAAGGACTTCCCCCCCAGAGTCGGCCACATTCCTTGTTTTCTGTTCATCCTATCCTCCAATCAGTCGAACAGTGGGAACGGGCGCGGCATAAAGGGATCGAAGGCCGGCGCCATCGTGAAGAAATTGGGGTCGAAATCTGGAACGAAAGTCCCGTTGAACCAGAGCTTGCCCGAAGTGCCGAGCGGGAACATGCTCTCGATGCGAACCGGGCCGTTCTCTCCCATCTCGACGACGTGAGCATAGGTCGACCTGCTCGAGAACGGGATCGAGTGAATTTTACTGAACGATGTACCGAGCACAGGATCAAGTAATCCGCCCAAATACCGGTGACCGAAGTCGATGGTCCCTCGCGGCACTTCGTAGGGACCAAGTCCCATGTCGGCGATCACCCAGTCGAGCGCCAGGACGATGATCTCGTCTGGATCGGTGGGCTTGCCCTCGTTCAGCGAGTCCCGGAACCAGTCGTAATTCGTTGGAACCGCGGCATCATCGCCAGCCAAAGCACGGATCAGTACGTTGAAAAGGACTGCCTTGGATTGGTGATCGTAGTCCATCCCGACATCCGTGAGATCGTAGAACTCGTCCTCAAAGGTGATTGAAAGAACATTGCGAATCCACGCGTCCTGCAGAACCCAGGCGTCGGCACGAAGATCGCCAAATCGCCATGCGGGTGGACCGCCTGCCACGAAATGACCGTCCCATGCATCAAGCATGGCGATGGCGGCGTTTTGGCTGTCCGATGGACTGTTCGCAACCGCCGCTTTGAAAGCGTCCTCCACAAAGGACCATGTATTGCCACCGCGGCCGAAGCTGTCGGTGGTGGCGATATTGAGGGCGAGGTCACGCACCTCTTCGAACGTTAGATCGGTGTTAACCGATAGGTATTCCTCGATCACGTGCGCCCGATGTGCCGGTCCGTAGTAGGCACTTTGAGGCGCATTCATGTAATCGACCGAGGCCTTGTTGTTCCAGCCGCCGTAATAGCCCTGCGCGGGATTCGAGTCATGGGCCAACGGACGGTACTCACCAGTCCACTCCTGGGTGCCATCACCGATCTGAGGGAAGAGCGGATTGGTGCCAGGGGCACGAATCGGGTCGAAACCTGTCATCCAGTAGGCGATATTGCCGTCTCGATCGACGTAGCAGGTATGCTGGCTGACACCGATCTTCGCAACGCCGGCACCGAACTCTTCGATGCTGGTTGCCCGTGCGACATCCAACATTGCATCTACAGCATCGGCCTCGTGTCCCCAGTTTGCATAGGCCCACGACACGATAATCTCGGGTGGATCGGCCGGGTTGAAGGGGATGGGTTCGATGATCGGCCCATGTGAGCTTCGAAACACCGGAATAGTAACGTCGTCGGCTCCCGCCACCTTTATAGTCTCGAAGCGGTGGAACTGGACGCTCTGCGGCGCTTCCATGAAGTAGTCAGTAGTGTGCGCATGGCCGACCTGTGCAGACCACGCGTGGTGAGGCGTACGACCGACAGCAATGCCGGGCATTCCGGGCACGTGCATCCCAGAGACTTCGAGTCCGCCGCCGCGAATCGAACCTTCTGTGACGATGGCCGGCAGATCGAAGCCCATCTGCGGACCCGAATAGAGCATCGGGTTGCCGGTATCAGTCCTGTCACCCGAAATCGCCCATGCGTAACTGCCCATTTTCACGCGAATGCCGAGATCTTCCATCTGTTGCTGGTAGTTGTCGATTCGACCGCGAATCCTGTCTGCAGCATCACCCATCCCGGGCAAAGCAGGAACATCCACAGACTCACTCATCGCCTGGAGCTGAATCGACGTCTCGGTTCGTGACGGAATCATTGTCTGTGCCGAGGGGTCATTCAGCCAACGCATGTCGAAGAACATCGCCATGAACTCGTTCGGGTAGACCTTTTGCCACCCTTGGAAGAGTTTGCTGTTGTCGAGCTGACCTGTTGAAAGCGCTTCGGGATCGAATCCCCGGAAGAACACCGCCGTCCATGCCAGGAGGTCGTTCACTGTAAATGGCGCCGGTAGATAGTTGAATCCGAGATCTGACATGACGAAGTAGGCAAAGCTGCCGACCCAGAACTCGTAGGGCATCTGGTTCCAGTCGGCATAGATCTCTGCGATACGTCGATTGATTCCGTCGGTGTAACCCTGAACGGCAGCTTGGCCGTCTTCGGAAAGAGCCTCGAACTCCGCAGTTAGCTCTTCGTCCGAATAGCCAATCGTGCGCAAGAATACGTCGGTACTCAGGTAGCTGGGACCAAGAACCTCAGAAAGCCTGCCGCGCCCCTGGCGGCGGTTGAAGTCGAGCTGCCAGAGACGGTCAGTAGCCACGGCATAACCCATGGCTTCAAAAACGTCATACGTCGAGCCTCCTTCGATGTGCCAGATCCCCTGGGCATCGCGCGTGGTCTGCACCGGCGGTACTTCACCGTAAGCCGGTGCCCCCACCCCTATCACCATCAGAATTAGAACAAGAACGTTGCACGCTCGCATCGACCCCTCCCTTCCGATTCAGGAGTCGCAGCCGCTACCTTGGCTTGTGAATCTGTGGCTGCCACTCCGCTAAAAATATGGAATTCCCGCAAATGATTCTACCCTGCAAAGCTCGAACCTGAACATGAAATCGCGCACTACTTCTCACACTGAACTCTGTGGGTGCTCGGCGGGTCCCGAACTCCTTCACTGTTCTCATCAAGCTCTGAACCTACTAGTACAGTCTCGGACGGTCATTACAGCCGTCGTTTAGCGGCGCGTCCCAGCATACGGAGTCTGTCTCCCCACGGCAGTCGCCAGAAGTTGGTCTTAACCACCCCCCGAGTAAAGAAGGTCTTCTGCGAATAGTCGATCGCCACCTCGACCACGACTGGAGTCTGCAGTCTGCTGACATCGAGGGCAGCTGTAAGTACACCGACGAGCTCGTGGTCCCGCACCGCGCGGAAGTATCGACACCCGACTCCTCTCGCGAGCTGTTCAACACTGTAGTCCGGCAGTTTGCTGCAGGTTTCCCGGTTCATCGGGATTTTCTGGAATTGTGCGATCTGACCGAGCTTGCCATCGCGCAACACGCACACCACGAGTCCGATATCGTTCTCTGCCGCCGTCAGCAATTCGATGCCCGTCATCAAAAACGCGCCGTCGCCCGCCAATGCAACGACCTCGCGCTCCCGGTCGGCAAACGCTGCACCAATTGCAGCCGGCACCGAGTAACCCATACACGAGAAATCCACCGGTGCCAGAAAACACCCAGGGCGGTTCAGCCGCAGGTACTCCATGGCGAGAAACGTGCCGTTTCCACTGTCCGCCGTGAACACAACGTCTTCGCTGCACACCCGCTGCAGTGTTGAAAACAGGTGAAACGGGGATACGCGGTCGGTACCTTTTACAGCGTCACGCGCCCTCGAAACTTCAGCGTGGCCTTGCCGGATCGACGTTGCCAGTTCGGGCCAGGGGCATTCCCCGTCGATGACCTCGAGCAGTGCCTCGACGAACGATGCTGCATCCGCCGGCACTGTCAAGGCGGCCTTGTAGTTACGGTTGAACACTTCCGGCTCGCTGTCGACGTGGATGAGCTGTTCCGGCGGATCGATTCCGTAACTCCCTGTTGCGACTTCGGAAAAACGACACCCAATGGCGAGCAGACAGTCGCAGTTGTCCATGATCTTCTGTACAAATTGCGGCGCCTGATTGCCGATTCCATTCCAGAGCCACAACGGATGATGCTCTGGAAAGACACCCTTGCCACTGACAGTAGTCGCCACTGGTGCGCCGAGGCGTTCGGCCAAATGCACCAAACCGTCCGCTGCACTCCGGCAACCGGCACCAACGTAGAGCGCTGGATGCTCGGCGTCGACGAGCATCTTTGCCGCCGCCTCTACCAGGTCACCATCTGCTTCGAGGTTGTATTCAGGTTCGCCCTCCCACTGTATCTCAGGTGCCTGTTGCACCAACATGTAGAGGTTAGCGGGAATCTCGACTACCACCGGCCCTGGCGTCGGCTGCCTCGCGAGTTCGAAGGCCCTCCTCACCATTGGATACACGTCGCTCAGATTCGTCGCTTGGAATACGGCCTTAGTCACAGGGCGAAGCACTGCACACTGATCGATGGCGTGCAGTTGGTAGGCCGCTCCGGTATCGGAACGGATGCCGCAGGCGAGCACCACCATTGGCACGTTGTCCATGAATGCTTCGGCTATGCCCGACATAGCGTGTGTCACACCCGCGCCGGGCACAACATTGAGTACGCCGACCGATTGCGAACTGCGAGCGAAACCGTCTACAAGAAACGACGCCGATCTTTCATCGGTGACGAGCACAGGCTCCACTGACGAGTCCGCCAATGCGTCATAAAGCTCGATGTTGTGAGTGCCGGGGATACCGAAGGTGTACCGAACTCCTTCATCTTCCAAAGCCTGAACGACCAACCGCGCGCCGCTGATCTTCATGAAGCGAACAACTCCCCTGCCCTATCTCGGATTCGTTCGGCGACCCGATCCGCGAGGGCCATGACCGTGATGTAAGGGTTGATTTCTGAGCAGCGCGGGAACAACGATGCGTCTGCCACATAGAGCCATGGCACGCCGTGTACCTGGCCCCAGGAGTCGGTGACCGAATCACTCGCGTCAGAACCCATCCTGCAGCCACCCATGAGATGTGCGCTGGTGATTGAGATCTTGCCAGGCTTCACGTTGGTGCGCGGAATGAGTTCGTCGATGCGATCGGCATCCTCGGCGTTGATGAGAAAACGACTGCCGGCCGGAGCGTGCACCCTTGTTGCGCCGGCCGCAATGAAAATTCGAGCGCTTGTCTTCATCGATTCGTGCAAGCTATCGAGCACATCGTCGGTGAGGGTGTAGTCGACGACTGGCTCACCCTCCTGGTCCACCACCACTCGATTGTCTGCACGAGCAGGGTCCAGTGCGAGCACCAGAATCATCTGCAGTCGCGGGAAGGCGCGCATGAGTTCGGAATGCTCAGCACCGAAGCCGATCAGGTTCTTCGACGTTGTGAACGGAAAGTACATGCAGGTCTCGAGCAGAAAGCCATGGCTGCGCCAGAACTCGTCGCAATAGAAGCTCTTGGGATGACCGGTGAAATTCGAGATCGGTTGCGCATGCTCCCCGACGAGTATCAGCGCTGGATGCAAAGTCAGGTAGCGACCCAGCATCGGCAATGTGCGACCAAAGCCGGACCTCAGGAGTAGAGCCGGTGAATTCACCGCGCCCCCTGAAACCACCACGACCTTCGCCTTCACCCGATATTTGCCAGGCTGCCACGCTGACGGTTCGCCGTAGTCCGGGTT